>DASVWR010000151.1:0-17100 GCA_036393115.1 Casimicrobiaceae bacterium
CTGCACGTTCTGCAGCGTGACCTTCTGTACGAACACGCCGGTGCCGTAGCGGTCGAGCATCTGCTGCATCAGCTGCTCGGTCTGCTTCGCAATCTGCTCGCGGCCTTCGTAAAGCGCGAAGTCCATCTTGCTCTTGCCGACGACCTCGCGGATCGCCGACTCGGCGACGTAGGAGACGATCTGATCGGGCCGGCGTGTGTCGAAGACGTAGTCCTCGGCGCTCTTCAGGTTGTACTGAACCGCGAACTCGATATCGATGATGTTCTCGTCCTCGGTCAGCATCACCGCCTCGGTGTCGATCTTGTTCTTCGGCGTGTTGCGATAACCGATCTCGATCGTCTTCACCTGCGAGAAGTCGACGAGCTGGACCGCCTCGATCGGCCACGGCAGGTGCCAGCGCGGACCCGGCAGCGTGGTCTCGGTGTAGCGGCCGAAGCGCGTCACGACGCCGCGGCGGCCTTCGTCGACGATATAGAAGCCGCTCGCGAGCCAGATCACGATCACGAGTGCTATGAGCCACGCGAGACCGGCGAGCGGCACGCCCGGAGCCGGGCCGCCTTCGTGCGGCTCCTGCGGCGGCCTGCGGCCGAAGAGCTCGCTCATCCGGCGGTTGACGTTGCGCCAGATCTCGTCGAGATCCGGCGGGCCGCCGCCCCCGCCGCGCCTTCCCCACTGCGGGTCGTTCAGCGACACGACGATGCCATCGAGGGGTTCGGCATGGGCGGCGAAGGCGAGTTGCGCAGACCCCGGTCAGCCGGATTGCGCAGTCGTGGACGTTGCGTGAGCGTTCGTGTCGAGCGGAAAGCGTTCGGCCAGCGCGGCGCGCAGGAGATCGATCCCGGCACCGGTCGTGGCACTCACGCGAACCGTGGCGATGTTACCACAGGCGTCGCGCTCGATTCCCGCGGCGAGCCCGGCGACATCGCACTTGTTGAGGACGCGGATCTGCGGCACCTCGGCGGCGCCGATCTCGGCGACCAGCCGATCGACCGCGGCAACCTGCTCGTCGCGGTCGGCGGCGGCGGCATCGATCACATGGAGCAGGAGGTCGGCCTCGCCCGCCTCGGCGAGCGTCGCCCCGAACGCCGCGACGAGATCGTGCGGCAGGTCGTGGATGAAGCCGACAGTGTCCGAGAGCACGAGCGGCTGGGCTCCCGGCACATGCGCGCGGCGCAGCGTCGTGTCGAGCGTCGCGAAGAGCTGGTTCGCCGCGTAGACGCGCGCGCGGGTCAGCCGATTGAACAGCGTCGACTTGCCTGCGTTCGTGTAGCCGATCAGTGCGACGGTGCGCAGGTCGGCGCGGTGGCGCGCGCGGTTTTGCGTCGAGCGCCGCGACGCGACGCGGGAGAGCCGCCCGCGCAGCAACTTGACGCGTTGCGTGATCAGGCGCCGGTCGGTCTCGAGCTGGGTCTCGCCGGGGCCGCGCAGCCCGATGCCGCCTTTCTGCCGCTCGAGGTGAGTCCAGCCGCCGACGAGCCGCGTCGCCATGTGGCTCAACTGCGCGAGCTCGACCTGCAGCTTGCCTTCGGCGCTGCGCGCGCGCTGCGCGAAGATGTCGAGGATGAGGCTCGTCCGGTCGACGACGCGGCATTCGAGCGCACGCTCGAGGTTGCGCTGCTGCACGCCGGAGAGCGTGTGGTCGAAGATGACGAGGTCGGCGGCCGATTCGCGCCTGCGCCCGGCGATCTCCTCGACCTTGCCGCGGCCGGCGAACAACGCAGGGTCCGGCCGCGCGCGATGCCCGCCGAGCTGACCGACGACGGTCGCCCCCGCCGAAGCGACGAGCGCGACGATCTCGTCGCGTCGCCCGGCACGACGCTCGCCGTCGACGTCGAGCGCGACGACGAGCGCCCTGTCGCCGCCTTCCGGACGCTCGAACAAGCTAGGACCTGTCAACGCTATGAACGCAAGCGCGCTGCGCGGTCGAAACGGCCCCGGGCGTCCGGGTGCAGACCCGGTGCGCGCTGCCCGCGCAACTCAGGATTCGGCGTCGTGGCCGTGGTTCTGGTGCGGCATCGCGACCGGACGCGACGGCACCACGGTCGAGATCGCGTGCTTGTACACCATCTGCGTGACGGTGTTCTTCAGCAGCACGACGTACTGGTCGAACGACTCGATCTGGCCCTGCAGCTTGATTCCATTCACCAGGTAGATCGAGACCTGCACGTGCTCCTTGCGCAGGGTGTTGAGGAACGGGTCTTGTAGCATTTGCCCTTTGTTGCTCATCGGTCGGCTCCGCGTTCTGATTGTCGCTAGCGGCGTGCGGTGGTATCCGCCCAGGGGTTTGCACCCGTCTTGAATTGTATCCTAAGCGGGGTGCCGCGCAGTTGGAACGCGTCGGTGAAGAAATGTTCCAGATAGCGCCGGTAGGCGGCCGGAACATGCTGCAACGCCGACCCGTGGATCACGACGATCGGCGGATTCACGCCACCCTGATGGGCGTAGCGGAGCTTCGGGCGCACCATGCCCGCGCGCGGAGGCTGCTGGCGCATCACGGCCTGCTGCAGCGTGCGCGTCAGGCGCGGCGTCGGCAGGCGCGCCATCGCGGCGGCGTAGGCGGCGTCGACGGCTTCGAGCAGCCCGCCGAGTCCCTGGCGCTCGCGCGCCGAGATCGCGTGCTGTCGCGCGAAGTCGACGAAGGCGAGCTTGCGGTCGATGTCGCGCCGCACGGCTTCGCGCTGCTCGCGCGTCGCCGCATCCCATTTGTTGATTGCCACGACGAGCGCACGTCCCGCTTCGAGCACGTGCCCGGCGAGGTGCGCGTCCTGCTCGCTGATCCCGTCGATCGCGTCGAGCAAGAGCACGACGACGTGCGCATCGGCGATCGACTGCAGCGTCTTGATCACCGAGAATTTCTCGATCGTGCCGTCGACCTTCGCGCGCCGGCGCATGCCTGCGGTGTCGATCAGCGTGTAGCGGCGCCCATCTTGCTCGAAATCGAGGCGGATCGAGTCGCGCGTCGTGCCCGGCTCGTCGAAGGCGATCACACGCTCCTCGCCGAGGAGCGCGTTGACGAGCGTCGACTTGCCGACGTTGGGCCGGCCGACGATCGCCACCACGACGCGGCCGTCGACCGGCGCGACGCCCTCGGCGGGCTCCGCGGCGCCGGCGTACTCGCCGCGATCGGAAGCGATGGTGTCGCCGTCATCGGAAGCGACGGCGCAGCGGTCGAGCGCGATGTCGACCATGTCGCGGACGTTCTCGCCGTGCGCGGCCGAGATCGGCAGCGGCTCGCCGAGTGCCAGCTCGTGAAATTCGGCCGTCGCGCGCTCGGGCGGCATGCCCTCGGCCTTGTTCACCGCGACGATCACCGGGCGTCCCGAGCGGCGCAGGAGCTCGCCGATCGTGCGGTCCTGCGGCGTCACGCCCGCGCGCGCATCGACGACGAAGATCACCGCGTCGCATTCGGCGATCGCCGTGCGCGCCTGCTTCGCCATCTCGAACAGGATGCCCGCCGTCGCAACCGGTTCGAAACCGCCGGTGTCGACGACGAGGTAATCGCGCTCGCCGGCACGAGCGCGACCGTAATGACGATCGCGCGTGAGGCCGGGAATGTCGGCCACCAGCGCGTTGCGAGTCTTCGTCAGGCGGTTGAAGAGCGTCGACTTGCCGACATTGGGCCGGCCGACGAGGGCAAGGGTGGGCAGCATCGCTGGCCTCGTCGTCGACCCGTCGCGCGGCGGCAGCGCGAACGCATCGTCACCTTGCGGTGACTGCGTAGACGTCGCCTTTCTGCGACTGCCACAGAATGCCGCCGCCGAGACGCGATGGCTGCGCGGTTGCCGCGCTGCCATCGGTGGCGAGCCGTCCGACGTAGCGTCCGTCGGCGCGCGCGATGAGGTGCAGGTAGCCCTGCACGTCGATTACCGCGAGATCGTCGCCGATCACCTGCGGTCCGCCGATGCGACGCTTGGCGAGCACGTCCTGCTTCCATACCGACGCGCCGTTGCTGCGATCGAGCGCCTGCACGCTGCCGTCCGCCGCGACGACGTAGAGCCGCGACGTGTCGCCGGTGATGCCGGCGAGGCTCGAGATGTCGCGGGTCCACAGGAGCGTACCGTGAACCACGTCGAAGCAGGCGATGCGTCCCTGGTAGGCGACCGCACAGACCTCGTTCTCGCCGACGAAGGGGAGGCTCGTGACATCGGCGATGCGATCGAGCTCGGTCGAGCCTTTCGGCACGGCGACCGTTCCGTCCCAGCCGATCGCGCCGGTCTCGGAGGCGATGGCGAGCAGCCTCCCACCGGCGGTGCCGATGAACACTGCGCCGCGCGTCTCGACGCCGCCCGCGCTGTTGCGGATGGTGAGCGAGGGGAGCGATCGCGGATCGACCCATTGCGTCTTGCCGGTGGCCGCCGCGAGGCCGTAGATGCGTCCGTCGCCCGAGACGACGACGACGACGTCGCCGACGACGATCGGCGGCGAGATCACTTCGCTCGACACCTGGCCCGTCCAGCGCGGCTTGCCGTCGGTGCCGAACGCGAGCACCTTGCCCTGGTCGGTGCCGACGACGACGAGCGACGAGCCCGCTCCGGGACCCGCTTCGAGCTTCTGTCCCGCGCGGATGCGCCAGATCGTGCGCCCGGTCGCCGGATCGAAGCGCATCAGCGTGCCGTCCTGCGCGGCCGCGTAGACGGCATCGGAGGTGATCGCCGGCGCGAATCCGGCGCCCGCCTTGCCGATCTCGGCGCGCCAGATCACGCTCGCCTTCACCGTCGCGGTCAGCGGCGGAAGCGGTCCCGGCTTGTTCGAGCCGCCGGTCAGCCAGTCGAACGACGGCGGTGGAAGCGTCGGCCACGTCAGCGAGTCCGACGACAGGCTCTTGCAGCCGGTGACGAGCGCCGCCGTGGCGAGCGCGACGGCGAGCCCGGACGGGATCGTGCGGCGCTTCATGGCTTCGCCGGCGCGACGCCTGCGGTCGACGCGGTTTGCGCGGGCTGCGTGCCGGCTGGCGCTTGTGCCGACGCCTGCGTCGGTGCCTGCGCGGAGGTCTGCGTCGCTGCCTGCGCCGGGGCCGGCAGCGAATCGAGCTTCAACTGCACGTAGTTGCGATACGGCGACTTGGCGTCGAGCTTCGCCAGCGCCGTCTCGTAGGCCTTGCGCGCATCGGCGTTGCGACCGGCCGCGGCGAGCGCATCACCGCGCAGATCGGCGTCCATGCCGTCGAAGGCCGCCGGGTGCGCGGCGTCGAGCGCCGCGAGCGCGGCGTCGTACTTGCCGTCGTCGATATGGATCTGCGCGATGCGGTAGCGCGCGATCGCCTTCAGCGCGTCCTCCGACGTGTGATCGACCGCCCATTCGAGCTGGGCGAGCGCGCCTTTGTGGTCGCCCGACTCGTAGAGCATCTTCGCGTAGATCAGCGCGGCGCGCGGCGCATAGCCGGTGCGCGCGTAACGGTCGGTGAGGTCGGCGACCGCGTCCTTCGCCTTGGCGAGATCCTTGGTTCCCGACGCCACGTCGACCGCTGCATAGAGCGCCGACGCTTCGAGCGCATGGCGCGCGTTCCACCAGCGCCATCCCTGGTAGCCGACGACGACGATCGCCGCCACGACGACGGCGGTGGTGATCGCCGTGCCCCAGCGCGTCCACCACGCCTTCAGCTCTTCGATCTGGTCCTGCTCTTCGAGGTCATACGCCGGCATCGCCGCTCCCTGATCCACTGGTTCGTTCACGCAGCCAGCCCGCGATCTCCGCGGCGGGCACCTCGACCTGCGA
Source organism: Casimicrobiaceae bacterium (assembly GCA_036393115.1). Lineage (GTDB taxonomy): Bacteria > Pseudomonadota > Gammaproteobacteria > Burkholderiales > Casimicrobiaceae > VBCG01. The sequence goes on from DASVWR010000151.1 coordinate 5,716, forward strand.
GGCATCGACGCGCAGCGGCTTGACCGCGATGGTCCCTGCCGCAGCCTCGTCGTCGCCGACAATGAGCGCGAACCGTGCGCCGCTCGCATCGGCGCGCTTCATCTGCGCCTTGAAGCTTCCGCCGCCCGCGTTGGCGACAATGGCAAAGCCCGCGCTGCGCAGATCCTCGGCGGCGCTGCGGGCGAGCGCGCCGGCGCGCTCGCCGGCGTGCACGACGTAGGCGAGCGGCGTCGCGTCGACCGCTCTTCCGGCGTCCTGGAGGAGCAGGATCATCCGCTCGATGCCCATGCCGAAGCCGCACGCGGGCGTCGGCTTGCCTCCGAGCTGCTCGAAGAGCCCGTCGTAGCGACCGCCGCCGGCGACCGTGCCCTGCGCGCCGAGGCGATCGGTGACGAACTCGAACACGGTCCGATTGTAGTAATCGAGGCCGCGCACGAGGCGCGGGTTGATCGTGAATGCGAGCCCGTGCCCGGCGAGGAGTGCCTGCAGGCCCTCGAAGTGCGCGCGCGTCGCATCGGACAGGCGATCGACGAGCTTCGGCGCGCGATCGATCAGGTCGGCGAGCGACGGATTCTTGCTGTCGAGGATGCGCAGCGGATTCGTGTTGAGGCGCCGCCGCGAGTCCTCGTCGAGGAGCGCTTCGTGCGCCGCGAAATGGTCGATCAGCGCCGCGCGGTGCGCCCTGCGCTCGGCGGCGTCGCCGATCGAGTTGATCTCGAGCCTGATGCCGTCGGCGACTCCGAGCTCGCGCCACAGCCGCGCTAGCATCACCATCTGCTCGGCGTCGACGTCGGGCCCGCTGAAGCCGAGCGCCTCGACGTCGAACTGGTGGAACTGGCGATAGCGGCCCTTCTGCGGGCGCTCGTGCCGGAACATCGGACCCGACGTCCAGACGCGCAGCGGCCGCTCGTGGATCATGCTGTGCTCGATCGCCGCGCGGACGATCCCGGCGGTGGCCTCGGGACGCAGCGTCAGGCTCTCGCCCGAGAGCCGGTCGCCGAACGTATACATCTCCTTCTCGACGACGTCGGTCACCTCGCCGATCGCGCGGACGAACAGCGGCGTCGGCTCGACGACCGGCGTGCGCAGGTTGCGGTAGCCGTAGCGGCGGAACACGTCGCGCGTCGTGTCCTCGAAGAGCTCCCACAGCGGCGCTTCGTCGGGCAGCACGTCGTTCATCCCGCGCACCGCCTGCAGTGTCGCCGGCCGCGCGGTCGTCGTCGTGCTCATCGCGGCTGCACCTCGGCGGCAGCCGCCTTGCTGCCCCACTTCGTCTCGACGTAGTCGGTGACGATCGCCTCGAATTCCTCGGCGATGCGCTCGCCGCGCAGCGTGACGGTCTTCTGTCCATCGACGTAGACCGGAGCGACCGGCGTCTCGCCGGTGCCGGGGAGCGAGATGCCGATGTTCGCGAGCCTCGATTCACCGGGCCCGTTGACGACGCAGCCCATCACGGCGACGTGCATCGTCTCGACGCCTGGATAGCGATCGCGCCACGCCGGCATCGAGCGGCGCAGGAACGCCTGGATGCGCGATGCGAGCTCCTGGAAGGTGCTGCTCGTCGTGCGCCCGCACCCCGGGCATGCGCTCACCATCGGCGTGAACGAGCGCAGCCCCATCGTCTGCAGCAGTTCCTGCGCGACGATCACCTCGCGCGCCCGATCCCCGTCGGGCTCGGGGGTGAGCGAGACGCGGATCGTGTCGCCGATGCCCTGCTGCAGCAGCACCGCCATCGCCGCCGCCGACGCCACGATGCCCTTGCTTCCCATTCCGGCCTCGGTCAGGCCGAGATGCAGCGGGTAATCGCAGCGGCGCGCGAGCTCGCCGTAGACGGCGATCAGGTCCTGGACGCTGCTCACCTTGCACGAGAGGACGATCAGGTCGCCGGGAAGACCGAGCGACTCGGCCGCGCGCGCGCTCTCGAGAGCCGACGCGACGAGCGCTTCGCGCAGCACCGATCCGGCGTCGGCCGGCGTCGCCGAGCGCGCATTGGCGTCCATCATCCGCGCGAGCAGCTCGGGATCGAGGCTTCCCCAGTTGACGCCGATGCGAACCGGCTTCGCGTAGTGGATCGCGAGCTCGATCAGCGTCGCGAACTGTGCGTCGCGCTTGCTGCCGCGACCGACGTTGCCGGGGTTGATGCGGAACTTGGCGAGCGCCTGCGCACATTGCGGCGCTTGCGCGAGCAGGCGGTGGCCGTTGAAGTGGAAATCGCCGACGAGCGGCACATGGCAGCCGCGATCGTCGAGGCGACGCCGGATCTCGGGCACCGCCGCCGCGGCCTCGGCGGTGTTGACGGTGACGCGCACGAGCTCGGAGCCGGCGGCGCCGAGTGCGGCGACCTGCTCGACCGTCGCGGCGACGTCGGCCGTGTCGGTATTCGTCATCGACTGCACGACGATCGGCGCGCCGCCGCCGACGATGACTCCGCCGATGTCGACTCGCCGGCTCGCGCGGCGCGCAACCCGCGGCAGCTCGATTGCGTCCATCGTCGCGCCCCGTTGTGACGTCATCCGTGCCGTCACCGGTGCCGTCACTTCAGCGTGACGCGCGCGACGTCGCCGCGCGTGTACGGACCGAGATCGAGCGGCTGCCCGCGGAAGGTCACCGCGACCTTCGGCGCATCGCCGAGCGTCAACTGGAATGGCGGATTGCCATCGACGCTGCGCGTCGTGCCCGCCGCCTCGGTCGCCTTGAGAATCACGCGCCCGCTCGCATCGCGCACTTCGACCCACGAGCCCCCGTTGAACTTCAGCACGAGCGGTGCCGCCGCACTGCCAGCAGGCTGCGCAACGCTGATGGTCCCCACCGAGCCCGCCGCTGCCGGCGCGCCGAAGCTGGGCGTTGCGCCGGTGGCCGGCGCGGCAGCGGCACCAGCGCCCGGCGACGCAGCGGTCGACGGCGGCGCGACACCCGCCGATGACGTCGCGGGACCTGACCCCGTGCTGTCCTTCGACGCGGCGCCCGCCTCGGTGACCTCGCGTCCGGCGAGCGGATTGGGGAGGACTGCGGGCTCCGCCGCCGGTGCTGCGGCGGCCGCGTCGGGAGTGGCGGCCCCATCGCCGGTGCCGGTGGTCACGCTCGCGCCCGTCGTCACGCCCGCGACGCGCCCGGCGATTGGATGGAGCATGCCGTGCTGGCGCAGATACTCGTAGTAGCCCGCCGTCGCGACGATCACCGCGAGCACCAGCGGCACGAACCAGCGCAGCACCGAGCGTCGCGACGCGCGTTCGACCGGCAGCTCGCCCATCGCCCGGCGCACCGGCCCGAATCCGGGGCGCTCGAGCGCGGGCGCGGCGTCGGCGGTCGGCAGAAGCGCGACGATCGCGTCGGGGTCGAGCTGAACGAAGCGTGCATAGTTGCGTGCGAAGCCGCGCACGAACGTGCGCCCGGGAAGGCGCCCGTAATCGTCGCTTTCGAGCGCCTGCACCTGGCGCGGAGAGAGCTTCAACTGCTGCGCCACGGCCTCGACAGTGAGACCCTGCGCTTCCCGCGTGGACCTGAGCTTCGCGCCCGCGCTCGTGCGCGAAGCGGGAGCCGCCGGGCCTGCGCCGGCGCCACCTTCGGCAGCCACCGTCACGGACAGGCCCCGGGGCCGGTATTGGCCGCCTCGGCGGAGTGCGGGTAGCGGTTCTGGAGCTGCGATGCGTACGACTGCGCGGCGTCGCTGTCGCCGTGCTTGCGCGCGATGCACATGCCGAGGTGGAGCACCTCCGGCGGCGGCGACGCGTCGCGCATCGCCGGCCGCATCCACGCGACCGCCTCGCCCAAGCGGCCGCTCTTGTAGGCGAGCAGCGCCAGGTTGTACGCGGCGACCGTGTTGCCCGGCGATATCGTCATCGCACGACGCAGGTAATCCTCTGCCCGGGCGGTGTCACCGAGCACCGCCGTGCATTTGCCGGCGTTGATGAGTGCGATCTCGGGCTTCTTGAACAGCGGATCGGCGAGCACCCGCTCGAACTCGGGGATCGATTCGCGCGCGTGCCCGGTGCCGCACAGGAAGGCGCCCCAGTTCTCGCGGATCTCCGAGTTGCTCGGGGCGAGCGACAGCGCGTGCTGGAAGTTGTCGCGCGCCTTCTGCTCCTCGCCGAGCATCGCGTAGACGAGACCGTAGATGTCGTAGATCTTCGCGTTCGACGGATCGAACTTCTGCGCCGTCGCGAGCTCCTGCAGCGCGACGTCCATCTGCCCGCGCTGGTAGTAGCCGGCGGCGAGCTCGCGGTGGATCTCGGCGCGCTGCTGCGGGGTCGCCTGCTGCTCGGTGACCGGAGTGGTGTCAGGCTGCGGAGGAGGCTGCGGTGTCGCCGGCTTGGTCGTGGCGCAGCCGGCGACGGCGAGCGCGACGGCCACGCTGCACACCGCGAGCCAGGCCCGCGGCCGGTGCATGCTGCGTCGGGGATTCGCTGCGCTGACGGTGTCGATCGCGCTGAAGGTGTCCATCGCTCCGCTCAGTACGCCACAACCGGCGCATTGCGCGCCGCGAGCCGGTGACGGGTGCGATCCTGCACGCGGCCGGCGAGCTGGCCGCACGCCGCATCGATGTCGCGGCCGCGTGTCTTCCGGATCGTCGCGACGATGCCGGCATCCTGCAGCACGTTCGCGAAGGCCTCGATGCGCGGGCGCGGCGAGACGCCGAAGGTCGTGCCCGGAAACGGATTGAACGGAATCAGATTGAGCTTGCACGGGACGGTGCGCACCAGCGCAACGAGCGCCTCGGCGTGGCGCGTCTCGTCGTTGACGCCGTCCAGCATCACGTACTCGAACGTGACGAAGTCGCGCGGCGCATGCTCGAGATAGCGCCGGCATGCCGCCATCAGCTCGGCGAGCGGATGCCGGCGGTTGATCGGGACAAGCCGGTTGCGAAGCTCGTCGTCGGGAGCGTGCAGCGAGACGGCGAGGGCGACCGGGCATTCGGCGGCGAGCCGGTCGATCCACGGTACGAGTCCCGACGTCGACAGCGTCACGCGCCGACGCGACAGGCCGTAGGCGTTGTCGTCGAGGAACAATCGCAGCGCCGGGACGACACGGTCGAAGTTGGCGAGCGGCTCGCCCATGCCCATCATCACGACGTTGGTGATCGGTGCCCGGCCTGCATCGACCCACGGCGCGCGGACGCCGTCGGCAAGCAGGGCGCGGTTGGCGAGCCAGAGCTGGCCGACGATCTCCGCCGTTTCGAGATTGCGGTTGAACCCCTGGCGGCCCGTCGCGCAGAACGCGCAATCGAGCGCGCAGCCCGCCTGCGACGAGATGCACAGCGTCCCGCGGTCATCCTCGGGGATGTAGACCGCCTCGACGGCGTTGCCGTTGCCGGCGTCGAGCAGCCACTTGCGCGTGCCGTCGGCTGCGGTCGTGTCGCGCAGCACCTGCGGCGCCGAGATCCGCGTTTCCGCGGCGAGAGCCGCGCGGAGCGGGCGCGCGAGGTCGGTCATCGCCGCGACGTCGTCGACGAGCCGCTGGTGCAGCCAGCGCGAGACCTGCCGGGCACGGAACGGCTTCTCACCGCGTCCGGCGAAGTACTGCGCCAGCGCAGCCGGTTCGAGGTCGAGCAGGTTGATCATCGCGGCCGTGCCGCCTCACGCCCCGCGTTCGTGGCGCGCGTAGACGTTGTGCGCAGGGAAGAAATAGGCGATTTCGGTGCGCGCCGTCTCGGGACTGTCCGAGCCGTGCACGGCATTGGCGTCGATCGACTGCGCGAAGTCGGCGCGAATGGTGCCGCGATCGGCCTTCTTCGGGTCGGTCGCGCCCATCAGCTCGCGGTTCTTCGCGATCGCGTTCTCGCCTTCGAGGACCTGCACGAGCACCGGGCCGGTCGTCATGAAATCGACCAGGTCACGGAAGAAGGGCCGCTCGCGGTGAACGGCGTAGAACCCTTCCGCATCGGTGCGCGACAGCCGCACCATCTTCGCCGCGGCAACCCGCAGTCCGGCGCGCTCGAACCGGCTCACGATCTCGCCGATGACGTTCTTCGCCACCGCGTCGGGCTTGATGATGGAAAGGGTGCGTTCCACGGCCATGTTTCCGCTCCGGCAGGCTAAGCGTAGATAAACAGCGAATTTTAGCATATGGACCCGTCGGCCGCGGCCCCACGCCTGCCCGTCGATTCAGCGGGCGGCCGGTTGCCATTCGAGGAGCCACGACGCTTCGCCCTGCGCGGCGCCGAAGCTCGCGTCGACGCCGATGCCCGCCACCGCGGCGAGGGCGTCGTCGCAATACACGCGCGGCACGCCGATCCGCTCCCACGGCGGCACCCCGGCCTCGCGCAGGAGCTCCGCGACGGGGCGCCGGGCGCGTCCGTCGAGGCGCAGCCGCTCACCCGGTACGCCGGCGCGGATCGTGACGCACGATGCGTCGAGGCGCCGCGCCGCGATTCCCGCGCCGGTCGCAGCCGCGAAACGAAGCGAGCCGTGCGGCAGCAGCACGGTTCTTGCGCCGGTCCATGCCTGCGTCCACGAGGCGGGCGGTGCGCGGTGAACGACGATGCGGCCGCGATGAACGCCGAGTACCGCTCCCGCGTGGGCGAGCGTCACCTGGGCATCGTCGCGGGCGTGCTCGAGCTGCCGCAGCATCTCGGACAGGCGCGCCGACGACGGTGCGGTGAGACCGTGCCCGCGCAGGAACCAGCGCAGCAGGTTCGCCGCGCGCCGCGGCTCGAGCGTGCGCAGTGCGCTGCGCCGGAGCGAGTGTCCATCCCAGGCGTCGCGCGCGTCGATGGCGGCGAGATCGTCGAGGAGGATAGCGGCGTCGGCCTGCAGGCGCGCCGCGCGGACGAGCGTGCGCGGATAGCCGGGGCCGATCGCCCGCATTGCCGGCACGACGGTTGCGCGCAGCGCATTGCGGCGATGGCGTGGATCGGCATTGCTGTCGTCGTCGACGTAGCGAAGTGCGCGTGCTTCGACGCAGGCATCGATCGTCGCGCGCGGCAGGTCGAGCAGCGGCCGCAGCCAGCGGACGCCGCGGTCGGTCGTGTCCGTGGGCATCGCCGCGAGACCGCGCGGCCCCGATCCGCGCAGCAACTGGAGAAGCACCGTCTCGGCCTGGTCGTCGGCGTGGTGGGCGAGGAGGACCGCATCGATCGCGTGCGCGCGGGCGAGGTCCGCCAGCGCTTCGTAACGCGCCTCGCGGGCCGCTGCCTCGATGCCGGCGCGAGACTTCCGCGCGAGGTCGAGGCGGCGGATGTCGAGCGGCACGCCGAGCACGGCGCAATTCGCGCGGCAGAGATCGGCCCACGCGTCGGCGTGAGTGGAGAGCCCGTGATGAACGTGGAACGCGACGAGAGTGAACGGAAGCTCGTCGCGCAGTCCCGCTGCCGCATCGAGGAGCGCACTGGAATCGCGTCCTCCGGAGAGCGCGACGGCGATGCGCGCGCTGTCGAGCCCGGCACGTCGCAGCGCCGATGCGACGCAGCTGCGCAACCCGGAGACGGCCGCCGGAGCGCAGTCAGCCGGCCGGGATCTCCTTGTAGCGTCCATAGGCGAGGATCCTGTCCTCGCGTGCCTCGAGCAGCGACTCGATCGAGTGTTCCTGGAGGTTGCGCAGCGCTTCGGTCAGCGCCTTCTTCAGCGTCACCATCATCGCGGCGTGATCGCGGTGCGCACCGCCGAGCGGCTCGCTGACGACGCGGTCGATGAGCCCGAGCTGCTTCAGCCGCGCCGCGGTGATGCCGAGCGTCTCGGCTGCGTCGGCCGCATGCTCGGCGGACTTCCACAGGATCGACGCGCAGCCTTCAGGCGAGATCACCGAGTAGGTCGCGTACTGGAGCATCAGCGTCATGTCGCCGACGGCGATCGCGAGCGCGCCGCCCGAGCCGCCCTCGCCGATCACGGTGACGACGATCGGGATGCGCAGCCCGGCCATCTCGTAGAGATTGCGGCCGATCGCCTCCGACTGCCCGCGCTCCTCCGCGCCGATGCCGGGATAGGCGCCGGGCGTGTCGACGAAGGTGAACAGCGGCAGACCGAAGCGCTCGGCGAGCTTCATCAGGCGCAGCGCCTTGCGATAGCCCTCCGGACGAGGCATGCCGAAGTTGCGGTGGATCTTCTCCTTCGTGTCGCGACCCTTCTGCTGACCGATCACCATGCACGGCGCGCCGTTGAACCGCGCAAGACCGCCGACGATCGCCGGATCGTCGGCGTACGCGCGGTCGCCGTGGAGCTCGTGGAAGTCCGCGAAAAGGCCGCTCACGTAATCGAGCGTATAGGGACGCTGCGGGTGCCGTGCGACCTGCGCGATCTGCCAGGCCGACAGCTTGCTATAGATGTCCTTCGTGAGCTGCTGGCTCTTCTTGGCGAGGCGCGAGATCTCGTCCGAGATGTCGACGGCCGAGTCCTCGTGGACGTAGCGCAGCTCGTCGATCTTCTGCTGCAGCTCGGCGATCGGTTGCTCGAAGTCGAGGAAAGTCTGCTTCATCGTCGTGGCGCAGGCGTCGCGCGCATCATCGGCGCAAGCGTCGCGCGCATCATAGCGCAGCCACCGCCCGCGATGGGCGGCCGGCCGGGAGCGTCGCGCCTATAATCGATTCGCGAGGAGGGTCGTCATGGCAGGGCATCGGATCGCCGTCATTCCCGGCGACGGCATCGGCAAGGAAACCGTTCCCGAAGGGCTGCGGGTGCTCGAAGCTACCGCGGCGCGCTTCGGCGTCGCGCTCGAATTCGCGCACTTCGACTGGAACTGCGACCGCTACCTGCGCACCGGCAGCATGATGCCCGAAGACTGGTACGAGACGCTTTCGCCGTTCGACGCGATCTTCTACGGCGCGGTCGGGTGGCCGGCGAAGGTTCCCGATCATGTCTCGCTGTGGGGGTCGCTGATCCCGTTCCGGCGGCGCTTCGATCAGTACGTCAATCTGCGCCCATGCCGGCTGATGCCGGGGATCGCGTCGCCGCTCGCCAATCGTCGTCCCGGCGAGATCGATTTCGTCGTGGTGCGCGAGAACACCGAAGGCGAGTATTCATCGATCGGAGGGCGGCTGTTCGACGGCACCGAGCGCGAGCTCGTCGTGCAGGAGTCGGTGTTCACGCGTCACGGCGTCGATCGGGTACTGAAGTTCGCGTTCGAGCTCGCGAAGACGCGTCCGGCGAGGCACGTGACATCGGCAACGAAGTCGAACGGGATCGCGATCACGATGCCGTACTGGGACGAGCGCTTCAAGGCGATGGCCGCTCAGTATCCGGACATCCGCACCGACCAGTTTCACATCGACATTCTCACCGCGCACTTCGTGCGCTTTCCCGACCGGTTCGACGTCGTCGTCGGCTCGAACCTGTTCGGCGACATCCTCTCCGATCTCGGCCCGGCCGTGTGCGGCACGATCGGCATCGCGCCGTCGGCGAATCTCAATCCGGAGCGCACGCATCCGTCGCTGTTCGAGCCGGTGCACGGGTCGGCGCCGGACATCGCCGGCCAGGGCATCGCGAATCCGATCGGCCAGATCTGGTCGGCGGCGCTGATGCTCGATTTCCTCGGCCACGCGAATGCGGCGAAGGCGGTGGTCGACGCGATCGAGCGCGTTCTCGCCGACCCGGCTGCGCCACGCACTCCCGATCTCGGCGGGCGCGCGCGCACCGAAGAGGTCGGCCGTGCGATCGCGGCACTGGTCTGACCGCGAGGACGACGCCGACGCGAGCGTGCGCGGCGCGCGTGCGCGCCTCGTCGGCGCGGGGCGAGTTGTGGCACGATAGCGGCTGCCTGCAAGGTCCGGCGACGCGCGCCGCGGCCGCGCTTCGGGCGCAACAGGGGATCACACCATGCTGATCGGCATTCCCCGCGAGACACGAGCGGGGGAGACCCGGGTCGCCGCGACGCCGGAGACCGTGAAGAAGCTCGCTGCGAGCGGGAAGCACCAGGTCGTCGTCGAGGCCGGGGCGGGCGACGCGAGCAGTCTTCCCGACGCGGACTACGCGGCGGCGGGAGCGCGCATCGGGTCGACGACCGACGCGCTCGGCGCAGCGCTGGTGCTGAAGGTGCGCGCCCCCGCCGGCAGCGAGCTCGCGACGCTCGCATCGGGAAGCACGCTCGTCGGCATGCTCGATCCCTTCGACACCGCCGGGATCGAGGCGCTCGCCGCAACCGGTGTCACCGGTCTCGCGCTCGAGCGGCTGCCGCGGATCACGCGCGCCCAGTCGATGGACGTGCTGTCGTCGCAGGCCAACATCGCGGGTTACAAGGCGGTGATTCTCGCCGCCAACGAATACCGCCGCTTCGTGCCGATGCTGATGACGGCAGCAGGCACGGTGAAGGCGGCACGCGTGCTGGTGCTCGGCGTCGGCGTCGCGGGACTGCAGGCGATCGCGACCGCGAAGCGCCTCGGCGCGGTGATCGAAGCCTCCGACGTGCGGCCGTCGGTCAAGGATCAGGTCGAGTCGCTCGGCGGCAAGTGGGTCGACGTCCCGTACGAGACCGACGAGGAGCGCGAGATCGCCGAAGGCGTCGGCGGCTATGCGCGGCCGATGCCGCCGGCGTGGATGGCGCGGCAGGCGGCGATCATCGCCGAGCGTTGCCGGCAGATGGACATCGTGATCACGACGGCGCTGATTCCCGGACGGCCGGCGCCGAAGCTCGTCCGCGCCGACACCGTCGCCGCGATGAAGACCGGGGCGGTGATCGTCGACCTCGCCGTCGAGCAGGGCGGGAACGTCGAGGGCTCCGAGGCGGGCAGGGTCGTCGCGAAGGGCGGCGTGACGATCGTCGGGCTGCCCAACCTCGCCGCGCTGGTCCCGGCGGATGCGTCGGCGCTGTACGCGCGCAACGTGCTCAACTTCGTCGCGCTGTCGCTCGACCTCAAGACTGGCGCCTACGCGCTCGCGCGCGACGACGAGATCGTCAAGGCGACGCTGGTGTGCGAGAACGGCCGGCCGATGGTTGCCCCGCGGTGAGGAGCGCGCTCCGCTGCTCCACCATGGCGTGCGCCGAGGCACGCGCGACGGCACGTGTCCGCAACGGCCCGTGGGCGCGTTGAGCGTCGTCGCGACGTGATGCGGATACACACTGGGATGAGCGAGCCGCGACGACGCTCCAGCGCGATCGCGGGCCGGACCACTGCCGCGGGCCGAGGCACCGTCGTGTGCATGCCAGTTCTTGAGACAACAACGGGAAACTGAAATGGTCGACCACATCGTCTATTACCTGATCATCTTCGTGCTGGCGATCTTCGTCGGCTACCACGTCGTCTGGAGCGTGACGCCCGCGCTGCACACGCCGCTGATGTCGGTCACCAATGCTATCTCGGCCATCGTTCTCGTCGGCGCCATGCTGGCGGCGGGCCCGGTGGCGTTCGACTGGGGCGGCTGGGTCGGCGTCGCCGCGGTCGTGCTCGCGTCGATCAACGCGGTCGGCGGGTTCCTCGTCACGCAGCGCATGCTCGAGATGTTCAAGCGCAAGGAGCCTGCG
>DASVWR010000152.1:0-23308 GCA_036393115.1 Casimicrobiaceae bacterium
GACGTTTACACTTCCGCTCGCAACTACGATGCGAAGAGGGCCGGCGTTGACGACGACTTGCAGCTTCGGCTTGGACCCATCGAGCCGGTGCTTGCTCGGCTCGATCCGCTGTTGCGCACACCCATCGAACTCACCGGCGGAGAGTTCGAAGCGCTGGTCGCCTTCGTGCGCGATGCGCTGCTCGATGAGCGCGCGATGAGGCAGAACCTATGCGCGCTGATCCCGGATAGCGTGCCGAGCGGCTATTCGACGATGGTCTTCGAAGAGTGCCGTTAGCGCCAATGCGATTTTGCGCATCTAGCGGCTGGGCGCGCAACGTGCGGCGTCTCAGCCACGCCTGATGCGCACGTTCCCCGATCACGGACTGCGCCGGGAATCCCATCCTACGTCCGATGGCGCCAGCCTCCTACAAGCAAACCGGACGTATTCGACGGGCCAGGACGCCCTCCGGGCGCGACAATCTTCCTGAGTCCGGCGGCCTCTGAGCGTCGCCCGCACGGGCCATCGCAAGGTTCCGGTCCGCTGCGCGCCGAGCACGAGCGCCGATTGCGGTGATTTCAGTCGTTTCGAGTTGGAGTGATAGACATGTTGAAGCGAATCCTGTTTCTCGTCGTCATGCTTTCGGTCGTCGCGTCGCCGACAGTGGCGCTGACCGCATGCAATACGATCCAGGGTGCCGGGAAGGACATTTCGCACCTCGGGGATGCGATCCAGCATGAAGCGCGGGAACACAGGTAGCCGAGGAGCGTCGCCATGAAGAGTCCCAGCAAGTCTGCGATTGCCGTGATCTGCCTGACTTCGGTGCTCAGTGTCACTCTCGCAAGCCAACCTGCGCATGCGTTGCAGCCATCCTCGGCGACCACGTTGGAAGCGGCCACGAATGCGGATTGCGCACGCCTGCCGCTGAGCCAACGGGACATCTGCAAATCGGTGGTGTCGCTGAAGAGCGCCGACTCGGCGGCTTCTGCCGGGCCGCCGGAAGCGGCGGCCGCGCACGCGCGATCCGCGGACGCACCATCGTCGGGCCGCTGGATCGCCAGCGAGGCCGTCGACGCGCAATTCGCCTCGACGTTTCGCTCGGCGGTACAGGCGTGCGATGGCCCCTTTCAGATCCAGCTCGTGGATGCGCCGCCTCAGCACCAGATCAGGTTCCGGTGTCTCGCCCGCTGACCGTTCGCAACCTCGCGTACCGCGGCGCGGTGCGCGCAATCACACTGGAGGACAACCATGAAACGCGTACTCCTTGCATCGTTGCTGGCAACCCTGCTGGGTGGCTGTGTCGTCGTGCCATGGGGGTACGGATATGGAGACCGAGACGAGTACCACCACCACTACTACGGCGACGATGGCTATCACCATTGGCACGACAGGGACCAATGGAACGACTATCGGCACTGGGATCACGGACGCTGATCGAAATCCGGACGTCCTACACCAGTTTGAGTCGTATTCCGACGTACACGGACGATGGGGCGTCGCTAGGATGATCATGTTGCATCGACATTGAGAGGGGATGACCATGACACGCAAACTTGCGACTGCCTGCTTCGTAATCGGAGCGTCCTTGGCCCCGATCGTTGCGCACGCGACGGACGTGGATACCGACCGCGGGCGCCCTGAGGCTTACGCCAAAGACTCGCTCATCACGACCAAAATCAAGGCGAAGCTCGCGGCGGAGCATCTCGAGAGCTTGAAGAACATCCGGGTCGATACGGACGCCAATGGCACGGTCTGGTTGAGCGGCACCGTCGGTAGCAGCGACGAGGCGCGGAAGGCGATTACCATCGCGCGCAATACCGACGGGGTCAAATCGGTGTCGAGCAAGCTCCGGATCGAGCCGGATCGCTGACGACCCCAACTCGGCGAGCGACACGAGCGTCGCGGAGGTCGGATCCGTGTACCGAAACGGCCGGCGCTGCTTGCACCCGCGAGCCGTTCGCCGCGCGGCACTCGACGCGCCGTCGGCTTTGTTTCGAGCACCGCAGCGTGAGTTCAGCCATGCTCCGAACGATTCGCGCCGTGGGCGTCGTAACCTTCGGCTTGCTTGCGCTGATGGCCGGCGGTTGCGCATCGTTACCACCGGGCGCTGACTACCCCAGGATATCGTCTGCTGCGCTGGAACATCCCAACCTGACGCCGCTCGGGCGGCGCTTCGACGAGGCCGCTCGCGGTCACGGCGGGGATTCCGCGTTTCGCCTCGTTTCAGACGGGGTGGATGGATTTCTCGTGCGGGCGCAGATGATCGATATGGCCACGCGCACGGTCGACCTCGAATATTTCATTTTTCGTCAGGACGAGACCGGCAAGCTCCTCGCCGACGCTCTCCTGCGCGCCGCCGATCGCGGTGTGCGCATTCGACTGCTGCTCGACGACGCAGACAAGCGGACCGGAGACGCGCAGATCGCTGCGCTGAGCGCTCATCCCGACATCCACATCCGTATCTTCAACCCTTTCGCCTATCGAGGGAACGCCGCCCTGCTGCGGGACCTCGAGTTCGCATTCTCTGCCTCCCGGCTCGACTATCGAATGCACAACAAGCTGATGGTGGTCGACGGTGCAATCGCACTCCTGGGTGGACGCAACATCGGCGACCAGTACTTCCAGGTCTCGTCCCATTCGCAATACGTCGATGACGACATCTTTGCCGCCGGCCCGATCGTACGAAAGATCTCACGGTCCTTCGATGCCTACTGGAACAGTCCGCTGGCGATTCCCGTCACCGCGCTCGCCGGGAAAGCGGCATCGGATGGCGCGCTCAACGCGTACCGTGCGAAGCTCGAGCAGCATCGGCGTGAATTGAAAAGTGACGGGACGCCGTACGTGAACCGGATTGCGAGCGGTCAGCCGCTCGCTGGAATGCTCTCCGGTACGGTGCCCCTCGTTTGGGCGCACGCCGAGTTTCTCTATGACAGCCCGGACAAGAAGGATGTCGAGGCGGGCGACCGGTCGGGCCGGCTGATGCACAATGCGGTGATGAGCGCGATGCGCGCAGTTCGAGCGGAATTGCTGGTGGTCACGCCGTTCTTCATTCCCGGTTCGGAGGGAATGAAGCTTCTGTCGTCACTGCGGCGGCGCGGAGTGACCGTCCGCGTTCTCACGAACTCGCTCGAATCCACGCCGGAGCCGATCGCGCAGTCGGGATACATGCACTACCGGATTCCGCTGCTCGAAGCCGGCGTCGAGCTCTGCGAAGTGCGCGCGCACCCTGGAAATGTGCCGGGAAGCGACGACTCCGACCACGTCTCGCCCGATGGCTACGCACTGCACGCCAAGATCTACGTATTCGACCGCAAGGAGCTATTCATTGGCTCGACGAACTTCGACGAGCGGTCACGCCGTCTCAACACCGAGATCGGGCTGTTCATCGACAGCCCGATGCTTGCGCAGCAGGCGGCAGCGCGGTTCGAGGCAATGACGTCGCTGCAGGACAGCTACCATCTGTCACTGCGTAAGCACGCGCCCGATGGACTACCGCAGCTCTCGTGGCGTACGCGGGAGAAAGGCCGAATCGTCGAGTTCGATGTCGAGCCGACGGATAGCTTGTCGCGAGAGCTGAAGGTCGAGCTTCTTTCGCTTCTCCCCCTCGATGGCGAGTTGTAGGCTGCGTTCGGCCCTGTTCGCGCCGACCGACTCTCGTGTGTTGGGACGGCTGGCGCGATGCGCGATCTACGTTGGTCTGCTGGCACTGGTTTCTGTGTTGCCGTTTGCCGCAGCGGCCGCGGAATCACCGCAATCCAGCGATGTCGACGTGACGGTCCGTCGAGACGGCGAAGCGATCATCATCGACGTCGATCTGCGGGTCGATGCCAGCCCGCAGCAGGCGTGGGAGGTTCTGACGGACTACAATCACATGGCGGCGTTCGTCTCGAGCCTGACGATGAGTCGAGTTGTCACGCGGTCGGATGGAAAGCTCGAAGTCGCGCAGATCAGCCAGTATGCGCTCGGCCCGTTTCATTTCAAGTTCGACAACGTGCGTGAAGTCGAGCTCGTCCCGCCACTGGAAATTCGCTCGCTGATGATCCGCGGCGACATGAAGGCGTCGACGTTCACGACGCGCCTGCTACCGGAGGGCGGTGGCACACGAATTCTCAATCACGGGCGGATGATTCCGGATCGCTGGATCCCGCCCTTGATCGGCACCGATATGATCAAGACCGCGACTCGCAAGCAGTTCAGCGAGCTTCGCGCCGAGATCGTGCGACGGTCGCGTCGCACGGCGTTATCACCGCATTTCAATTCGAGCGGAGGTTTCCATGTCCAACTATATCGATGCAATCGTCATTCCCGTTCCCCGCGCCAGTCTCGAGACGTACAAGCGCATGTCGAGCGAGTGGGGCAACGCGCACCTCAAGCGCGGCGCGCTTTATTACTCCGACTCGATCAGCGATGACGTCCAGCCCGGCAAGCTAACGTCATTTCCCCAGGCGGTGCAGCTCAGGGAAGGCGAGGTGATCGCGCTGGCGTGGGTCGTTTACCGGAGCAGGGAGGATCGCGATCGCATCAGCAAGGCGGTCATGGACGACCCGCAGCTCAAGCAGTCGATGGACCCCTCGAAGATGCCCTTCGACGGCAAGCGCATGTTCTGGGGTGGCTTCGAGACGATCATCGGGCTTCCGGGCGGGCACTGAGCCTCGCTCTTTCGGCATCAGTATCACACTCGCCGAGGTCTGGAGACAGATGGGTCTCGATGGACGCGCCGCGCGGCATCTGGCGGACTGCGCCGTTTTTTCGCCGGCCGCCGCGGGGAGACGACATGCTGACCATCCGCAATCTTTCCAAGACCTATCCGAACGGGGTGCAGGCGCTGCGCAACGTATCGCTGGACATCCCGAGCGGCATGTTCGGGTTGCTCGGACCGAACGGAGCGGGCAAGTCGACGCTGATGCGCACGATCGCGACGTTGCAGGATGCCGACGAAGGCAGCATAGAGCTCGATGACCTCGACGTGCTGGCCGACAAGCCGGGCACCCGCCGCGTGCTGGGTTATCTGCCGCAGGAGTTCGGCGTGTATCCCAGGGTCAGCGCCGAGGCGATGCTCGACCACTTCGCCGTGCTCAAGGGGGTTACCCGCCGCGGCGAACGCCGCGACCTCGTTGATGCGCTGCTGAAGCAGGTGAACCTGTGGGACGCGCGAAAGCGCAAGCTCGGCGGTTTCTCCGGCGGCATGCGCCAGCGACTCGGGATCGCGCAGGCGTTGATCGGCGATCCGAAGCTGGTGATCGTCGACGAGCCGACCGCAGGCCTCGACCCCGAGGAACGCCAGCGATTCCTTAACCTGCTCGCCGAGATCGGCGAGCGCGTCGTGGTGATCCTCTCGACCCATATCTTCGAGGACGTGACCGAGCTGTGCCCGCGCATGGCGATCATCGCGCAGGGCCAGGTGCGCCTGACCGGCGAGCCGCACGAAACCATCCGCGCGCTGGAAGGCCGCGTGTGGCGGCGCACGATCGACAAGGCCGCGCTGGCTCAGTACCGCGAACGGATGACCGTGCTGTCCACGCGCCTCGCCGGCGGCGCGACGTTGATCCACGTGCTGGCCGACGCGAAGCCGGAAGACGGCTTCGAGAGCGCGGCTCCGGATCTCGAGGACGTGTACTTCGGGCAATTGCGCAACGCTGCCGCGAACAAGGCAGCCTGACGTGTTCCGCGAGATCTTCCGGTTCGAGCTGCGCCAGCAGCTCGGGAGCCCGCTGTTCTGGCTGGTCGCAGTCGCGCTCGCGGCGCTGGCGTTCGGCGCCACCAGTTCCGACAGCATCCAGATCGGCGGCGGCATCGGCAACGTCCACCGCAACGCGCCGATGGTCGTCATCACGATGCTGGGGGCCTTCTCGGTGATCGGCCTGTTCCTGATCACGATCTTCGTAGCGGGCGCTGCGCTGCGCGATTTCGGCGCCGGTACCGCGGAGCTGATGTTCGCGACGCAGGTGACGCGTGGTGCCTATCTGGGCGGTCGCTTCGCCGCCGGTTACGTGGTCAGCGTGCTGGTGCTGGTCGCAGTCGCGATCGGCATGTGGCTGGGCTCGCTGATGCCGTGGCTCGACCCCGCGCGCCTCGGCCCGACGCCGTGGAATGCATATGGCTGGGCGCTGATCGTGATCGTGCTGCCCAACCTGTTCTTCCTCGGTGCGCTGTTGTTCCTGCTGGCCGTCGCGACGCGTTCGATGCTGGGCACATACATCGGCGTGATCGCCTTCTTCGTGCTCTGGCAGGTCGCGGGGATTGCGCTGGGCCACGGCAACATCGAGCACCAGACGGCGGGCGCGCTGATCGATCCGTTCGGGCTGGGTGCGGTGAATCTCGCGACGCGCTACTGGACGCCGTTTGACCGGAACGTCCGAATTCCGGAACTGGCGGGCGTGCTGCTCGGCAACCGCGGCTTGTGGCTGGCGATCGGCGCGGTGCTGCTCGCTTCGGCGTTCGTGCTGTTCAAGCCCGACCGCGAAGGTCTGCGGCTCTTTCGCCGCCGCGCGCGTGCGAGCACGCAGTTGCCGCAGGCCGTTGCGGGCGGCGGACCGATCGTGCTGCCGGTGGTGTCGTTGCGCAGCGGCTTCGCTGTGCGCTGCGTGCAGTTCGCGAGGCTCGCCCGCTTCGACGTCCGCTTCGTGCTCCGCGGTGTCGCGTTCCTGGTGATGCTGGCACTCGGGCTGGCCCTGCTTGGCGGCAACCTGTCTTTCGGCAGCCAGCTGTTCGGCACCAGCGTGTGGCCGGTGACGCACCTGATGGCAACGGCCATGGACCAGAGCTACACGTGGCTGTTGGTGTTCGTGCTTGGTTTCTACGCCGGCGAGCTCGTGTGGCGGGAACGCGCGGCGGGGGTCGACAATGTCGTCGATGCCTTCCCGACTCCGGACTGGATTCCGCTGCTGTCCAAGGTCACCGCGCTCGTGGTCGTGATCGTGGTGTTCCTCGCCGCTGGCTCGGTGTTCTGTATGGGCTACCAGTTGCTTCGCGGCTATCACCACCTGCAGCCGTTGCTGTATCTGCAATTCATCGGGCTCGACCTGGGCAGGTTCCTGTTGCTCGGCATCCTTGCCGTTGTCCTGCAGGTGTGGGCCAACAACAAGTTCTCCGGTTACGCACTGCTGGTGGCGTTCTTCGTGGCGTCGATCGCATTGTCGCAGTTTCATCTTTCGGATCACCTGTACCGCTACGGCAGCGCACCCGGCGCACCGTATTCGGACATGAACGGATTCGGGTCGTTCTGGATCGGTGCGCTCTGGTTCCGCGCCTACTGGTATTGCTTTGCCATCGTGCTGCTGGTGACCGCGGCGCTGTACTGGGTGCGCGGCACGACCAGCGGCTGGCGCGCACGTGGCCGGATCGCTCTGCAGCGGTTGCGGTGGCCTGCGCGGACCGTGCTGGCGGCGTCGCTCGCGGGCTTCGTCGCGATCGGTGCGTTCGCGTATCACAACACCCACGGCCTCTATCGCTACCGGACCTACGATCAGGCTCAGCGGCTGCAGGCCGATTACGAGAAGGATTACCGCAAGTACCTCGACATGGCGCAGCCGCGCATCACCGACGTCAACGTGAACGTGGCGATCTATCCTGCCGAGCGCCGCGTGGACGTCGATGGGCATTACACGCTGGTCAACGAGCACGCCAGGCCGATCGATACGCTGCTGGTGCAGTTGCCGACCCCGGATACCCGTGACTACAAGGTCGATCTGGAATTTCCGGCGCATGCCATCGAGCTGGCCGATGCCAAGCAGGGGTTCTACCTGTACAAACTGGCTGCGCCCCTGCAGCCGGGCGCTTCGATGGACTTCGGCTTTCGGATGCACGCGGCTTTCGACGCCTTTGCCGACGAGCCGACCGGTGAGGGGCTCGTCCACAACGGCACCTTCATCGACAGCTTCGGGTTTCCGCACTTCTGCTACGACGAGCACCGCCAGATCACCGACAACAACGACCGCCGCAAGTACCGCCTCGGGCCGGCGCAGCGCCTGCCCAAACGCGACGACGCCGCGGCGCACGCCAACAACCTGATTTCCTGCGATGGTGACTGGGTGCATTTCCAGGCCACCCTTTCGACCAGCGCCGACCAGATCGCACTGGCGCCGGGCTACCTGCAGAGGGAATGGGTGCAGAAGGGCCGGCGTTACTTCCACTACGTCCAGGACACGCCGATCCTGGACTTCTTCTCGTTTCAGTCGGCGCGCTACCAGGTCGCGCACGAGAAGTGGCATGACGTGAATCTGGAGATCTATTATGACGCGCAGCATCCATACAACGTCCAGCGCATGCTGAAGGCGGCGCAGTTGTCGCTCGACTACTACACGCAGCATTTCGGGCCGTACCAGTTCCGCCAGTTGCGCATTCTCGAGTTTCCGGACTACAAGACCTTTGCGCAGTCGTTCGCCAACACCATTCCGTTCTCCGAGTCGATCGGCTTCATCGCCGACCTGCGCAAGGCTTCGGATATCGACTACGTCACCTACGTTACGGCGCACGAGATCGCCCACCAGTGGTGGGCACATCAGGCTATCGGTGCCAACGTGCAGGGAGTGACGATGCTGGACGAGTCACTGGCCCAATACTCGTCGCTGATGGCGATGAAGCACCTGTATGGCCAGACGAAAATGCGCAAGTTCCTCAAGTACGAGCTCGATCGTTACCTGTCGGGCCGCGCGGGCGAAACGGTCGAGGAGGAGCCGCTCGCGCTGGTCGAGAACCAGACCTACATCCACTACGCCAAAGGTTCGGTGATCTTCTACGCGCTGCAGGATTACATCGGCGAGGGCAAGGTGAACGCGGCGCTGCGCACCTGGCTCGACAAGGTCAGGTTCCAGCAACCGCCGTACACCGATACCCGCGAGTTGATCGCCGACCTGCGCGCGCAGGCCGGTCCGCAATACCAGGGCCTGATTACCGATTTCCTCGACAGGATCACGCTGTTCGACGACCGCATGGTGTCGGCGACGGCGAAAATGCTTCCGGGCGGCAAGTACGAAGTGACGATGCATGTGCACGCTGCGAAGTACTACGCCGACGGCAAGGGCAGGCAGACGCGCGCGACGGTGGACATCCCGCTCGAGATCGGCGTGTTCGCGAAGGCGAAGGATGGCGTGGAGCAGGACGAAGAGCCGCTCTACCTCGCGAAGGTTCCGGTCAAGGACGGCGACAGCACAATCACGGTGACGGTCGATCGCCTGCCTTACGAAGCCGGCATCGATCCCTTCAACGAGCTGGTGGACCGGGTCAGCAACGACAATCGCGCGCCGGTGACGCTGCAGTAGGCGGACGGACGCGATGAGCGATCGGTCGACGACGCCTCCGGATCGAGCTCTCGTGGCGGAGCTTGCGCCGCTGGGCCGCCTCCGCGTCGCGATCAACTACGGCAACCCGGTACTCGCGCAACGAGACGGTGGCACCGGGCAGCCGCGGGGTGTGTCGGTCGACCTCGCCAACGCGCTTGCGGCGCGAGCACGGCTCGACGTCGAGCTCGTCACGTTCGACGCCGCGGCGAAGGTATTCGAGGCGTTGCGTGGCGGCGCGTGGGACGTCGCGTTCCTCGCGATCGATCCCGAGCGCGCGCAGGCGATGTCGTTCACCGCTCCGTACCTGCTCATCGAAGGCACCTACCTCGTGCGCGCCAAGTCGGCGCTTCGGGCTCTCGACGACTTCGATCGGCCCGGCGTGCGGATCGCCGTCGGTCGCGGCGCTGCCTATGATCTCGTTCTCACCCGTACGCTGAAGCACGCCAAGCTCGTGCGAGCGGATACGTCAGCGGCAGCGATCGAGCTTTTCGTCACCGGCAAGCTCGACGCTGCCGCAGGCGTGCGGCAGCCGCTCGTCGCCTACGCAGCGGTGCATCCCGGCTTTCGCGTCGTCGACGAGAGCTTCACGTCGATCCGCCAGGCCATGGCTCTGCCCAGAGGTCGCGAGCGCGCGCTCGCGTACCTGGGGAGCTTCATCGAGGAGATGACAGCCTGTGGATTCGTCGCCGACGCGTTGCTGAGGAGCGGACAGGCGGGCGCCGCGGTCGCACGAACCGACCGGGAACCACACGCTTAACGCGGTCATTGCGGACGATCATTGACGTCGGTCAAATCGTCCTCGAATTGGACGAGCGCAACGGCCCGTGCGTGCGCATAATCAGTGCGTGTACGACATGGAGTCGAGCGTTCGATGCAACGCTTGCTGAAACGCCTCTTGGCAATCGCGTTTGCGACGCTCGCGGCATTGGCCGGATCGGCGACTGCGCAGGCGCCGGACGTACAGGCGTACTCGCAGGACGAGCTCGACCAGCTTCTCGCGCCGATTGCGCTCTATCCCGACGAGCTCCTTACGCAGATCCTCGTCGCGTCGACCTATCCGCTCGAAGTCGTCGAGGCCGCCCGGTTCGTGGAGGCGAATCCGCAGCTGCAGGGAGGTGCGCTCGATGATGCGGTCGCCGGGCACAACTGGGACCCGAGCGTGCAGTCGCTGACGGCGTTTCCGCAGGTGCTGTCGATGATGAACGACAAGCTCGAGTGGACGGAACGACTGGGTGACGCGTTCCTCGCCGACGAGCAGCGCGTGATGGGCACCGTGCAGGCGTTGCGCCGGCGTGCGGAGGCGACCGGCAATCTCGAGCCCACTCCGCAGCAGAGCGTCGCGGAAGAGGACCAGGTGATCGTCATCGCGCCCGCGCAACCCGACGTCGTCTACGTGCCCGTCTACGATCCGCGCGTCGTCTATGGCCCATGGTGGGTACCCGGCTATCCGCCATGGTTCTGGTATCCGCCGCCGATCTACGGCTATCCGGTCTACGTCGGCGGCATCGCGTTCGGGATCGGCTGGAGGGCGTGGCCGAACCATTGGGGCTGGTGTCGTCCTGACTGGCATCATCACCATGTCGTGCTCGATACCGGCCGCAACCGCTTCTGGAACGATCGGCCGCGCCGACCGCCGCCCCCACCTGGCCAGGTCTGGCAGCACTCGCCGTATCACCGCCGCGGAGTGCCGTACGCGGATGTGAGCACGCGCGAGCGCTACCGACCCGTCAATCCCGGCGCGGTGCGCGACCGCCAGAACTATCGCGGCTACGCGACCCCAGCGCCTGCGCGCGCGGTTCCGCCGGCCATCAGGCAAGCGCCCGGCGCGTCGGCACCGCCTCGCGCGTCGGCTCCGCCTCCGGTGTCGGCAACTCCGCGCGCCTTGGCACCACCTCCTGCGTCGGCACCGCCGCGTGTCGTTGTGCCGCCGCCTTCGGTGAGGGCTCCGCAGGTACCGAGCGTGCGGCAGGCCCCGGTCGCACCGCGTTACGAGGTGCCACGCCCGACATCGCCGTCGATCTTCGAACCGGGAGCGTCGCGTGGGCAGGCGCAGACGAATGCGCAGCGCGGCATGCAGAGCCTGCGCTCGGTGCCTCCGGGTGCAGCGCCCTCGGCGCGTGCGCCCGCACCGGCGCCTCGATCGGTGCCGGCGCCTCGATCGATG
Source organism: Casimicrobiaceae bacterium (assembly GCA_036393115.1). Lineage (GTDB taxonomy): Bacteria > Pseudomonadota > Gammaproteobacteria > Burkholderiales > Casimicrobiaceae > VBCG01. Next base: position 11,425 of record DASVWR010000152.1, read on the forward strand.
CCGACACCTCCCGCGCGCGGGCGGTGACCGGCGTCGCCGACGACATGCACAAGGAGTTGCACATGCACAGTCTTCGCTTCGAGCGCCTGCTCGTTAGCATGCTGCTCGGCGCGGTCGTCTTCGCGGCGGACACCGCCTTTGCGACGGGTATCGCCGTCGCTGCAGTGCCGTCCCCGCATGCGCGTCCCGCGCCAGCCCCCACGTACGCGACGCCGCAGATCGCCGTCGATGCGCTCGTCGCGGCCGTGCGCGCATCGGATCTCGGCGCGATGCTTCGAATACTGGGACCGGGAAGCCGGAAACTGGTCGAATCCGGCGATGCAGTTGCCGACGCGCAGGGAAGGACCCGCTTCATCGCGGCGTACGACGCGCACGCCGAAATCGAGGAGGGTGAGGGCAAGGCGACGCTGCTGATCGGCGAGAAGGATTGGCCATTTCCCGTACCGCTCACGAAGTCGGCCCGCGGGTGGTCGTTCGACAGCGTCTCCGGCGCGCGGGAATTCCTCGATCGGCGCATCGGTCGCAACGAACTCTCGGCGATCCAGGTCTGTCTCGCCTACGTCGACGCACAACGCGAATACGCGGCGACGGCCGGCGCCGATGGCGGCGTCCATCAATACGCACGCAAGTTCTCGAGCTCGGCGGGTCAGAGGGACGGGCTCTATTGGCGGACGGCCGACGGCGCAAAGTCGAGCCCGCTCGGGCCGCTCGTCGCGAAGGCGCAGGCCGAGGGCTACGACAAGCAGCCCTATCACGGGTACTACTACCGGATCCTTCTTGCGCAGGGACCGGGCGCGGATAGCGGCGCTTACGACTACATCGTCAAGGGGCGGATGATCGGCGGTTTCGCACTGATCGCCTATCCGGCCGGATGGGGCTCGTCGGGCGTGATGACCTTCATCGTCAACCAGGACGGCGTCGTGTACGAGAAGAACCTCGGCCCGCGCACGTCCGCGCTCGCCACGGCGATCCATCGCTTCGACCCGGACGCGACGTGGAGGAAAGCCGGTCTGTAGCGGTCGCCGGATCGGATATCGGCGCAACGAATCGTTCCCGCATTCCGCATGGACGAGCGCATCGAATCACCGCACGTCGCGGCGGAGGATGCTGCCGTAGCTGACCGGCGAGGTGGGCCTTCGCGACGGCGAAGACTCGTCGTCCTCGGCGTAGCCGCAGCGCTGCTCGTCGGCTGCGGAGCGGTCTTGTATCTCTGGCTCGGTACCCGCGCGCCCCCGGTCCAGTACACGTCGGCCCGCATTGGCAGCGGCCCGGTCGAGCGCATCGTATCGACGAGCGGTACCGTGAACCCGGTGCTGACCGTGATCGTCGGAAGCTACGTTTCAGGGGTGATCGTCGGCCAGTACTGCGACTACAACACGCAGGTCAAGAAGGACCAGCTCTGTGCGCAGATCGATCCGCGACCCTACCAGATGGCGGTCGACCAGTCGAAGGCCGAGCTCGCCACCGCTCGAGCGCAGCTCGACAAGGATCGCGCCAACCTCGTCAATCAGGAGATCCTCTACACGCGTAACGCCGGCCTGCTGAGTCGCGGAATCGTGTCGCAGGAGACGCTCGACAACGCGAAGGGCGCCTACGACCAGGCCAAGGCGCAGGTGGCGCTCGACCAGGCGACGATCGAGCAGCGCAGTGCCGCGCTGAAGGCTGCGCAGATCAACCTCGACTACACGCAGATCCGCTCGCCCGTCAGCGGCACCGTCGTATCGCGCAACATCACGATCGGCCAGACGGTCGCGGCGAGCTTCCAGACGCCGACGCTGTTCCTGATCGCGACCGATCTAACCAAGATGCAGGTCGATGCCAATGTCAGCGAAAGCGACATCGGTGGGATCAAGGAGGGCGACAGTGCGACGTTCACCGTCGAAGCATATCCCGGCCGTCCGTTCGCGGGGACCGTCGCGCAGGTCAGGCAGGCGCCGCAGTCGGTGCAGAACGTCGTGACGTACGACGTCGTCGTCGCGGTCGACAACGACCGGCTTCTGCTGCGACCCGGGATGACCGCCACCGCACGGATCGTCATCGCGAAGCGGTCGAACGTGCTCCGGGTGCCGGACCAGGCGCTGCGATACACGCCAGCCGGAAGCCCGCGCGCGAAGGCCGGATCGCAGGTGTGGGTGCTGCGCGGCGGCGCACCGCTCGCGGTTGCGGTCAAGCTCGGCCTCGACGACGACTCGTATTCGGAGGTGCTCGAGGGCGACCTGCACGATGGCGATTCCGTCGTCACCGGGGAGGTGGCCCCGCAGCGGAGCGCCGCGCCCGGCGCGCCGCGCTTCTTCGGCCGCTGATCGCAGCATGCCCGCACCGGTCATCGAGGCGCGCGACCTCGTCAAGACCTACCGGCTTGGCGGCGAGGTGGTGCATGCGCTCGATCACGTCAGCGTGACGATCGTGCGCGGCGAATTCGTTGCCGTGATGGGTTCGTCGGGCTCGGGCAAATCGACGCTGATGAACGTGCTGGGCTGCCTCGACCGGCCCGAGAGCGGCGAGTACCGCTTCGAAGGATCGGACGTCGCGCGCCTCGGCGAACCCGAGCTCGCCCGCATCCGCAGCGAGCGGATCGGCTTCGTGTTCCAGAGCTTCAATCTGCTGCCGCGCACCAGCGCCGTCGAGAACGTCGCGCTGCCGCTGTTCTACGGTGCGTCGGGGTCGGCGCACCGGACCGAGCGCCTCGCGCAGGCAGGCGAGGCACTCGGTATGCTTGGCCTCCGTGAACGCGCCCGTAACACGCCGAGCCAGCTTTCCGGCGGACAGCAGCAGCGCGTCGCGATCGCCCGTGCGCTGATCGGCGACCCAGCGGTGCTGCTCGCGGACGAGCCGACCGGAAATCTCGACAGCCGCACCTCGCACGACATCATGCGCCTGCTTCGCGCGCTCAATCGCGAGCGCGGCGTGACCGTTATCGTGGTAACGCACGAGGCGGACATCGCGGGCTACGCCGATCGCATCATCACGATGCACGACGGACGTATTGCATCCGATCAGCCGAACCCGACGCCGCGCGACCAGTCTCCGGAAACCGCAGCTTCGGTCGTGGAGGTGACGGCCCGCGCGGGCGACCGCAGGCGCGCCCGTCCGACGCTCGGCTTCGCCGGCATGACGCTCGGCGCTGCGGCGGAGGCCCTTCGGCGCAACAAGCTGCGGTCCGCGTTGACGATGCTGGGCGTACTGATCGGCGTCGCCGCACTGATCGCGATGGTGGCGGTGGGGAGCGGCGCCAACGAGGCGGTGCGAAAGCAGATCGAAAGCCTCGGCACGAACCTCCTCGTCGTGCTGCCCGGTGCGACGACGGCGGGGGGCGTGCGTGCGGGCTTCGGCAGCGCGTCGACGCTCACGGTGAGCGACGCGCAGGCGATCAGGCGCGAGGCGCCGGCGGTTGCCATCGTCAGCTATTCGATCCGCCAACTCGGCCAGACCGAGTACGGCAGCCAGAACTGGTCGACGAGCCTGCAGGGCGTGACGGCAACCTATCTCGACACCGCGAACTGGCGGATCCAGTCCGGACGCACGTTCACGCCGGACGAGGAGGAGGGTGGGGCGATGGTGTGCCTGATCGGACAGACCGTCTATCGCGAGCTGTTCCCTCCGAACGAGAGCCCAGTGGGTGCCGTCATCCTGATCAAGGGCATGCCCGTGCGCGTCATCGGCCTCCTCGCCGGCAAAGGGCAATCCGGCTTCGGCCAGGACCAGGACGATCTCGTGATGATCCCGTTTACGACGGCCGAACGGAAGATCCTCGGCGTCGCGGCACCCAGTCAGTCGCAGTCGACCCTTCCGGCACTCTATCCGCCGCCCCCGAACCCGTACGGCATGCCCCCAAAGCTCACCGGTCACGTCAATCAGATCTTCGTGCAGGCGACGACACCGGACCGGGTCGGGATCGCGATGCAGCAGGTGACCGAGATCCTCAATCGCCGCCACAACATCCACTCCGGCGATACCGCCGACTTCGCGGTGCGCAACCTCAGCCAGATCGCGGAAGCCGCCGAGGGAAGCAGCCGGGTCATGTCGCTGCTTCTCGCGACCGTCGCGTCGATCTCGCTGCTCGTCGGCGGAATCGGCATCATGAACATCCTGCTCGTCTCGGTCACCGAGCGGACGCGCGAGATCGGCCTGCGCATGGCGATCGGCGCGCGGCGGATTCACGTGCTGCTGCAGTTTCTCGTCGAGGCTGTGCTACTGAGCGTCACCGGCGGTACGGTCGGCATCGTGGCGGGTGTGGCCGTGTCGGGATTGATCTCCTACGTCGCGCACTGGCCGACGATCGTTTCGCTCGCGGCCGTCGCCGGAGGATTCCTGTTTTCGGCTGCGGTCGGCGTGTTCTTCGGCTACTACCCTGCACGCAAAGCGTCGCGACTCAATCCGATCGAGGCGCTGCACTATGAGTAGCGTTGCACGGACGATCGCAGGATCGCTTGTGCTACTTCTGTCGGCGTGCGCCGTGGGGCCCGATTTCACGCGACCTCAGCCAGCTTCGGTTTTGCGTTACACCCACGACGACGTCGCTCTGCCTTCGGCCGGTGCGGGCGACCCTGCGCAGACGCTGTTGCCCGCGGGGACGGTCGAAAGCCGCTGGTGGGACGCGTTCCATTCGGATGCACTCAGTGGCGTTGTGGAGCTCGCAATAGAGGAAAGTCCGACCCTCGCCGCCGCCCGAGCGAATCTCGCCCAGGCCGAGGAAGCCGTCGCCGTGGCGCGCGGCGGACTCTTTCCGCAGCTCGATGTCGCTGCCGGCGTCGCGCGCGCGGGCGGCGGTCACGACACCTTCCAGCGCGTGAACCGCGAGACGCTGCTCACGCTCGACCCGACGGTCGTCTACAACGTCGACGCGTTCGGCGCGACCCGCAGGCTGGTCGAACAGAAAGCCGCGCTCGCGGACGTGCAGCACTACGAGCTCGCCGCGGCCTATTTGTCGCTGACGGGCAATGCGGTCACGCAGGCGATCGGCATCGCATCATCGGCGGAGCAGATCGCCGCCGTCTCCGACATCGTCGCGATCGACGAGCAGAATCTCGCCCTCGTGCGCGTCGCGTTCGCGTCGGGAAAGGTCGCGAGAACCGACGTGTTGAATGCCGAGAGCCAGCTCGCGAGCGATCGTGCGCTGCGACCGCCGCTTCTGCAGCAGGCGAGCGCAGCACAGCACGCGCTTGCCGTGCTGGCCGGCAAGACGCCCTCGGAGTGGCACGCACCCGCGTTCACGCTCGAGGCGCTCGCGCTTCCGGCAGAGCTTCCGCTGACCGAGCCTTCGTCGCTCGCGCATGCCCGGCCCGACATCCTGGCGGCCGAGGCGGGGGTGCACGCGGAGACGGCAGGCGTCGGCATTGCTACGGCCGCGCTGTATCCGCAGATCACGTTGTCGGCATCGTGGGTGCAGCAGGCGGTGACGCTTGGCGCGCTCTTCGAAGGCGTGAACGGGAGCTGGACGGTCGCTGCGCAGCTCCTGGCGCCGCTGTTCCACGGCGGAGCGCTCGAGGCGCAGCGGCGCGCGGCGATCGAGGCCCTCGCGGCGCAGCTCGAGGTCTACCGCGAAACGGTGCTCGTCGCGTTTGGCCAGGTTGCCGATGTCCTTCGCGCGCTCGAACACGACGCGGAAGCGCTCGCGGCGCAGCGGGCGGCGCTCGACGCTGCGCAGGCGGCTGTCGCGCTCGATCAGGAAAGCTACGCAGCGGGGCAGGCGACGTTCCTCGAAGTGCTGCAGTCGCAGCGCCTCTATGAGCAGGCGCGGCTCGGTTACGCGCGTGCGCGGGGTCAGCGCTACCTCGACACCGTGCAGTTCTTTCTCGCCATGGGCGGCGGCTGGCCCGAGGGGACGAAGGCGGACTGAGCGGATCGCTTCGCCGAGGCGCTGTTGACGCGAGTCAACACGTGCGTGCTGACGGCAGTGCTCATCGTTCGTGATCATGCAAATGGCGGCGCCTTCCGTCTGCGCTGCGCAGCGACAGACTGCCCCGGCTCGCCGGTTGATCCACGTCAACCGGGTGCCGATCCGGCCGGGCTATGGTTCTGCGAGACGATCGCTCGCGACGCACGAATCGAGCGCCGGTCGCTCGGTGGGCTTTCGGAGTCGACGACAGTCACGCGAGCTCGAACATCATGGATCCATCGCGACGAGCGTTCCTGAGGCAAACGGTCGCAGTCGCCGGCGCGGCCAATGCGGCCGGCGCGTTTGCTGCGGCGGCGGGTGGCGCCGAGGATGGCGCGGCGGGCGCAATGCCGGCTGTAAAGGCACCGGCTTCGAGCGTTGCGTCCGCGGCGATCGGCCCCGGGCCGGTGTCGATCACGCTCACCGTCAACGGGATGCGGAGGAAGCTCGAGGCGGCCCCGTCGACGACGCTCGCGGCCGCGCTTCGCGATCACCTCGGTCTCACCGGCACAAAGATCGGCTGTGACAGGGGTTCGTGCGGCGCGTGCACCGTGTGGGTCGACGCGATTCCGGTCCTGTCGTGCATGCTGCTCGCGATCGACGTCGGCGATCGGCCGGTCACGACGATCGAAGGGCTAGCCACCGCTGAAACGCTCCATCCGGTGCAATCGGCATTCATCGCGCACGACGCGATGCAGTGCGGGTTCTGCACGCCGGGGATGGTCATGAGTGGCGCGGCGCTCCTCGCCCGCACGCCCGATCCGAGCGAGGGCGACGTGCGCGAAGCGATCGGCGGTCACGTGTGCCGCTGCGGTTCGCTGCCGCACGCGATCGCCGCGACGCTCGATGCCGCAATGCGTGCGAAAGGCTGATCGTGGCGAATCCGGCGCGGCTCGAGACCTTTCCGTCCGGCATCCCGGGGGCGGGGCTCGGCTCGATCGAGCGCCGCATCGATGCGCGCGAGGCGCCGCCGCTTCCCGTCAACGAGCGCCTTGGGATCGTCGGAAAGCCGCTGCCGCGGGCGGACGCGCGCGCGAAAGTGACCGGTGCAGCGCGCTACACCGTCGACGTGAAGCTCCCTGGCATGCTCCACGCGCGGTTCCTGCGCTCACCACACCCGCACGCGCGCATCGTGCGCATCGACACCGATGCGGTGCGCCACGCCCGTGGCGTGCGCGCACTCGTCCTCGTCACGGAAAAGCCGGGGCGAGCTGTCGAGGAGGGGATGTCCACGCCGGCGCCCGCGACGCGGGTCCTGTACGTCGGTGACCCGATTCTCGCGGTTGCCGCGCGGTCGCCCGAGGATGCCGATGCGGCGCTCGCTCTCGTGCGCGTCCAATACGATCCGCTGCCATTCGTCGTCGAACTCGATGCGGCGCGGGCGCCCGATGCACCGCGAGTCTTCGCCGGCCCGGTGCACGGCGAGAGCTTCGCCGGCGGAACAGCCTCCGGGGCGACGCCGATACCGCAGACCGGCAACGTGCGCGGTCCGACCACCGGTTCGCGCGGCAATGTCGAGCGCGGGCTCGCGGCTGCCGACGTCGTCGCCGGCGGCGAGTTCCGAACCCAGGTGCAGACGCATTGCTGCATGGAGACGCACGCCGTCGTCGCCGACTGGCGGCCCGAGCGCCTCACGGTCTACCTGTCCACGCAGTTCGTCGCCGGCGTGCGCAACGAACTCGCCGCCGTGTTCGGATTGCCGCGCAGCCGCGTACGCGTGGTGGTCGAGGCGATGGGCGGCGGCTTCGGCTCGAAGTCGACGGCGGCCGCGTACGTGCGGACGGCGGTCCAGCTTTCGCGCGCCGCCGGTGCCCCGGTGCGGCTCGTCCTCGAGCGCGACGAGGAGCAGCTGGACACCGGCAATCGTCCCGCGACGCTGCAAACGCTTCGAATCGGCGCCAAGCGCGACGGCACGCTGACCGCCATCGACGTCGTCGAGTACGGCACGGCCGGAGTCGGGATCGGCGCCGGCGTCGGCGACATCGCCCAGGCGATGTACGAATGCCCGAACTTCGCGATCGCCCAGCACGACGTGTTCATCAACGCGGGACCGGGGGCCCCGATGCGCGCACCCGGCAACGTGCCCGGCGCGTTCGGCCTCGAACAGGCAATCGACGATCTGGCGGAGAAGCTGCGTATGGATCCGGTTGTGCTCCGCGACCGCATCGACGGCAGCGAAGTGCGCCGCGAGGAGCGTCGCATCGGTGCGGCGAGGTTCGGCTGGGCGAAGCGCCGCGCGCCGGGAAGCGACGCGGGCACGATCAAGCGGGGCATTGGGATGGCCCAGGCGCACTGGGGCGCGAACGTCCAGACGAACTCGGCGTGCGAGGTGCGCATTCTGCGCGACGGGTCGGTGGAGGTTCGCTCGAGCGTGCAGGACATCGGCACCGGCATCGGCACGGTGCTCGCGCAGGTGGTCGCCGAGGAGCTCGGCCTCGACGTCGACGACGTGACGGTGCGCATTGGCGACAGCGATTGGCCGTCGGGGCCGCCTTCGTACGGCAGCGTCACCACCGCATCGGTCACGCCGCCCGCGCGAAACGCCGCGCATCGCGTGCTGATCGATCTCTTCGCCGCGGTCGCCGACGCGCTGGCGTCGACACCGGAGGATCTGGTGGCTCGCGGCGGCACGATCGCGACTCGCGACGGGGCGCGCAGCATGCGCTTTCGCGAAGCGGCGCATCACCTCCCGATCGACAGCATCGCCGCCACCGCCGGACGGAGCGAGGACTACGGTGGTTTCGCGCGGCATTTCGGGGACTTCGCCTCCGCGCGGCGCTCGCTCGGCGGCGTCCAGTTCGCCGAGGTTGCCGTCGATACCGGGACGGGAATCGTCACGGTCGAGCGCGTAGTCGCTGCACACGACTGCGGCCGACCGATGAATCCGCTGCAGATCGAAAGCCAGGTGCATGGCGGCATCCTGCAGGGTATTTCCTACGCGCTGTACGAGGAGCGCGTCATGGATCGCGCCAGCGGGCGGATGCTGAACGCCAATCTCGAGCAGTACAAGATCGGACGTGCCGGCGAGGTTCCGTCGATCGACGTGATGCTGGTCGAGCACTATCAGGGAACGAGCGCGACCGATGCCTATGGCGTTGCCGAGCCGTCGACAATCCCGACCGCGGCGGCTGTCGCGAACGCCGTCTACAACGCGATCGGCGCGCGCGTGCACGAGTTGCCGATGACGCCGGCGCGCATCCTCGATGCGCTCGCGCGAGCTCGTTCCGCGAGGGGTGCCGCGTGAACCGCTTCGAGTGGTCGAGTCCGTCGACGGTTGCCGCCGCGCAGCGCGAGCCGCTCGCGACGACCGCGAGCCGGATGGCCGCGCACGATGCGTCGGGAGGGTCGTCGGATGCGGTCCTGATGGCAGGCGGCATCGATGTCGTCGGCCTCATGAAGGACCGTCTTCTCGCTCCGTCGCGGGTCGTCAGCCTGCGCGGCATCGCCGAGCTCGGGCGCATCGAGGACCGCGCCGATGGATCGCTCGGCATCGGGGCCAACGTCACGCTGGCCGCCATTGCCGACGATCCGCGCGTGCGGGCGCACCATCGGGCGCTCGCGGATGCGGCCGGGAGGTCGGCGAGCCGGGAGCTTCGCGCAGTCGCGACGATCGGCGGCAACCTGCTGCAGCGGCCGCGCTGCTGGTACTTCCGGTCGCCGGCGTTCGCCTGCGCGAGAAAGGGCGGCGGAACCTGCTTCGCCTTCCGGGGAGACAACCGGTATCACGCGATCTTCGATCACCACGGCTGTGCGATGGTGCATCCGTCGACGCCGGCGACCGCGCTGGTGGCGCTGGGGGCACACGTCGAGCTCGCGGGACGCTCGGCGCGGCGCAGGCTCGCGCTGGAGTCCTTTCTCATCGGCACCGACCAATCGGTGACGCGCGAGAACGACCTCGAGGACGCCGAGATCCTGACGCACGTCGTGCTGCCGGCGCCCGTAGCGGGAAGGCGCTCGGCGCACCAGCGCGTCGGCGAGGTCGCGTCGTTCGACTGGCCTCTGGCGGACGTCGCGGCCGTGCTCGACTTCGACGCCAGCGGTGCATGCAGCCGGGCATCGATCGTCCTCGGCGCCGCTGCGCCGACCCCGCACCGCGCGCGGGAAGCCGAGCGCGCGCTCGCCGGGCGCGCGCTCTCGCCTGACGTTGCGAAGGATGCCGCGCGCGCTGCACTCGCGCAGGCGGCGCCGCTTTCCGGCAACGCCTACAAGGTTCCGATCTTCGAGGCGATCGTTGCGAGGACGATCCTCGAAGCGGCCGGGCGCGCCTGATCGATTCGGCGCTCCGATCGACCGTGCCGCCTCACCGTTCCGCCGCGGCGACGATCAGAGCCGGGAACATCTGCGCGAGCAGGCGTTCGCCGTGCTCGAGCACGTAATAGCGCAGCGCTTCCGCGGCTGGCGACAGCAGCTTGGCGCGAACGTGGATGATCTGCCAGCGCCGCACCAGTGGCAGACCTTCGACGTCGAGCGTCTTGAGGAGCCCGTGCTCGACCTCGAGGCCGGTCGTGTGCAGTGAGATGAAGGAGATCCCCATGTTGGCGATAACCGCCTGCTTGACGGTCTCGTTGCTTGCCATCGCCATGATCACAGGCGGCTTGATGCGCATCGTCGCGAAGTAGCGCTCCATCGCGGCGCGTGTGCCCGACCCCGGCTCGCGCACGATGAACGGCTCGCGCTCGAGCACCGCGGGCGGCACCAGCGGAAGCGCGGCGAGCGGGTGATCGGGCGCCGCGATGATGCCGAGCGGATGCGCCGCGAACGGCTCGATGCGCAGATCGAGCTCGCGCGGCGGCGTGCCCATCACCGCGAGATCGAGCTCGTTACGCGCGAGGAGGTCCGACAGCGCCTGGCGATTGCCGACCTCGAGGCGCATCTCGACGCCGGGATGCTCGCGCAGGAACCCGGCGATGAGCCGCGGCATGAAGTACTTCGCCGTCGACAGCACGCCGATCGTCAGGCGTCCCGTCTGCACGCCCTTCAAGCGCGCGACGGTGTCCTCGGCGTTCTTGAGCTCGGCCAGGAGGCGCCGAGCGTGGACGAGAAAATATTCGCCGGCGGTGGTGAGTGCGATCCGCCGGCCGGTGCGTTCGAACAGCGGCACGTCGAGCGTTGCCTCGAGGTCGCTCACCTGCATCGAGACCGCCGGCGGCGACAGGTGCAGTTCCTCGGCGGCGCGCGCGAAGCTCAAATGCCGCGCCACCGTGGTGAAGACGCGCAGTTGCCGGATCGAGACGTTCAGCATAAGCCGGAACTTAATTATCCGTTCAAGAAGAGCGACTTTACCTTAATCAGCCTCGCCGCATAAAGTCGGGGCCGTCACAGGAGGCGCTCATGACGGCACGGCTTGCAACGGCGGCACCCGCGGACCCCGCCGCCCGCTATCGGGCGGGGGTGATGAAGTACCGGCAGATGGGCTACTGGCAGCCCGGCTACGTTCCGAAGGACACCGATGTCATCGCGCTGTTTCGCATCACGCCGCAGGAGGGCGTCGACCCGGAGGAGGCGGCCGCGGCCGTCGCCGGAGAATCGTCGACCGCCACCTGGACGGTGGTGTGGACCGATCGGCTCACCGCCTGCGACATGTATCGCGCGAAGGCCTATCGCGTCGACCCTGTGCCGAATACCGGGCCAGGCGCGCCGAGCGAGGCGCAGTGGTTCGCATACATCGCGTACGACCTCGACCTCTTCGAGCCCGGCTCGATCGCGAACCTGACCGCGTCGATCATCGGGAACGTGTTCGGCTTCAAGCCCCTGAAGGCGCTGCGCCTGGAGGACATGCGCCTGCCCGTCGCGTACGTGAAGACGTTCGCCGGGCCGCCGACGGGCATCGTCGTCGAGCGCGAGCGCCTCGACAAGTTCGGCCGGCCGCTGCTCGGCGCGACGGTGAAGCCGAAGCTGGGCCTCTCGGGGAAGAGCTACGGCCGCGTCGTCTACGAGGCGCTGAAAGGCGGCCTCGACTTCACGAAGGACGACGAGAACATCAACTCGCAGCCGTTCATGCACTGG
>DASVWR010000153.1:0-11517 GCA_036393115.1 Casimicrobiaceae bacterium
CGCGTAGTAGTTGCTCGCCGGCGCATCCGTGGCGGGATCGGCCGATGCGACCCCGCGGGTGATCAGGGTGGTGGCCGCTTCGACCGCGGCAAGGCCGGCGAAGGCGAGGTTGTGCCGCATCGCGATGCTGCCGCTCGCCGAGGCGGTCGCGAGCGCCTTGCGGACCAGCGAAATGCCGGCGAGCGTGAGAATCAGCATCGAGATCAGGACGACGAGGAGTGCGATTCCTCCCTGAGCATTCGTCGACGGGCATCGACGCGTCGTGCTCGCACATCGACGCGTCGTGCCCGCGCAGCGGCCGGCGATCATGCCGGCCGGTTCCACAGCGTGTTGTAGAGCGGGATCACGACTTCGCGCGTCGCGTAACGGTAACCTCCGGTGGGGTTGCCCGCGATCGTTCCTTCGAGGCGACCGGGGCAGGTTGCAGGCGGCGAGAGCGCACAGTCGAACAGCACCCACCGAAATGCCGAGGTCGCCTGCGGGTCGGTCGACTCGCTTCGCGTCACGACGCCGACCCTCATCGCGACGATCCGCGCGAGCGCAGCCGCAGGTGCACCGAGCACGCTCGCCGGGTCCATTCCGGAGGCGGTGTTCGCGACCACCCAGTCGTCGAGGGTTCCATCGCCGTTGCGATCGACTCCGTACTGGAACTTGACGTTGACGACGTTGGCGACGAGCGGGCTGGGAGCGTCTGCGTTGGAGACATCGGTGCCTCGAAGCGATCCGGAGCCCACATCGAGGCGAAGCGTCGACGCTGCGGCCGCGGACCCGAGGTTCAGCACAAGGCCCGTTGCGGTCATCGCGAGGGCCGTGGCGTCGTGGCCGAGATCCGTGACGCCGCCGGCTCCGGGAGTGACCGAGGTCAGCGTGGCGCCCGCGCACGACCCATCGCGGCCGATGGCGATCACGCGATCGCCTGGTGCGAAGCCGTCGGGGCTCTGCACACGCAGCGGTGTCCCGGCAGCGCTTGCGGCCGCGACGGCGGCGGGCGCAGCGATCCGGCCCTGCAGCGCGCGACGGATGGTCAGCGTATCCGCCAGGTCGGCGCGACCCGAGTCGACGATCATCACGCTCACCGGGCGCAGCGACTGCGCGATGTCGGACGCCGCGGGACACGAGTCGAGCCACGTCGACGCAATGCCAATTCCGGCCCCGGCACTCGCGACCGCTTCGCCGATCGCGAACGTCGCCAGCAGCGCAGCCTGCTCGGCATCGGCCGTCGCCGCTGCGCTGCGCTGCACCTCCAGTGTGGCGACGAATGCGCGCGCAGCGAGAATGATTGCCAGCAGCGCGATCATCGATCCGACGAGAACGTCGATTAGCGTCGCGCCGCGGATGCGGCTGCGCGATGGGTCGGCTCGACTCACCATGCGACCAGCGTGTCTTCGATCGCGTATCGATGGGGCGTCGTCGCGCCCGGCTCCTGCCATGCGACGCGTACGCTCGCCGTGACCGCGCTGCTGCCGGAGCGCGGGATGACGGCGATCACCGGCGCGTTGACGCTCGAACTGACGCCGGGCAGGCGCCGCGCCGACGCCGCGAACGCGCGATAGCCGGCGCCGCGCTGCGCTGAGTCGTAATCCGCGACGAGCGTCGCCGGGTTGGCGACGGACATCTGCGCGATGGTCGACGCGGCGAGTGCGGCCGCTTCGGCGCGCCAGCGCGCCTGCGCAGTGCCCGCGGTTGCCAGCGCGGTGAGGCCGAGGAAGCCGAGCGTTGCGAGCGCAAGCACGAGCGTCGCAACGAGCGCTTCGAGCAGGAAGGCACCGCGTGCGTTCACAGGCAGAATCCATCCGGGCGGATCGTCCAGCAATCGGTGCGTCGCGACCAGCTCGCCGGCACGCTGGCCGTGTTTCGCAAGCCGGTCTCGTCGATCGAATAGGCGAAGGCAGCCATCGTGCCGCCTGCGATTCCGGTTGCGGTGTACGTGTAGGTCGACGCCGTCCCGGTGCACGCGAGCGCGAACGCATCGGCTGCGCCCGGCGCGGGAGGCGGGATGCCGCAGGCGCCCGACGGGTCGACGTAGCTCCTCTGGTCGAGAAAGTACTGCTCCATCTTCGCGCGGGCTTCGGAGAGACGCGTGACGGCTTCGAGAATGCGGCCACGCTGGACGTAGGCCGAATACGATGGCCAGGCGATGCCTGCGAGGATCGCGAGAACGGCGAGCGCGATCATCAGCTCGACAAGCGAGAAACCTCGTTCCGCCTCGACCGGCAGACCGAGCGAGACGGCGCGTTCGTCCTTCACGGGCACATTCCGTCCGCGGGCGCGATCCGCACCCTGCCGCCGCTGGCCAGTACGACCTTGCGGCCGGGGAGGCCTCTCCTGCACACGACGAAGGTTCCCATCTGCAGCGCGCCGTCGATGCGGCGCAGCTGCCCGGTGCTGGTGTAGGAAACGTAATCAGCGACCGGTCGATTGCCGCGAACCGTCACCGCCTCGGAAGCGGCATTTTCGAGCGCGACGACGGGCTCGCCCGCATCGCGGATGCCGTTGCGGTTCTCGTCGGCGAACACGAGCCACCCGCGCTCCCAACCCGCTGGGCGAGGATCGCAGCGGTCGGCCGACCGCGGGCAGACGGCGACGCGGCCGCCGCGACGGATCGCCTCGCTGCGCGCGAGCAGGAACGCGTCGGCGAGCGCGTCGGCGCGCTCACGCACGCCGTGCTCGGCGAAGTAGTGGCCCCACGACGGCAGCGCGACGGCGAACAGGATGCCGACGATCGCAACGGCGATCGAGAGCTCGATCAGCGTGAAACCGCGTGCGAGCGGTTCGGCATTGCAGAGTGTGCCCGTCGACATTGTGGCTGCCTCGGCTTGGTACGCCTCGCAGCGTGCCGGCGTGCCGCAATCGGCGCGATCGGCTATTCGTGTTAGGCCGAATGGACGATTGCAGCGTCACCGACGATAATGCCGGGGTTCCCGATTCCGCACCGCCCGACGCCCCCACCGATGAACGCTCCCGAACGCCCTCCGACGACGAAGCCATCGTTCCGGTGGGACGATCCACTCCTGCTCGACCAAGAGCTCGACGAAGACGAGCGAATGGTGATGAACACGGCGCACGCGTATGCGCAGGAGAAACTCGCCCCGCGCATCCGCGATGCATTCCGCAACGAGACGACCGATCCGTCGATCTTCCGCGAGATGGGCGAGCTCGGACTCCTCGGACCGACGATCCCGCAGGAGTACGGCGGCGCAGGACTCAACTACGTCTGCTACGGGTTGATCGCCCGCGAGGTCGAGCGCGTCGACTCGGGCTACCGGTCGATGATGAGCGTGCAGAGCTCGCTCGTCATGTATCCGATCTACGCCTACGGCAGCGCGGCGCAGCGGCAGAAGTACCTGCCGCGACTCGCGTCGGGCGAGGTGATCGGGTGCTTCGGTCTCACCGAGCCCGACCACGGTTCCGACCCGGGGTCGATGAAGACGCGCGCGGAGGCCGTCGACGGCGGCTTCCGGCTGCGCGGAGCCAAGACGTGGATCTCCAATTCGCCGATTGCCGACGTCTTCGTCGTGTGGGCGAAGCTCGACGGCGTGGTGCGCGGATTCATCCTCGAAAAGGGCATGAAGGGCCTCTCCTCGCCGAAGATCGAGGGCAAGTTCTCGCTGCGCGCATCAATAACCGGCGAGGTGGTGATGGACGACGTGGCGGTTCCTGCCGAGAACGTGTTGCCGAACGTCAGCGGACTCAAGGGCCCGATGGGCTGTCTCAACAACGCGCGCTACGGCATCGCGTGGGGCGCGCTCGGCGCGGCCGAGTTCTGCTGGCACGCGGCGCGGCAATATGTCCTCGATCGCAAGCAGTTCGGACGTCCGCTCGCCGCGAACCAGCTCATTCAGAAGAAGCTTGCCGACATGCAGACCGAGATCGCGCTCGGGCTGCAGGGCTGCCTGCGGCTCGGTCGCATGAAGGACGCGGGCATCGCGGCGCCCGAGGTGACTTCGATCATGAAGCGCAATTCGTGCGGCAAGGCGCTCGAGATCGCCCGCATGGCGCGCGACATGCACGGCGGCAACGGCATCGTCGACGAGTTCGGCGTGATCCGGCATCTCCTGAACCTCGAAACCGTCAACACGTACGAGGGCACGCACGACGTCCACGCGCTGATCCTCGGCCGCGCGCAGACGGGAATCTCCGCGTTCTGAGCCGCGCGGCGGGCCGATGAAGCTCTACGATTACTTCCGGTCGTCGGCGGCGTACCGCGTACGCATCGCGCTCAATCTCAAGGGGATCCGCCCGGACGAACGAAGCTTCGTCCATCTGCGCATGGGCAACCAGCGCGCGCAGGACTACCTCGCGCTCAATCCGCAGGGGCTCGTCCCGGCGCTCGCGCTCGACGACGGCAGCGTGCTGACGCAGTCGCTCGCGATCATCGAATACCTCGACGAGACCCACCCCGAGCCGCCGCTGCTGCCCGCCGATCCGGTCGACCGTGCGCGCGTGCGCTCGCTCGCGTTGTTGATCGCCTGCGAGATCCATCCGCTCAACAACCTGCGCGTGCTGAATTACCTGCTCGCCACGCTCGGCGTGTCGAAGGAGCAGAAGGACGGCTGGTATCGCTACTGGGTCGACGTCGGCTTCGAAGCACTCGAGAAGCGCCTCGCGCGCGAGCCCGAGACGGGGCGCTATTGCCACGGCGACACGCCGACGCTCGCCGACGTCTGCCTCGTCCCGCAGGTGGCGAACGCGCGGCGCTTCTCGATCGACCTTGCGCCGTATCCGGCGATTACGCGGATCGACGCCGCCTGCTGCGCATTGCCGGCATTCGCCGACGCCGCTCCGGCGCGTCAGCCGGACGCGGAATGACCAGCGTTAACCGACCATAGAGTGAGCTGATGCCCTACGCCATCCCTCCCGGCGAGCTGCCGGCGGTTCCGATCGCGGGCACCGACCTCGCGTTCCCGGTGCGTCACATCTACTGCGTCGGTCGCAACTATGCGGACCATGCAAAGGAAATGGGTGGCGACGCATCGAAGGAGCCGCCGTTCTTCTTCACGAAGTTTCCCGATGCGATCATGGTGGTGACGCCGCCCGATGTCGGGCGCATGCACTACCCGATGGCGACCTCGAACCTCCACCACGAGATCGAGCTCGTCGTTGCCATCGGGGTGGCCGGAGCGCGCGTGACACCCGAGCGCGCGTCGTCGTTGATTTTCGGCTACGCGGTCGGGCTCGACATGACGCGCCGCGATCTGCAGAACGACATGCGCGAGAAGAAGCGTCCGTGGGACATCGGCAAGTCGTTCGCGCAGGCGGCGCCGATCGCGCCGCTCTCTCGCGTTGCCGAGACCGGTGCGCTGGCGAAGGGAGCGATCGAGCTCGACGTCAACGGTGCGCCGCGCCAGCGCGGCGATCTTTCCGACATGATCTGGGACGTGCCGCACACGCTCGCCTTCCTGTCGCAGCTCTATCGGCTCATGCCCGGTGACCTCGTCTTCACCGGCACGCCGGCCGGGGTCGGCGCGGTCAAGGCGGGCGATCGGCTCGACGGACGGATCGCGGGCCTCACGCCGCTGTCGATCGAGATCGTCGCGGCTGCCTGAATTGCCCGCGCGATGGAGAAGGCCGACGCCACAACTTCGATGACCCGCGCGGAGGCCGAGCGCGGTTACGACAATCGCGGCGCGGTCGCCGACCACGACCGCTGGCTCGCGGAGTTCACCGCGCGGTCGAAGCGTGCGATCCGCGAGCTCGATCCCGCCATCGATCTGCGCTTTGGCGCCGGCGACAACGAGACGCTCGATCTCTTCGTTCCCGGAGAGCCCGCGCGGGGCACGCTGATGTTCATCCACGGCGGCTACTGGCGCAGCATGGACAAGTCGGATCACGCCTTCGTCGCACCGGCGTTCGTCGCCGCGGGCTACTCGGTCGCGGTGATCAACTACGACCTGTGCCCGACTGTGCCGATCGCGAAGATCGTCGAGCAATGCCGGCATGCGGTGCGCTGGCTCGAGCGCTACGGCGCACAGCACCGAGCGCCGGCGCCGCTCGTCGTCGCCGGGCATTCCGCCGGCGGGCATCTCGCCGCAATGATGTTCGCTACCGACTGGCGTCCGTTCGGCATCGAGCGCACGCCGTTTGCCGGCGTGCTGACGCTCTCCGGCCTGCATGACCTCGCGCCGCTGACGCTCACGTCGATCAATGCCGACCTCGGCCTCGATGCGGACGAGGCGCGACGGATGTCACCGGTCAATTACGCGCCGGTCGCCGATGTGCGGCTCGCGATCGCCGTCGGCGCCGACGAGACGAGCGAGTTCCTGCGCCAGGCGGGATTGCTGCACGACGCGTGGGCGGCGAGCCGCGGCGAGCGGATCGCGGCACCGATCCTCATCCCGGGACGCCATCACTTCTCGGTCGTGCTCGACCTCGGTGATCCGGAGAGCACGCTCACTCGCACGACGCTCGGCCTCTTCGCGCATTGACAGCGATCGCCGCGTCGGTCAGGCTCTCGACGCGATGACTCGCGGTCAGCAGGGCCGCGGCGATGCGGGCGGAAGCGACGATGGCGGTACAGCAGCGGGCGGTCGATCGGGAACGGAAAGTGGCGCGGCGCGAGGCGCTCCTCGATGCCGCGGAGCGGCTGCTCGACGCCGATCCGACGCGCGTGCCGAGTGTTGCCGAGGTTGCCGACGCGGCGGGGCTCGCGAAGGGGACGGTCTACCTTTACTTCGCGAGCAAGGAGCGCCTGCTCATCGCGCTGTACGAGCGGCAGATCGAAGCGTTCTTCGGCGCCCTCGCGGCGTTTCTCGATCCCCGACTGCCATGGCGACTCGACGCCGTGCCCGAGCAGGTGCTCGCCTGGCTCGCCGATCATCCGCTGTTCGTGGCGCTCGCCGCGCACTGCCACCGCACGCGAAGCGACCTCGATCCGGCAGCGGACAGCGAAGCGGGCCGCGCGCTCAGCTTCGGCGCGGCGACGCTGGCGGCGGAGCGCCTCGCGCGGCGCGTCGAGGCGCCGGGCGGTGAGAGTGCGCGGTCGCTGGTGTGGCAAAGCCTTGCGCTCGTCGTCGGCCTCGCGCAACTCGGACGGCCACAGGACATCGCGAGCGGGGTGCGCGCGCTGTGGCGCGGATTCGGCGCGCGTGCCGGAGCCGACCCGCGCCCGCAGGCGACCGAAGCAACCGCGGCGGGAACGCACGCCGGCGGCAGCGCCTGGTGACGGTGCGGCCCGATGACGATACGGTAAGATGCCGCGCATGCCGATCGCATCCGTTTCCGACATCGTCGCCGAGATCAAGGCCGGCCGGATGGTCATCCTCGTCGACGAGGAAGACCGCGAGAACGAGGGGGACCTCGTACTCGCCGCCGACTGCGTGACGCCCGAGGCGATCAACTTCATGGCGCGCTACGGGCGCGGCCTCGTGTGCATGCCGATCACCGAGGAGCGCGCGCGAAGGCTGCAGCTCGTGCCGATGACTCCGGTCAATCGTTCGGTGCACGGCACCAATTTCACCGTGTCGATCGAAGCTGCGCACGGGGTGACGACGGGGATCTCGGCGGCCGATCGCGCGCATACGATCGCGGTCGCGGCGGCGGCCGACGCGCAGCCCGACGACGTCGTCCAGCCGGGGCACGTGTTTCCGCTCGTCGCGCAGCCGGGAGGCGTGCTCGCCCGTGCCGGGCACACGGAGGCGTGCTGCGATCTCGTCCGACTCGCCGGCCGCCCGGATGCGGCGGTGCTGTGCGAGATCATGAACGACGACGGCAGCATGGCGCGGCTTCCCGATCTCGAGCGCTTTGCTGAGGTGCACGGACTCAAGATCGGCTCGATCGTCGACTTGATCCATTATCGAAGCCGAACCGAGCGGCTGATCGAGCGCCTGGCCGAGCGTCCGATCAACACACCCTCCGGTTCGTTCCGGCTCGTCGTCTACCGAGACAAGCTCTCCGACGCGACGCATCTCGCGCTGGTGCGCGGCCCGATCTCGCCCGACGTGGAAACGCTGGTCCGCGTGCACGAACCGCTTTCGGTGATCGATCTGCTCGAAACGGGGAGTGCGTCGCATTCGTGGAGTGTCGCCGACGCGCAGCGCGCGATCGCCGCGGCGGGGCGCGGGGTCATCGTCCTCTTGCACCGTGCCGAGAGCGCGCAGGAGCTGCGGCGCAGGGCGATCGGCAGCGAGCCCGCGCAGGCGACGAAGGTGGATCTGCGCAACTACGGCATCGGCGCGCAGATCCTGCGCGACCTGCACGTCGGCAAGATGCGGATTCTCGCGCGGCAGCGCAGGATGCCCAGCATGGCCGGGTTCGACCTCGAGGTGACCGGCTACGACGAGGCGCCGCCCGCGCGGCAGGTGCCGTAATGCCGATCGAGCGCATCGCGCCCGACCCTTCCGGGAAGGGGCGGCGAGTGGCGATCGTGCAGTCGCGCTTCAATCCGTCGATCGGCAGCGGTCTCGTCGCCGGCGCGCTGCGGGCACTCGCGGACGCCGGCGTCGCCGAGCAAGACGTGACGCTTGCCACCGTCGCAGGCGCGCTCGAGATTCCCCTCGCGCTGCAACGCTTCGCGCAGAGCGGGCGCTTCGACGCACTCGTCGCACTCGGGGCGGTGATCCGCGGCGACACATTCCATTTCGAGATCGTCGCCGAGCAGTCGGCGGCCGGCGTCGCGAGCGTCCAGCTCGAGTTCGGCATTCCGGTCGGCAACGGCATCCTCACCTGCGACACCGACGCGCAGGCCGAGGCTCGCATGGACGCGAAGGGCTACGAGGCGACGATCGCGGCGCTCGAGCTCGCGAATCTCGTCGACGCGATCGGCGGACGATGAGCGACGCGCGCGCACGTCGGCGGGCCCGCGAGCTGGCGCTGCAGGGCCTCTATCAGCGCCAGGTCGCACATCACGCGGACGCCGAGATCGCCGCGGATCTCGCGACGAGTCCCGGCTGGGCCGCTTGCGACCAGGTCTATTTCGGCGAGCTGTGGAAGGGCGTCACCGGCGACTACGACCCGTTGCTCGAGCTCGTCGCCGCGAAGCTCGACCGCAAGCTGGCCGAGCTCGCGCCGGTGGAGCGCGCGCTTCTCGTGATCGGTGCGTGGGAGCTTGCGCAGCGCACGGACATTCCGTGGCGCGCGGTCATCGACGAGGCGATCGAGCTCGCGAAGTCCTACGGCGGGACCGATGGCTACAAGTTCGTGAACGCCGTCCTCGACAAGCTGGCCCCGGAGCTCCGCGCGGGCGAGTTCACCGTCGCGGGCGACGCGCGCTGACGGCGGCCGCGGTCATGCGTCGCCGACGATGAACGAATTCGAGCTGATCGACCGCTACTTTCGTCGGGCGCCGCACAACGCCGACGTGCGCGTCGGCATCGGCGACGACGCCGCGGTCATCGCCCCCGCGCCCGGGATGGAATACGCGCTGACCGTCGACATGCTGGTCGAAGGGCGCCACTTTGCCGCCGATGCCGATCCGCGTTGTCTCGGGCACAAGGCGCTCGCCATCAATCTCTCCGATCTCGCCGCGATGGGTGCGCTGCCGCGCTTCGCGCTGCTCGCCGGGGCGCTGCCGCGTGCCGACGAGGCATGGGTCGCCGCCTTCATGGAAGGCTTCGACGCCCTCGCGCGTCAGTACGACGTCGAGCTCGTCGGCGGCGACACGACGCGCGGACCGCGAAACCTGTGCATCACTGCGATCGGCGAACTCCCCGCAGGATCGGCGCTCACCCGCAAAGGCGCCCATCCTGGAGACATCGTCTACGTTTCGGGCTCGCTCGGCGACGCCGCGCTGGCGCTCGCCGTCGCGGGCGGCGAGACCGATGTCGAGCCCGTGGCGCGCGCTCCGCTGCAGCGTCGCCTCGACGCACCCGACCCGCGCGTCGCCCTCGGCGTTGCGCTGCGCGGCATCGCGACCGCGGCGATCGACGTCTCCGACGGCCTCGTCGGCGACCTCGGGCACGTCGTCGCTGCATCGGGCTTCGGCGCGACGGTCAGGCTGATGGCGATCCCCTGCGCAGAGCCGCTGCGGGCAAAGCTGCGAGGCGGCGAGCGCGACCTTGCGCTGCGCTGCCTCCTCGCCGGCGGCGACGATTACGAGCTCTGCTTCACGGCACCGCCGTCGCAGCGCAACCGCGTCGCGGCGCTCGCGCTGGCGCTCGCGCTGCCGCTGACGCCGATCGGCGAGATGACCGCCGAAGCGGGGCTCGTCGTTCGCGACGGACACGGGCATCCGCTCGCAGCACTGCCCCATGCGTTCGATCACTTCCGTTGAGCCGGAGCACGGTACCGGTATGCCGGCGCCCGGCGTTTCGTTCCTGATTCGTCACCCGGGGCACTTCGTCGCGCTCGGCTTCGGCGCGGGACTCGCGCCGCGCATCCCCGGCACCGTCGGCACGCTGGTCGCGTTTCCGATCGCGTGGTGGCTGCGCGGTCACGCCGGCGACGCCGGGTGGGTCGCCGCGATTGCCGGCCTCGTCGTCGTCGGTACGTGGGCCGCGTGGGTCACCGGACGCGACCTCGGCGTCGTCGATCACGGCAGCATCGTCATCGACGAGATCGCCGCGTTCGTGCTGGTGCTCTACTTCACCGGCCCCGGCGCGCTGCGCGACGTGATCGCGTTCGTTCTGTTCCGCTTCTTCGACATCGTCAAGCCGCCACCGATACGCGAGGTCGACGCCGCGATGAAGAACGGCATCGGTGTGATGCTCGACGATCTCCTCGCTGCGCTCTATGCGCTGGTCGTGTTCGCGATCGGGCAGCGTGTGCTCGGAAGCCTTCCATGAGTGCGCGCGAGCGCGCCGTGTGATGTCTGGTACGCACGATCTCGCGCGCTCGCTGGGTGCCGCGCTGCGCGCGCGCGGCTGGCTTTGCGCGACCGCCGAATCGTGCACCGCCGGGCTCGTCGCGGGCGCCATCACCTCGGTCGCCGGGAGTTCGGAGTGGTTCGACCGCGGTTTCGTCACGTACTCCAACGAGGCCAAGACCGAGCTCCTCGGCGTGTCCGGTGCAACGCTCGCCGAGCACGGAGCGGTCTCCGAAGCGACGGCGCGGGCGATGGCTACCGGCGCGCTCGCACGAAGCCGCGCGCAAATCGCAGTGGCAGTCACCGGCATCGCGGGTCCGGGGGGAGGGGTTCCCGGGAAGCCCGTCGGCACGGTCTGCTTTGCGTGGGCGGCTCGCGGCGACGAAGCTCGCGCGACGACGCACCACTTGGCCGGGGGCCGGGCTGCGGTGCGGCGGGCGGCCGTGGTCGTCGCGCTCGAGGGGCTCGTCGCGTTGGCCCGCAGGTGACGTCGGATCGCGGCACGGTCCCGGGCGCCATAAGACCTTCGGATTAGCCCATTCGGGGGGTGGACCGAACGATCGTTCTATCCTACAATCGCGTCGAATCGGGGCCGAAACCAGATCATTTCGACCTGCCAACGCCGCCCGCGATCGTCCCGAAGGGGCCTACACTCATGTCCGTCGCGCTCGCCACCTCAGCAGGACAACCCATGGATGACAGCAAGGGCAAGGCGCTCGCCGCCGCGCTCGCGCAGATCGAGAAGCAGTTCGGCAAGGGCTCGATCATGAAGATGGGCG
>DASVWR010000154.1:0-6650 GCA_036393115.1 Casimicrobiaceae bacterium
ATCGCGTGTGGCGGCGGCGGTACAAGGAGGTCGAGAGTGAGCGCGCACCGCCCATCCGCACGGGCGAACGCCCGCGCAATCGTTGTCGGTTTCGCACTGCTCGCGCTCGTCGCGGGCAGTGCGAATGCCGCGCTGTTTCCCGACGACGAGGCGCGGCAGCGAATCGATGCGACGAACCAGCGGTTGTCCGACCTGCAACAGCAGATCGACAGCCGGCTGACGGCAATCGAGCAGCAGTTGAAGGGCGGCGGGATCGCCGACCTCGCGAACCAGATGCAGCTCCTGCAGGCCGATCTCGCCAAGCTGCGCGGCCAGATCGAAGTCATCAACTACGAGCTCGACCAGGCGCAGAAGCGCCAGCGCGATCTCTACATCGATCTCGATACGCGACTGCGAAAGCTCGAATCCGCCGCCGCGGGTAACTCCGCTGCAGCCGGCGGGGGCGCCGGCGCGGTACCGGGTGCGGCGCCGGGTGCACCGGGTGCGCCCGGCGTGGCGGGAACCTCCGCGAACGTGCCGCCGGCGGCAGCGGAGGCGGGGGCTGGTGCCCCGGGCGGCACTGCGGGCGCGGCTCCCGGTGTAACGCCGCCGCATCCGCCCGGACCCGTCGCCGCGCCGCCCGCGGTCGCCCATGCTGCACCAACGCGAAATGCCGCGGACACGGCGGACGAGCAGCGCGCCTACGACAGCGCACTCGACAAGTTCAAGCGCGGCGAATACCAGGCGGCGATCACCGCGTTCGGCAGCTTCGTCAAGACCTGGCCGCACAGCACGCTCGCCCCGTCGGCACAGTACTGGCTCGGCAATGCGCAGTACGCCAAGCGCGATTACCGCGCATCGATCAACACCCAGCGGCGCCTGCTCCTCAACTGGCCGCAAAGCAGCAAGGCGCCCGAGGCGCTGCTCAACATCGCATCGGCGCAGAGCGACATGGGCGACAACAAGGCAGCGCGAAAGTCGCTCGAAGAGCTGATTCGCAAGTATCCGAAATCCGATGCCGCGGCGAAGGCGCGCGAGCGTCTCGGCGTCCGCTGACGCGCGGCGCAGGGTCGCTTCCTTCGCGCGCCGGCTGATCGACTGGCAGCGCCGCCACGGTCGCCACGACCTGCCGTGGCAGGGAACGCGCGATCCGTATCGGATCTGGGTCGCCGAGGTCATGCTGCAGCAGACGCAGGTCGCGACGGTCCTGCGCTATTACAGCCGCTTTCTCGAAGCCTTCCCCGATATCGTGGCGCTCGCCAACGCACCGCTCGACGCGCTGCTCGCGCGCTGGAGCGGGCTCGGCTATTACCGGCGTGCTCATCATCTCCACGCCGCGGCACGAGTGGTGATGGCGGAGCACGGTGGGCATTTCCCGACCGATTCCGCGGCGCTCGCCATGCTCCCCGGCGTCGGCCGCTCGACCGCCGCCGCCATCGCGGCATTCGCCAGCGGTGAGCGTGCGGCGATCCTCGACGGCAACGTGAAGCGCGTGCTCGCCCGCCATCGCGGCATCGACGGCTGGCCGGGTGAGCGCGACGTCGCGGCGCGGCTGTGGGCGCTCGCCGAGTCGCTTCTTCCCCGCGCCGGAGGATCGCCGATCGCCATCTACACGCAGGCGCTGATGGACCTCGGCGCCACGATCTGCACACGTGCACGCCCGCGCTGCGGCGAGTGCCCGGTCGCCACCGATTGCGTCGCGCGGATCGAAGGGCGCGTCGACGACCTGCCGCATCCTCGCCCGGGCCGGAGCGTGCCGTCACGCGCGGTGCGTGTGCTGGTCGTCGAGCGCGGTGACAGGCTGGCGCTCGAGAAGCGGCCTTCGACCGGCGTCTGGGCAGGGCTGTGGAGCCTGCCCGAGGTGGCGCTCGGCGACGACGTCGCCGCGGCGGTCGTCGCGCGCTTCGGCGCCGCGCCGAGCGCGCAACGCGATACCGCTTCGTTCGTACACCGCTTCACGCATTTCGCGCTGACGCTGCATCCGCTGTACGTCGCGCTCCCAGCCGCTTGTCCCGGTGCCACCGCGGAGCTCGACGACGCTGCCGCGGACATCGCCTGGTTCACGCGCGACGAGGCGCTCGCGGCGGCGTTGCCGGCGCCGATTCGCGCGCTGTTGTGCAGGACCTGATCCGCGGCCACTGTATCTCCTTATCTCCGCATAAACGCGGGGCGCATGTACCAAACGGCGCTCCGGCGGTAGGATTGCCCCCATGATCGATCCCGCCCATCTCCCCGCCGTCGTCACCGGGCTCGCGTTCGCGCTCGCGTTCGTGTTCGGCGCTGTCGCCCAGCGCGTCAACTTCTGCACGATGGGCGCGGTCTCCGACGTCGTCAACATGGGCGACTGGGGGCGCATGCGCATGTGGGTGCTGGCGATCGCCGTTGCGATCGCGGGCACCGGCATCATGCAATCGATGGGGCTCATCGACACCGCGAAGACGATCTACACCGGCGAGCGCATTCCGTGGCTGTCGCACACCGTCGGCGGTTTCCTGTTCGGCTTCGGCATGACGCTGGGCTCGGGATGCGGCAGCAAGACTTTGATCCGCACCGGCGCCGGCAACCTGAAATCGCTGGTCGTGCTGGTGTTCCTCGCGATCTCCGCCTACATGACGCTGAAGGGCGCGTTCGCACCGTGGCGCGTCAACGGCCTCGACACCTTCCGCGTCGACGTGCACGCCGCGACGTCGGATCTTCCGACGCTCGCCATGGCGATGGGCCTGCCGCGCGCCGTGCACCTGTGGCTGCCGCTCATCGTCGCGGCCGTACTCGGCTGGTGGATCTTCCGCGACGCGACGTTCCGCACGAGCCGCGGGTACGCCATCGGCGGGATCGTCATCGGCGCGGTGATCCTCGGCGGCTGGTACGTGTCGGGTCACCTGGGTTTTCTCGCCGAGGATCCGCAGACGCTGGAAGCGAAGTTCGTCGCCACCGACTCGGGACGAATGGAGTCGTTCAGCTTCGTCGCACCGTCGGCGTACCTGCTCGAGTTGCTGCTCTTGTGGACCGACCAGTCGCGCCTGCTCACGTTCGGCATCGCCGGCGTGCTCGGCATGCTCGTCGGCTCGGGTGCGATGGCGCTCGCGACACGGTCGTTCCGGTGGGAAGGCTTCGCGTCCGCCGAGGACGTCGGCAACCACATCGCGGGCGGCGTGCTGATGGGCTTCGGCGGCGTGACCGCGCTCGGCTGCACGATCGGGCAGGGCATCAGCGGCGTGTCGACGCTGGCCGTCGGCTCGATCCTCGCACTCGCGTCTATCATCGCCGGCGCCGTCGCGGCGATGAAGTACCAGGTGTGGCGCGTCGAGCGGACGAGCACCGGAGCGCGCGCGTACGCCTGACGACATGATCATCTTCGAGCTCGCCTGCGCGCATGGCCACCGCTTCGAGGGCTGGTTCGCCTCGGGCGAGGATTTCGCGCAGCAGCAGGAGCGCGGTCTCGTGACCTGCCCGGTCTGCGACGATGCGCGCGTCGAGCGCGTTCCGTCGGCGCGCGTCGCGGTGGCCCGCGAAGCAGGGCACGACCCGCGGGGTGCGGGGCGCGACAACGCGCCTGCCGCCGAACCCACCGAGGAGCGTCCCATCGACGATGCGACGGCCACCGCGATGGGGCTGCCGGTCGAAGCACTCACCAAGCTGCGCGAGCTCGTGCGTAACACCGAGAACGTCGGCCGCCGCTTCCCAGAGGAAGCGCGGCGGATCCATTACAAGGAAGTCGCTCCGCGCGCGATCCGCGGCCAGGCTTCGCACGAGGAAGCGAAGGCGCTCACCGAAGAGGGCGTCGAGTTCACGTCGCTGCCTGCGTTCCTCACGCGGGACTCGCACTGACTATAATCTCGCGCTTTTCCGGGCCGTTAGCTCAGGTGGTAGAGCAGCGGACTTTTAATCCGTTGGTCGCTGGTTCGAGTCCAGCACGGCCTACCAATCGATGACGGCGCGCTCGACGACGCTTCGCGCTCGCTGGCTGCGATCTTTCGCATGCTGTGTCGCGGCGCTGCTCATTGGCGCTGTTGCGCACGCCGCGGAAACCGAAACCCGTGACCGCGACGCGATGATGCGTGCGGTCGCCGAGTACTGGCTCGCCTCGCAGCAGGCGGACGGCCTGCTGCCCTACGGCTTCGATTTCCTGACCGGCAAGGCCGACGACGACGTGACGTCGACCGGCTTCATCGCGCGCGAAGCCGGGGCGATCTGGGTCTGGGCCCGCTATTACGATGCGGTCCGCGACGAGCGATACGTCGTGCCGCTGCAACGCGGTCTGCAGGCGCTCGCCAGCCGCTCGATCGCATTCGGCAAGCCGCGCACGCAATGGCTGCTCGATACGCTGCGCGTCTACCAGGTCCCGTTCGGCCGCATGACGCTCACGCGCGCATTGCGAAGCGCGGGGCTTCTCTACACGAACGAAGGGTCGGCGCGCGCCTTGACGGCGAGCGGGCTCGACGGCGCGTGGACCGGGAGCACGGCGCTGGCGCTTCTCGCCGAACTCGAATACGCGCGCGCAACCGGCGACCAGCGCTTCGCGGCGTCGCGCAATGCGTGGCGCGACGCGCTCATCGCGCTCTACGTCCCCGGCTACGGCTTTCGCGACGGGCCGGCGAGCATCGACGATGACGACGACTATGCCGCAGGCGAAGCGTGGCTGGCGCTCGCCACGTACAGCGCGCTCAATCCACACGATGACCGCGTGCGGGACGTGCTCGCGGACGTCGATCGTGCGCTGATCGTGCGCCTCACCCGACAACCGAGCACGCCGACGTTTCAGTGGAGCTCGATGGCGGCGCTGCAGCGGTGGCGGACGACGCGCGATCCTCGCTTCGTCGAATTCGCGCGCGACCAGTCGCGCGTCTTCATTACGCGGCTGCCGCGTCGGGTCGGGGACGATCCCTACGGCAACCGCTGCGCATGGCTGGAAGGCTTCGGGGCGATGCGGACGCTGCTGGCGGGAGCGGGCGACGACGTCACCGGTCTCGACGCAGCGATCGCGGGCGAGGCGGTGCGCCTGCCGCGTCTGCAGATCACGGGCGAGCCGCGGATGCCGCTGGGCGGCGGCGGCTATCTCGCGTCGCCCGCATTGCCGCGCTTCGCCGGCGCGTTCCTCTGGCAGGAATATGGCCGGGACACGCGCGTCGACGCCGAGGCGCACTGCCTCTCCGCGCTGCTGCTGATCAATGAAAAAAGCGCCCGGTCGCAATGACCGAGCGCTTCGCGCTGCACAGTCGTTTGCGACTTACCTCAATGGAGAAGCGGCGTCG
Source organism: Casimicrobiaceae bacterium (assembly GCA_036393115.1). Taxonomy (GTDB): domain Bacteria; phylum Pseudomonadota; class Gammaproteobacteria; order Burkholderiales; family Casimicrobiaceae; genus VBCG01. The sequence continues at coordinate 5,232 of DASVWR010000154.1, forward strand.
CTGTAGGGTGGCGCGGTATCCGCGTTGGCCCGCGACGCGGACAACAGCAGGATCGCCGCGGGCAGGGCGACGGCGGCCCCGCTCGAGTTCTTGAGGAACCGGCGCCGCGCTTCGCGCCCGCTCGCCGGCGTCGCCGGGTCTGCCCGATTCTGTTCGTCCATCATTGTCCTCCTGTCTCCCTCCGGCCAGGGCCGGCCTGACGCGCCTTGCAGCATAACGGGTGCCAGCCGCCGGCACCCGCGCGTTATCAAGGGCTTGGTGAAGACGATGACGGCGTCGTCACGGCGATTGTCAAGGCGGCCGACAGTCGTGCTGTCGCGCTGTGGACGACAGTTCCGTTGTCGATGACAGCTTTCCTGTAGATGACACTTGTGCTGTGGACGACAGCTTTGCTGCACGATCCAGCGGGAAGATCGTCTCGATCGCCGCGACGGCCGCTTCGCTCGTTCCCACGCGGAGCGCGTAGCAGGGCAGCTTCGCGATCCACGAAACGATGCGCTCCACCCGCGCGCAGTCGAGGCGTACGGCGACGCGCAGGCATTGCGACAGCAGCGCCTGCAGTGCGGCAGGTCGCGCGAGCGGTGTCAGCGCGGTCTCCGAGCCAGGGACATATTGCGGGAACACGAGCGCGTGCACGCGGCGCGCCCGCTCGTCGCGCGGACGCTGCTCGCGCGCCGGAGGCAGGTAGACGACCCGCTTGCCGTCGCCGCGCCGATGCACGGGCAGCGCGCGAAGACGTGGAAAGTGCTGCGCGAGCGCATCGATCCCCGCGTCCTTCACGCATAGCGCGAGTGGAACGGGCAGGACGTCGAGTGTGTCGTCTTCGAGGAGCGCGACTTCGTCGGAGAAGAACTCGAACCCCGCATGCGCCAGCGCAGCGGTCAGGGTCGACTTGCCGCTTCCCGGCGCGGCGGGCAGCAGCAGACACCTCTCGCCGTCGCTCACGACGCCGGCGTGGATGTCGAGGAAGTACGCTTCGTCGCGGAGCACCGTCTGCCACACCGTCGACTTGACGATCGGCGCGAGCTCATCGAGCGCGGCGCAGGTCGCGGTTAGCTTTTCGTCATGGTAGACGCCGATGCGACCGTCCGAGTCGACGATGTCGATCGTCGACGTGACCGTGGCCGCGACGTCGTCTTCCTGCAGATGGTCGAGGATCGGCTCGACGACGCGGACCTGCGCCCCGTTGGAGAACCGGAGCAGGAAGCGCGACGAGAGAAGCCGGTAGCGGCGCGTCGCAAAACTCGCGGCGGCGGGCAGTTGCGCAGCGTGCGAAGCCGGAGTCGGGTCCGTCGCCACCGTTGGCGTTGCGGTAGCGCTTGCCGTTGCCGCGGGTGCGGGCGTTGCCGTGGGTGCGGGCGCGATCACCGATGCGCCGACGAAGCCTTGCTCGCGCCATTGCACGAGCGCCGTGCGCAC
>DASVWR010000155.1:0-32590 GCA_036393115.1 Casimicrobiaceae bacterium
GAACTGGATCACCGCCCCGGTGCGCAGGTCGACGGCCGACGCGTGCTTCTTCTGGTACAGCGTGCCGACGCTGATCCCGACGAGCGCGGCGACGATCGGCAGGAGCGACAACGGGTCGGACCCCGGCGCGATCTTGTGCCGCACGACGAGCCATACGCCGACGAGACCGGCAGCGAGGCCGGCCCACTGCCGCCCCGACACCCGTTCGCCGAGCCACGCACGCGCGAGGAACGCCGTCAGCACCGGCTGCAGGCCGACCAGCATCGCCGAGGTTCCCGCAGGCATGCCCCCGGCGATCGAGACGAAGACGCCCCCCAGGTACACGCCGTTGACGAGCCACGACGCGACCGCGAGATGCCCGACCGCGCGCCAGCTCGCCGGCCACCGCGCGCGCGTCACGAGCGAGACGATCAGCATCAGTGCCGCCACCAGCGTGAAGCGCAGCAGGAGAAACCGGAGCGGCGGCGCGTACGGGAGGCCGTAACGGGCGGCAATGAAACCGGTGCTCCAGAGAATCACGAATAGCACCGGCGCCAGCTCCCGGGCACGCTTCCCGACCGGTCCGGCGGCGCACGCGCCGCCGGGCGACGCCGAAGCGGAAGCGCTGATCGTCAGGCCTCGCGCGCACGGCGCCGGCTTCGATAGCGGCGGTCGCTGGCGACGATCTCGCTCTTCGCCTCCTCCGGGCCGACCCAGCCTGCGAGGTGCACCCACTTGCCCGGCTCGAGGTCCTTGTAGTGCTCGAAGAAGTGCGCGATCTGCGCGAGCTGGATCTCGGGCAGGTCTCGCGGCGACTCGATCGCGCGATAGAGCGACGAAAGCTTGTCGATCGGCACCGCCAGGATCTTCGCATCACCGCCCGCCTCGTCGTCCATCTTAAGCATGCCGATCGGACGGCAGCGCACGACGACACCGGTGATGAGCGGTACCGGCGAGATCACCAGGACGTCGCAGGGGTCACCGTCCCCGGCCAGCGTCTGCGGGATGTAGCCGTAGTTGCATGGATAACGCATCGACGTCGACATGAAGCGATCGACGAAGACCGCGTCGGTCGACTTGTCCACTTCGTACTTGATCGGCTCGCCGTGCATCGGGATCTCGATCACGACATTGCAGTCGTTCGGCAGGTCGGCGCCGGCGGGAACGCGCTCCAGACTCATCGTGGCTCCGGGGAAACGAGCGCCCGCCGTAGCGGCGACCCTCGCGTGCGGGCATTATAGCGGCCGGGACAGGCTGAATCCGCGATCGCGGGCTCGCGCATCTCACCCGGACCGATCGACGTCGCCGACGTGAGCGGGTCGTCGAGGCATGTTCCGAATCTGCCATGAACCGCGCACTGCTGCCCCTGATGATCCTGGTCTGCGTGGCCATTGCGGCCGGGCTCGCCTGGTTGACACTGAATCGGCACGAGCCGCCGCAGCCCGCTCCGCCCACCACCCGCCGCGTCGACCTGCCGCCCTATCGGCGGATTGCCGTCGACGGCATCGCGAACGTCACGCTGGTGCAGGGCGATCGCGAAGCCGTGGAGATCCAGGTGCCCTCGGGTGCGCGCGGCGTGCGCGCGGCCGTGCGCGACGGCACGCTGCGCATCTCGGCAAGCGAGCGCTCGCGATCATGGACGTGGATGTTCGGCACGCACGAGCGCAATCCGGCTGTGCGCATCGTCGTGATCTACAAGTCGATCGACGGCCTCGCGCTGTCGGGCGCGGTGAGGGTCGCGAGCGGACCGATGCGGGTCGACGAGCTCACGATCGACGCTTCGGGAGGCTCGTCGGTTCGCATCGAGGCGCTCCAGGCGAAGAAGCTCGCGGTCTCGGGATCGGGCGCGCTCGATGCACGGATCGCCGGCAGCGTCGACGACGAACGCGTGTCGATCTCGGGTGCCGGTTCCTACCACGCGAAGGATCTTCGCGCCCAGCACGCGAAAGTCGACGTGAGCGGGGTCGGCAGCGTGGTCCTGCGCGTCGAGCAGACGCTCGACGCATCGATCTCCGGTGCCGGCAACGTCGACTACTACGGCGACCCCGAAGTGAAGCAGTCGGTTAGCGGTATCGGCCGCGTGCGCCGCCGCGAGCCGGATGCCGCGGCCGCCGGCTCTTCGCCGATCAGTTCGCCGAACCCGGCCTGACGCCGGACCCGAAGTTCTTGAAGAGCCGGCGCAGTCCGGTGGCCGAATCGACGTCGGCGTGCACGCCGGGCTCGATGCGAACGTCGGTCACGCGACAGTCGGCGACGAGCTCCGCGAGCATCGCCGCGACGTCGCCGACTGCATCGAACGGATAGAGCGCGACCCGCAGGCCTTCGGCTTCGCTCGGATCGAACGGCGACGACAGCGACAGGCGGAGCTCGCCGCCTCCGGGTGCATCGGCGGCGCGGTGCGCGCTGATGATCGCGGTTGGCTCGCCGACGCTTGCGCGGAACTTGCGGATCGCGTTGCTCGCAAAGAGTTGCGCCGCGACTTCACGCTGCGCGACGCGCCCCGTGCGCAGCGCGGTGACGAGCCGGCGCGGCGGCAGCGGCAGTGCGAGCAGCGTGACGCCGGGCGCCGCCATGTCCGCCTGCAGCGCGTGTGCGAACGGCGCACCCCATGCACCGGTGTCGTTGGCGGTGAGCGGATCGACTCCGGGCGCGGCGAGGAGCGCACCGGCGACGAAGCGCAGGAACACGCGCTCGCCGTGCCCGTCGACCGTGAGATCGGTCCCGGCGACGTCGGGCTTCGGCGCCGCGAGCAGCGCGGGGAGCCGCGCGAGGCCGATCGCCTCGGTCGTCGCGAGTGTTCCGGCGAGCGCGAACGTCTCGCAGGCGCCGAACGTGCGATGCTCGCTGAAGAGCGCGACGAGCCGGTCGCGTTCGCGGATCACTCCGCGCACCACGAGTGGCGTCGAATCGCCGGCGGCAACGATCACCACCGGCAGCGCAAAGAGTGTCGTGGCAAGGGTTGCAGCGGCGTCGGCGCGCGGGTCGGTATCCGCAGTCTCGAGCGTGCGCCAGAGGTAACGCGCGATCGCGAGCGACGGCGCGCGCTCGATCGCACGCACGAGCGCGTCGCCGTCGCCGCACCTGATCAGCGTGCGCAGCGCATCCGCCGTGCGTCGAGCGAGCGCTTCCTCCGTGGCGAAGCTCGCCGCCGCGACGCCCTCGGCGGCGATGGCGTGCAACTGCGCGACGACGCCCGTCACTTCGCTCTTCGCGGTGAACGCCCTCGGATCCGCGAGGGCCCCGATGTCACCGTGTGATCGAACGTCCATCACTCCATTGTGACATCCCGGATACCACCGGACGGTAGAATCGCCGCTTCGCCAACCCGTTCCCGGATCACCCGTGCGCGCGTCGAAGTTCTATCTCCACACGCTGAAGGAAGCTCCTGCCGAGGCCGAGGTGATGAGCCAGAAGCTGATGCTGCGCTCCGGCATGGTGAAGAAGGTCGCCGCCGGCATCTATTCGTGGCTCCCGCTCGGGCTCCTCACGCTGCGCAAGGTCGAACAGGTGGTCCGCGAAGAGATGAATCGCGCGGGCGCGCTCGAGGCGTACCTGCCGCACGTCGTGCCGGCGGAGCTGTGGCAGGAGACGCAGCGCTGGGACAAGTTCGGCCCGCAGCTCCTCAAGATCCGCGACCGCCAGGGGCGTGATTTCCTCTTCGGCCCGACGCACGAGGAGGTGGTGACCGACATCGTTCGCAAGGACGTGTCGAGCTACCGCCAGCTTCCGCTCAATCTGTATCAGATCCAGGTGAAGTTCCGCGACGAGATCCGGCCGCGCTTCGGCGTCATGCGCGGACGCGAGTTCCTGATGAAGGATGCGTACTCGTTCGACGTCGACCGCGACGCGCTGATGGTTTCCTACCGGGCGATGTACGCGGCCTACGAGCGCATCTTCACCCGGCTGGGTCTCAGCTTTCGCGCCGTCGAGGCCGACACCGGCGCGATCGGCGGCTTCGCGTCGCATGAGTTCCAGGTGCTTGCCGAATCCGGGGAGGACGCGATCGCGTGGAGCGATGCGTCGCCGTACGCGGCCAACGTCGAGCAGGCCGAGGCGCTCGCCCCGACGACGCCGCGCGCGGCGCCGTCGGAGACGATGGAGAGGGTCGCAACCCCCGGACGCTCGACCTGCGAGGAAGTCGCCGAGCTCCTCGGCCTGCCGCTCGCGCGCACCGTCAAGTGCCTGCTGATCTTCGCGCAGGAGCGCGTGCAGATGCTGCTCGTTCGCGGCGATCACATGGGCAACGAGGTGAAGATCGGCAAGCTGCCCGGCCTCGGTCCGTGGCGCTGGGCGACCGAGGCCGAGATCATCGCAGCGACGGGCTGCGCGCCCGGCTACCTCGGGCCGGTCGGCATTCCCACCGACATGCCGCTCATCGCCGACCGGCAGGTCGCCGCGATGAGCGATTTCGTCTGCGGAGCGAACGAGGTCGATTTTCACCTTCGCGGCGTCAACTTCGGCCGCGACTGCCGCGAGCCCGACCAGGTCGCGGACCTGCGCAACGTCGTCGCCGGCGATCCGTCGCCGGACGGCAGGGGAACGCTGTCGATCGTCCGCGGCATCGAGGTCGGCCACGTATTCGCGCTGGGCGACGTGTACTCGCGCGCGATGAACGCCACCTTCCTCGACGCGACCGGCGCTGGGCGCCACTTCCAGATGGGTTGTTACGGCATCGGCGTCACGCGCATCGTCGCCGCAGCGATCGAGCAGAACCACGACGAGCGCGGCATCGCCTGGCCGGCGCCGATGGCGCCGTTCGCGGTCGCGCTCGCGGCGATCGGCTACGACCGCAGCGCGGCAGTGCGTGCGGAGGCCGACCGGCTCCACGACGAGCTCGAGCAGGCAGGCGTCGAGGTGCTGCTCGACGACCGCGGAGAACGTCCTGGCGTGATGTTTGCTGACCTCGAGCTGATCGGAGTCCCGCTGCGGGTGACGATCGGCGAGCGCGGCCTCAAGGAAGGCGTGGTGGAATGGCAGTCACGCCGCGACGCGACGCCCACGAAGCTGGCGCTGGCCGATGCGGTGAACGAATTGATCGAACGCTGCCGCCCGAGATGACTCCTCTGCTCTCGCCGTTGCCCGCCGCGACTCCACGCCGCCCGTTCGCGGCACTCATGGTCGTCGCCGCGCTGGTCGCGAGCCTTGCGGCAGCGCCCGATGCACGCGCCGGTGCACAGGTCGAGGAGCAGCTCTCGGCGTCGGTGGTGATGGGCCTGCAGCACGCGATCGCCGACTTTCCGGCGCCCGCCGACTACGCGAGCCGCCCCGACGTGCGCGCGTGGATCGCGGCGATCGCGCCGCGCATCGCGAAGGAGATGCCGGATGCGGGCATGCGCGACGACTTTCTCGCGACGGTCCATTACGAGGCGACGCGCGCCGGGCTCGCGCCGCGACTCGTGCTCGGCGTCATCCATCACGAGAGCTACTTTCGCAAGTACGCGATCTCGACCGCGGGTGCGCGTGGCTACATGCAGGTGATGCCGTTCTGGGTGAAGCAGATCGGGTCGAACGGCCAGGACCTCTTTCAGCTCCGCACCAACCTGCGCTACGGCTGCACGATCCTGCGCTACTACCTCGACACGGAAAAAGGCAACCTCTTTCGCGCGCTCGGCCGCTACAACGGGAGCCTCGGCCAGGCCGACTACCCGAACGCGGTCGTCGCCGCCGAGCGCCTCTACACGGTCGTACCGACCGGCGAGGCAGCGCTGCAATCGGTGGCGACGCGCGTGAACTGAGCGCGCCGCACGCAACAGCCCGCATGGGCGTATTACCGCCGCGGCGCGGCCGCTTCGCTCCGTCGCCTACCGGCCACCTTCACTTCGGCTCGCTCGTCGCGGCGCTCGCGAGCCACGCCGATGCTAGGCACGCAGGCGCCGAGTGGCACCTGCGCATCGAGGACGTCGACGTTCCACGGGTGCGACGCGGTGCGGCCGATGCGATCCTGCGCGATCTCGAGCGCCTCGGCTTCGCGTGGGACGGCCCGGTGTGGACGCAGTCGAAGCGGGTCGATGCCTACGCGGCCGCGCTCGAAACGCTTCACGCGGCAGGACTCGTCTATCGATGTCGCTGCACGCGGCGCGAGCTCGCGCACGCGCGTCGCAATGCGCAAGGGGAGCCGGTCTATCCGGGTCATTGCCGGCTCGATCCCACGCGCGCGGCCGGCAGCCGCGATGCGATCGCCTGGCGCATTCGCGTGCCTGCCGGTCCGACGACGATCGTCGACCGCCACTACGGACTCCAGTGCCAAGACCTCGCGGCGGAGGTCGGCGATTTCGTCGTCCGCCGCAGCGACGGCATGTTCGCGTATCAGCTCGCCGTCGTTGTCGACGACGCGGCGCAGGGCATCACCGACGTCGTGCGTGGCGCCGACCTGCTCGCCTCGACGCCGCGCCAGGTGTTCCTGCAGAGCTCACTCGGCCTGCCGACGCCGCGCTACCTGCACGTTCCGGTCGCCGTGGATCGCGCGGGGGCGAAGCTGTCGAAGCACCTCGGCGCCCGCGCGCTTGCCGACGACCCGCTCGACGCACTCGTCGCCGCGTGGCGCTTTCTCGGTCAGGAGGAGCCGCCCGATCACCCCGCATCGATCGGCGATTTCTGGGCCTTCGCACGATCCAGGTGGATGGTCGGGCGCCTGCCCAGCACGCTGGTCCAAGTGGCTCCGGAGTTCCCGCTCGCGGGCACGGAAACGTGACCGCCCGCAGTTTCGACGAGGAGATCGACGTGCGTATACTTGCCGCAATGGTTGTCGTTTCCGTTGCCGCGCTCGTTGGCGGCTGTGCAACGCAGGCCGAGCGCGCCGCCGCTGCGCAGCGGGAGGTCACCGATATGATCAAGGTCTACGGCCCCGCCTGCGAGGAGCTTGGCTTCAAGGCGGACAGCGACGCGTGGCGCAACTGCGTGCCAAGGCTCGCCGATCGCGAAAGCGACGAGCGTGCTCGCCGCAGTGGCTTCTTCACCAACTGTACCGGTACCCCGGGCTTCTTCCAGTGCAGTTCGTTCTGAAGGCGTAGGTTGTAACGGTCTCTGAACGCAATTACCGAACGTCGTTGCTGATGAATCGGAACGATCCTTGCCCGTGCGGGAGCGGCAAGCGCTACAAGCACTGTCACGGGCGGGTCGACGACGTGCGCGCGATGCCACAGCATACCGAAGCTGAGGCTGCACTCCGCTCCGGCGCACTTGCCCGTGCCGAGGCCCTGTACCGGGAAGCGCTTGGCCGCAATCCGAGCGACATCGAATCCCTTCACCGACTGGGAGTCATCGAGTTCGAGCGGATGCATTTCGACGCCGCGCTGCGGTTGGTCTGCGAAGCTTCCGACCGAGCAGGTTGGACCGACCCGGTAATCCGGCAGAATCTCGGACTCGTGCTCGCCAAGCTGCTGGCGCCGCGCGCGAACGCGCGTCAGAAGGCGCTGGTCGATGCTTATGGCGCGCGGAAGCGGGCGCAGCTCACAGCTCCGAGGTGCAAGCCTCCGGTGAGCGTGGTTCTGGCCGCGACCGGCCAATTGCGCCAGACCTTGCGCGCGATCGACTCCGTCGCGTCCCAGACATACTCTGGCATCGAGCTCGTCGTCGTCGTCGACGAGCGTGCGAGTGGCGAAGACCTTGCAGCGATCGCGCAGCATCTCTCCGCCCTTCACTGGCCTTCCCGCATCGTCCGTGGCGCATGTCCAACGCTTGCGACCGCTTTCAATGCGGGCGCCGCGCAGGCCCGCGGGACGTATCTGTCGCTCCTCACGGGCTGCGATAGCTACGTCGCCGCACGCGTCGAGCGGATGGTTGCGGACATCGCGGGAGACACTCCCCTCTGGGGGTACTCGCGCATTGCCGAAACGATGGCCGACACCGTGCGATCGGATCGCGGGCAGGTTGCCGACTCCATGCGCACGCAGGACGCGCCACTCACCGAGCCTGCCAGCTTCAGTCTGCTTCGGCGGGACGACCTGCTCGCTGCAGGCAACCTGCTCGTCGAGCGCGGACTCTTCGGCATGCTGGGAGGCTACCGCGACGATGCGCAGAATCCCGGGTGGGAATTCGCGCGACGCGCCGCGCTTGTGATCGAACCGGTGGTGGTTGAAGAGCGCCTCTACGTTCGGCACGAGCCGCAGGCGCGGTTGCTGAGTGACGGCGAGTCAGATCGCGGTTATGTCGATCCGACCGTGGAGGCCCTGGTGATCGATGCGCTTGGGACGACGAACTCGCCGGCGAACGAATTCTGCCCGCAGCACCCGGCCAATCGCGATCTCGTGCTCCGCGCCGAGCTCCGCGCAGGCCGCGCGGATCGCCTGCCGGTCGACATGCTGCGCTCGCTCGCCGCCGAATGGCTCGCGCAACTCCGTTCTCGCCCTCGAGTGACCCCCGCCCCCCCACCGACGTCGGGGGATTGCCGCACGGCACTCGTCGTTCTGGGCGTTTATCGCAGTGGCACCTCCGCGGTGTCGCGCGCGCTGAATCTTTGCGGTGCGTTCGTCACGGATGAGGTCAAAGCGCCTCAACTCGGTCTCAATCCCAAGGGCTTCTGGGAGTCCGAAGCCGTGAACGACATCGATGCCCGCCTGCTGCATCGTCTCGGCGGCAACTGGGATCGAGTCGACTTCGAATTGCCGCACGAGGGGCCGATCGTCGACGAGTTCATCACCCAATCGCGCGACCTGCTGGCCCGGGAATATGGTTCGAGGCCCTTGATCCTGCTGAAGGATCCGCGCATCTGCGTCCTCGCACCGCTATGGCATCGGGCACTCGCAATGTCCGGCTATCTCGTCAAGTACGTTGTCACCGTTCGGAACCCGCTCGAGGTGGCGCTCTCGCTCGAATCGCAGGGGGACCTGTCGATTCCCGACGGGCTCGCGCTGTGGTACGCGTACATGGAGAGGGTCGAACGCTTCACGGGAGGTCCCGGAATCCGAGCCGTTCGCGTCGCATATGCCGACCTGCTCGACGATTGGCGCTCGACCGTACGGCGGATCGCGGTTGCGCTCGACGTGCCGCTGCAGATCGATCTTCACGAGGACGAGGTCGATCATTACATCGAGACAGCCCTGAGAAAGCATCTTGCGAACGAGACTGATCTCGAGGCCCACCTCGGAGGGCCGCTGGGTGACGTGATCCGCGCACTTTATCGACGCGACCTCGAACGCAGCAGGAGCATCGGCCGGCCCGGCGAGCAAGTCGACTCGGAACCAGCGTTCGCTGCCGATCGTGCCTGATGGCGGAGTCCCCAGCGCACACTCTGTCAAACCGCACCGACGCGCCGGCGCAAGTGCTCGACCGGGCGGTCGATCGCGACGTACAGCACGACCGACAGCGCGAGCGTTCCGATCATCGCGACGAGTCCACGGTCGAGCGCACGCGACAGCGGTAGCCGCGCGACGACGTCGATCACCAGAATGTGCGACAGGTACACGGGGTAGCTCAACTGGCCAAGGACGTTGTCGAACCGCCATCTGCGCGTGAGCGCGAACAGCGCGGGAGTGCACACGGCGACGAGGACGTAGAAGAGCCACGCCACGGGCTGGTCGAGATCGGGCGCGGTCCACAGCGGGGGTGCTACGACACAGATCGCGAGCGCGGTCGCGGCTGCGGCACCGAACCAGGCCGCATGGCGATGCTTCCTGACCCAGGGGTAGAGGCGCCAGGCGAGGCTGCCCATGAGGAAGAACACTAGATCCGCCGGAAAGAAGAAATAGCGCCAGGGGAGCAGCGGGACGCCCGCGACGTAGAGGCCGAGCCGCAATGCGAGCGCGACCGCGAACAGCACGCCGAGCGTTCGAAGGCGCCGGCCGACGATGAACGGCGCCAGCAGATAGAAATAGCATTCGATCGAGAGCGACCAGATCGGCCCGACGACGAAGTGCCAGTTCGCCGCGCTCGCAATCGGCAGCGCCTCGGCGCCGAAGAACACGACATTGGATGCCACCGCATAGATCCAGCGCGCGAAGGGCTCGCGGAAATCGCCAAGCAGGAACCAGGGTGCTCCGTACCACGCGTAACCGATGCCGTAGAGCACCAGCAGCGCCCAGTGGATCGGATAGAGTCGCAGCGCGCGATTGAGGTAGAAGCGCCAGGTGCCGCCGCGGAGCCTCGCGTACTTTTCGTTGACGATCAGGCTCATGTAGAACCCGGAGATCACGAAGAACGCGAACACCGCTTCGCCCGACCAGACCAGGATGTGAAGCGAATTCCGATTGACGACGGACGGACCGAGCGCGGTCGCGATGTGCGCGATCAGCACCGCCAATGCGAGCACGAAACGGAACGTCCCCATCGGACGCGCGAGTATACTTGCGGCTTCGTTCGCTCCTCCGTGCGGCCACGCAATCCGGCCCGGCACTCCGATCCGCAATGACCACGCTCGTCGTCGCCCGCAAGGGCGGCCATGTCGCCATCGCCGCCGATTCGCTGACCACGTTCGGCGACACCCGGCTCGCTTCCGAGCACGACCGCACCTGGGACAAGATCGTCCGCTACCGTGACAGCTACCTCGGGCTGTGCGGATCGGCGGCGCACCAACTGGTGTTCGAGAACCTGCTCGCGCAGCACGGCGATCTCGACTTCTCGGGCAAGGCGGCGATCTTCGAGACGTTCCGCAAGCTGCATCCGATCCTGAAGGAGCAGCACTTCCTCAATCCCAAGGAGGAGGAGGACGATCCCTACGAGTCGACGCAGGTCACCGCGCTGATCGCGAACGGCAACGGCATCTTCGGCGTGTTCTCGATGCGCGAAGTGTTCGAATACACGCGCTTCTGGGCAGCGGGGTCGGGGCGCGAGTTCGCGCTTGGCGCGATGCACGCGCGCTACGCGACCGAGGAGCGCGCCGAGGACGTCGCGAAGATCGGCATCGAAGCCGGAGCGACGTTCGATCGCAACTCGGCGCTTCCGATGACGCTCTACACGCTGCCGCTCGTGCGGACGGCATGAGCCTCTACACTCCCGGCGCGTTCGCGAGCTTCGAACGCGCGGTGGCGGCACGGCTCGTCCACGATCATCCGTTCGCGACGCTCGTCACGCCCGGCACGCCGGAGCCGTCGATCTCGCATCTGCCGCTGCTCCTCGTCGCAACGGGGGAGCCGCACGGCACGCTGCTCGGGCACATGGCGCGCGCGAACCCGCACTGGAGTCGGGCGGCCGCGGTGGAGTCGATTGCGGTGTTTCACGGTCCGCACGCCTACGTCTCGCCGTCTTGGTACGAGAAACCGGCCCAGGCGGTGCCGACGTGGAATTACGCGACGCTGCACGCGCACGGCAGACTCGAGACGATCGAGGACCCGGTCGAGGCGCGCGGCGTTCTCGACCGCCTGGTCGAGCGCTTCGAAGGCGGTCGCGCGAATCCGTGGCGCTTCGCGATGCCCGAGCGCGAGCGCGATGCGCTGGTTGCGGCGATTGTTTCGTTCCGCGTTCGCGTGCAGCGGGTCGAGCTCAAGCTGAAGCTCTCGCAGAACCGCCCGGTCGCCGATCGCGCACGCGTAGCAAGCGCGCTCGAACGCGAAGGCTATGCCGATGCCGGTGCGGTCGCCGCGTGGATGCGCGAGTATTCGGGGTTCACTCGAGAAAGCTGAGCCCGGTCAACCGGTCTGTGTCTTGCCGCCCTGCTCGGGGACGCGTGCAACCGGTGTCGACGGAAGCACGCCTTTGGAGCGCAGCGACGACATGACCGTGTTGAAGTCGGCGGCCACCTCGACGTCGGGAATCGGCTTGGCGAGCAGGTTGACCGCGCGCCCGCTGACCAGGAACGGCAGATCGGCTTCGAGAGCGCGCCGCACCGAGCGGATCTCCTGGCCGGCGATCTTGCCGGAGATGCCGCGATCGAACAGCAGGACGACCATCGATGCGTGATAAGCCTTCGCCGCGCTCGCGATCTCCTGCGCGGGCACGCCGGTGCCGAGCGTCAGGCAGTTGATGCCTTCGGTGAACAGCAGGAGCTCGAGGATCGCGAGGCCGAGCTGGTTGGGATCGTTCGGCGGCGTCGCGAGGAGGATCTGGCGAGCGTCGCGCGTCGGTCGCACCAGCCGCGTGACGTCGCGCAACAGGCGCTGCGCGAGATCGGTGAAGCGGAGCTCCTGGAACATCTGCATCTCGCCGCGCACCACGCGCTCGTGCACGGCCTCGTTCAGCGGGATCAGCGTCTGCTCGAGGAACCTGCGCAGTCCCTGCCCGACCAGAAGCTTCGACAGGTGATTCTGCAGCTCACCGACGCGGTGCTCGCCGAGCAGCTTCACGGCCTGCGAGATTTCAGGCGGCAACGGAACCGGCTCGGCGACCGCGAGCCCCACCATCGACTGCAGCGCGGAATCGGTCAGCGGGACGATTGCGCCCGCCCGCCAGCCCTCTGACAGCAACTGCTTGATCAGCTTCAGCCGCGCAATCTGCTCGGCCGGATAGACGCGATCGCCGAATGCGTCGCGCAGCGGCGACGGGAAGCCGTAGCGCCGCTGCCACATGTAGAGCTGCTCGCGGCGCAGGCCTGTGATGCGGACGACCTCGCGGATATGCAGGGCGCCGGCCGGTTCGCTGCCGGGGACGACCACCGACGAGTTGGCCGGTACGCCGCTCGGCTCCTGTCGCCGCGAAGGCGCATCGATGAGGATTCCCATGCGAATGTTCCCTTGTTTCTGCTTGCGTCCCTTGTACAGTCTGTGAACGACCCGCTGCGCGTTCCATCACGCTGCGGCATCGCTGACGCGTCACGCATTGAACGACGCGATCTGTGCTCCACGGACCCCTTCAAGCATGCTCCGTGCCAACCGGGACGGGCGGAAGACCGTACTGCAGCGCCGGTGCGCACTCCGGGTGCGATTCTTGCACTGAGGTTTCCAAGGGGGAAGTGGCGCCCGGTTCGGGCGCGACCTCCGAAACGGGGCGAACGGCGCGGCAACCGTCCGTCGGCTCCCGGTCGGGGCCCGTGAGTGACGCAGGATGACCCGCGATGTTCGGTTTCTGGAAATCGACCAAAGGCCCGCTTGCCGACCCGCGCAGTGCGCAGCGGTGGCTTGCCACGCTGCCGCCGACCGATACCGTCGGGCTGCACGCCGAGATCACGCAGGAGCTCGAGCAACTCGTCGAGACCGAGTCCCCACGAACGCCGGCGCAGTTGCAGGCGCTGTTTCGGGTCGACGCGCACAGCGTGGAGCACCGGCGTAAGCTGGTCGCGCAGTATCTCCAGCACGCGACGCGCAGCTCGCGCATCGAGAACCAGCTCTGGACCGCGCTGTTCGGGCTCTCGCAGACGTTTCTCAGCGCGTACCAGGCTTTCGCCCGCGACATCGAGCAGCACCCGAATGCGCGCTGGCGCGCTCTGCAGCCGGAGCTCATTTGCCGCGAGCTCCAGCACTTGGCACTCATCGCCCGTGCGCGGATGTTCCGGCACGAGTACTGGATTCCGGCGCGCTGGACCGAGCTGCACGGACTGATGACCCAGGCGAGCTCGCTGCGGATCGAGCGCAAGCCGCTCACGCTGACCGGCGAGAGCGAGACCACGACGATCGAGCACCAGTACCTGCGCGCGCTCGTGCTGCTGCGGATGGACCCCGGCAGCCTCACCGCTCGCCAGGCCGATTACGTGTGGAACGAGCTCGACGACTGGTGCGCTCCGCTGCGCCTCACGCTTGAGCCGTCGGCGCCCAATCCGTTCTACGTCGATCTCGCCGGACGCGAAGGGCTGCGCCGCCGCAAACCGGGCCCGCTCGAAAGCCGCGTGCTGTTCCTCGACACGCGTCCGCTGCATGCGGTGCTCGTCCAGCATGCGGTCGTGCTCGAGCAGAAGATCCGCGAGCAGCCGCTCTCGGGACGCACGCCGCTGCGCAGCGAGCAGCTCGCGCTGTTCACCAAGCTCGCCGCGCGCGTCGATCCCGAGTATCGGCCGGTGGCACGGCGCGGCGACCGCGTCGAAGCGAGCGGCACGGCCGATGCGATCGTCGGACTGCAGAAGATCACCTCGTTTTTCAGGGCGGAATCACCGTCCGGCACGGGGCCGGGCAGCGGCAACGCCGACACCAGCTATAACAGCACGCTCGATCTCGCGGTGTTCGGACGCATTCGCGACGAGCCCACGCGCCAGCGCGAGATGACGCGCCGGCGGATCGGCGCGCATGCGGTCCCGGGCGGACCGTGGGAACTGCAGGATGGCTCGCCCAACGGCTTCAGGCTGATCGCGCCGATCCAGGTTGCGAATGCGGTGACGCTCGGCACGCTCGTCGCGCTGCACCCGCACGGCACATTGCACTGGTCGTTGTGCATCGTACGGCGGATCACGCGTACGGCGACCGACCGCGCCGACATCGGCGTCGAGCTCGTCGCCGATGCCGTGGCGACCGTGACCCTCACCGAGCAGCAGAAGCGCGGCGTCGACCCTTACTCGGTCGACGGCGAAGCGACGACCGTCAACGGTCGCAGCTTCAGCGCGCTATTGCTGTCACGGCATGCGCGGCAGGGCGATGCCGGCGTGCAATCCCTCGTCGTGCCGGCGATCGAATACCAGCCGCGGCGCTTCCTCATCCGCACCGCCGATGCCGAGCACTCGATCCGCTTCGGTCGCCTGATCGAGCAGCACCCGGACTGGGTGTGGACGGCGATCGAACCACTCGACGCGGGCTCACGCGTCCCGGCATCCCACGCGGCGATCGATCCCGCACCCACCGGAGGCGGCCGATCCGCGTCGCGCAGCAACCACCACGCGGTATGATGGTGTCGCATGAGCATCGACCGCTACGCCGAGGTCCACGCCGCGTGGCGGTGGGACATCCCGGCCGATTTCAATATCGGAGAGGCGTGCTGCAGGCGCTGGGCCGCTGATCGCGCACGCTTCGCGCTGTACTGGGGAGACGAAGACGGTGCCCGGCTCGCGCTGACGTTCTGGGATCTCGAGCAGCGTGCGAACCGGCTCTCCAATGCGCTCCGCGCCGCGGGTGTGGCGCGCGGCGACCGGATCGCGCTCGTGCTGCCGCAGCGCCCCGAGACGATCGTTACCCACGTCGCCGCGTACGCGCTCGGTGCGGTCGTGGTTCCGCTGTCCTTCCTGTTCGGCCCCGAGGCGCTCGAATACCGGCTCGGCAACAGCGCAGCGAAGGTCGCCGTCGTCGACCGGCAGTCGCTACCCAACCTCGCGCCGATCCGCAGCAGGCTTCCCGGCCTCGCGCACGTCATCGGCGTCGCCGGCGCCGAAGGCGACGGCGTGGCGGCGTGGGAGGAGTTCATCGACGGGCAGCCGCGAACGTTCGAGTCCGTGAAGACCCGTCCGAGCGACCCGGCGCTCCTCATCTACACGAGCGGAACCACCGGGCCGCCGAAAGGCGCGCTGATGCCGCATTCGGCGGTGCTCGGCAATCTTCCCGGGTTCATCCACTCGCACGACGGCTATCCGCAACCTGGTGATCTCTTCTGGTCGCCGGCGGACTGGGCCTGGACCGGCGGACTGATGGACGCGCTCCTGCCGGCGCTCTATTTCGGCCAGCCGATCGTCGGCTATCGCGGGCGTTTCGATCCCGACAGCGCACTGCGCCTCATCGAGCGCTATCAGGTCCGCAATACGTTCCTGTTCCCGACCGCGCTCAAGCTGATGATGAAGGCCTTCCCGCGGCCGCGCGAGGCGTTCGACGTCAACCTGCGCAGCATCATGAGCGCCGGCGAGGCGGTCGGCACGGCGGTGTTCGAGTGGGCGCGCGATGCGCTCGGCGTCACGATCAACGAGATGTTCGGTCAGACCGAGATGAACTACATCGTCGGCAACTCGCATGCGCTGTGGCCGACGAAGCCCGGATCGATGGGACGCCCCTACCCCGGCCATCGCGTCACGCTGCTCGACGACGACGGCAACGAAGTCGCACGCGGCGAGCCCGGCGACGTCGCCGTGCATCGCATCGCGCCCGACGGAACGCCGGACCCGGTGTTCTTCCTCGAATACGCGGGCAATCCCGAGGCGACGCGGAAGAAGTTCAGCGGCGACTGGTGCCGCACCGGTGACGTCGCGACGATGGACGAAGACGGCTACCTCTGGTACCAGGGGCGAGCCGACGACGTCTTCAAGGCCGCGGGTTATCGCATCGGCCCGTCGGAGATCGAGAACTGCCTCGTGCGCCATCCGGCGGTCGCGAACGCGGCGGTCGTGCCGTCGCCGGACGAAGTGCGCGGCAACGTCGTCAAGGCCTTCGTCGTGCTCGCGCCGGGACACGCGCCGAGCCGCGAGCTCGAAGACGATCTCGCGCAGCACGTGCGGCGCTACCTCGCCCCCTACGAATATCCGAAAGAGATCGAGTTCGTCGACGCACTGCCGATGACGACGACAGGCAAGGTGCAGCGCAAGGTGCTGCGCGACCGCGAGCGTAAGCGCAAGCTAGGTGCGTGGTGATCCGGCAACAATGCGGTTCGTCCCGGGTTTGACCTGCGTCGCAGCCCAGAGCACCACCGGGACGACTGCCGGCAGGATCAGCGCTCCGAGCTGGTAGGCGAGCGCGATCGCTTCGCGTTGCCAGCTCGAGAATCCCGCCTGCGACGCGATGGCGGCACCCGACGTGATCGCCAGAGTCTTGAGGAATTCCGCGACGAGCCCCCAGGTCACGAACGGCAGCAGCACCGCGTAGCCGAGCACCAGCAGACGCTTCCAGCGCACGTTGCGCGATGCGAGGGTCAGCGCTGCATACAACGGCAGGCCGAACGAATACAGGAGCAGGTTGACGTCGACGGTGACGACGCCGCGCGCCGCGGCCTGTCCGGCGTCGAGGCGCGTAATAAAGGTCACCGTCGCGCCCGACTGCGCGACCCCGCGCACGAGCTCGGGCACGGCGAGCGAAGAGACGCCCTGTGCGAGCCAGACCGCCGGCGCGAGGAGCACGGGCGCCACGAAGTACCACAAAGCGAACGCGACCGGCAGCCAGGCAAGGCAACGGAGAACGAAGCGGCCCAAGCGCGGGCGTCCGGTCGCGGGGCTGCTGCCTAGGCGGCCGGAGCGGGAGCGGGCGGCGACCCCGAAGGACCCGTGGGGGGTCCGGGCGAGCGGCCACCGTGCTCGGGGGACCACCGCATCCACAGCAGCCACACCACGAGCACGTCGAGCATGATCAGCGCCTGCCAGACGTAGAGGTGCGCCCATTCGAATGCCTCGCGGTTCCATTGCCCGAGGTAGAAGAGGCTGATCACGCGCACGACGTTGAGTCCCTGCACCGCGAGCGTGCCGATCACAATGCCGCCCGCGCGGCGCCGCCACGAGGCCGGCCAGGCGATCATCGCCGCGATCAGAACGAGCGTCGCCTCGACGCCGTTGCAGCCAGCTTCGATCGATACCGCAAAGCTGCCGTCCCCGGCACCGACGACGCTCCCGTGCGCCCGGACGGCGGGATCGAACACGTGGATCACCGTCGTCGCCGCACGCGCGACACCGTCGGTCCACGGCGCAACCAGCCAATGCTGTGCCAAGGGCGTGAGCTCGACCCCGAACATCAGCGTCAGCAATCCGATGAAGACGGCGAGGAAACGCAGCACGGGATCAGGCGCGGGCGAGCGGCGGTCGCGTTGCGAAGTAGTCGCGAATGCCGTCGGCGATCGAGCCCGCGTAGCGCCGCTGCTGCCCCGGATCGCGCAGCTTCGACTCTTCGTACGGGTTCGAGATGAATGCCGTTTCCACGAGGATCGACGGGATGTCCGGCGCCTTCAGGACCGCGAAGCCGGCCTGCTCGACGGTGGCGCTGTGCAGCGCATTATGCTCCGCGAGCGCCTCCAGCACGTCGCGCCCGACCTTGAGACTGTCCGAGATCTGCGCCGTCTGCGACAGGTCGAGCAGCGTGCGCGCGAGCAGCGGATCGCGGTCGCCGAGGTCGACGCCGCCGATCAGGTCGGCGGCGTTCTCGTTCTTCGCGAGCCAGCGTGCCGCTGCGCTCGTCGCGCCGTGCTCGGACAGCGCGAACACCGACGAGCCGCGCGCCGAGGTGTCGCGATAGGCGTCGGCATGAATCGACACGAAAAGATCCGCGCGCACGCGACGCGCCTTCTCGACGCGCCCCGCGAGCGGCACGAAGTAATCGGCGTCGCGCGTCAGCATGACGCGGACCTCCGGGTCGGCTTCGAGGATCGGCTTCAGCCTGCGCGCGATCGCGAGCACCACGTTCTTCTCGAACGTGCCGCGGCGGCCGATCGCACCGGGATCCTCGCCGCCATGCCCGGGATCGATCGCAATCGTGATGGGCCGCCAGGGTGCGCCGCCGCGCGCGGGCTCGCCGCGTGCATGCGTTCGTGACGACGCGCGCGACCCGTTCGCGGACGGCTGCGGCGCTTCGGCCTGTGCTCGCGCGGGCGCCTGCGCGGATGCTTCGTTGCCGGCAACGTTCGCCTCTGCCTGGCGGCGCTCTTCGCGCTGCAGGAACGCCATCAGCGGATCGACGGGCACCGCGGGGTAGAGATCGACGACCAGCCGATAGCCGTACTCGGCAACCGGCGGCAGCGAGAAGACCTGCGGCCGCACGTCGCCTTTCAGCTCGATGACGACGCGCAGGAAGCCGTCGCTGCGCGGCCCGATGCGAATGCCGGCGATCCACGGGTCGGAGCGCTCGACCTTCGCCGGCAGCGCTGCGAGGGCCGCCGATTCGGTTGCCCGCGCGAGGTCGAGCACCACCCGCTCCGGAGCGTGCAGCACCGTCATCTGATGCTCGACCGGTTGCTTCGATTCGAAGATGACGCGCGTGTATTCGTCCGCCGGCCAGATGCGCGCCGAGGTGATCGAGATCGAGCGCGATGCGGGTGCCGCGACCGCAGCGCCCGCCGCAGGGACGATGAGCTGCGCCGCCGGCAGCAGCAGCCAGCGCACGGCTCGTCGTCGCGCGAGCCGCGCGTGGGTCAGGAGTTCGCCGTCATCGCGGCGCGGAGGGCGCGCTCGCATCGCTCACCCGCGGCGCTCGTTGCGACGACGTGCAGGCAGCGCCCCGTCCCGCGTTCCGGATAGGAGAGAAAGATCTCGAGATCCGGCGCCGGCAGCCGCCCCGCGGCCCGCTCGGGCCACTCGACGAGGCAGACGGCGTCGTCGCGAAAACACTCGGCAAGGCCTGAAGTCTCCCATTCTGATGGGTGAGCGAATCGATACAAATCAATATGATAAAAGTATAAGCTCGAAACAGGATAATGTTCAACCAGTGTGAAGCTGGGGCTTCTGACCGGGCCCGCGATGCCGCGCGCACGCAAGAGCGCCCGCACCAGCGTCGTCTTGCCGCTGCCGAGCGCCCCGGAGAGCGTGATGACCATGCCCCCGGCGATCATCGGCGCGATCGCGCGGCCGCATCGGGCGGTGGCTTCCGGATCGGCGAGCGCGAGGTCGGGGCTCATGAATGCGCTAGGCTGACAGCGTGACGACCGAATCGAGTCGGGAGAAAGAGCGCGTTCGGCGAACGCCCGATGGCGGGTGGGAGGGGCTTGCCGCGCGCATCGCTCGCTGGGGTCGCGACCTCGGCTTCGCGGCAATCGGCATCGCCGGCACCGATCTGCGCGACGAAGAGGCGGGTCTCGTCGCCTGGCTCCGTGCCGGATGGCAAGGCGAGATGCATTATATGGCGCGTCACGGCGCCATGCGCGCGCGCCCCGGCGAGCTCATGCCGGGAACGCTGCGCGTGATCACGGCGCGCGTCGATTACTGGCCTGCAGCAGCCGAATCGGCGCAGCAGGTGCTGGGCGAGCCGCAGCGTGCGTACGTCTCGCGCTACGCCCTCGGCCGCGATTACCACAAGGTGCTGCGTGCGCGGCTCGCGCGGCTCGCCGCGCGCATCGAGGAGGAGATCGGCCCGTACGCGCATCGCGTGTTCAGCGACAGCGCCCCGGTGCTCGAAGTGGCGCTCGCCGCGCGTGCCGGTCTCGGCTGGCGCGGCAAGCACACGCTGCTCTTGTCGCGCGAAGGGGGATCGTGGTTCTTTCTCGGCGAGATCTATACCGATCTGCCGCTGCCCGTCACCGCCGCGGTCACCGCGCACTGCGGCACCTGCGAAGCGTGCATCGCGGCGTGCCCGACCGGCGCGATCGTGGCACCCTACCGGCTCGACGCGCGACGCTGCATCTCCTATCTCACGATCGAGCTCGCGGGAAGCATTCCGGAGGAGTTGCGGCCGCTGATCGGCAACCGCGTCTACGGCTGCGACGATTGCCAGCTCGTGTGTCCGTGGAACCGGCACGCCGTGGCGACGCACGAGCACGATTTCGCCGCCGTGCGCCACGGCCTCGACAGCGCGACGCTGATCGAGCTCTTCGGCTGGAGCGAGGCCGAGTTCCTGCGCAAGACCGAGGGCAGCGCCATCCGCCGCATCGGCCACGAGCGCTGGCTGCGCAACGTCGCCGTCGCGCTCGGCAATGCGCCGCCGTCGCCGGCGATTGCCGCGGCGCTCGCGTCACGCGCCGATCACCCGTCGGCGCTCGTGCGCGAGCACGTCGGCTGGGCACTCCGCCAGGGGCGCCAACGGGGTCAGGTCTGACGCCGTCAATCGTGCGCCCAGCGGTCGAGAAACGCGAGCACGCGCGCCTCGTCGTAAGTCTCGCCCGCTTCGAGCGGGCCGGTATCCTGCGAATGCAGCAGGCGCCCGTTCGCGTCGAGGACGAAGAGGTGCGGATATCCGTCGACGCGCGGCCAGCGCGACAGCAGCAACTCGTTACGGTTCGCCTTCGAGACATTGACCTTGACCCAGACATAGTGCGCGCGGACGCGCGCCAGTACATCGGCGTGGCTCGCGACGAAACGATCGAGAATGTGGCACCAGGGGCACCATTCGCCGCCGACATCGACGATCACATGCTTCCCCGCGGTCTTCGCCAGCGCGACCGCGGTCGCCACATCGCGCGCCGCATCGCGCGAAGGGTCGAACTTCGCCGGCAGGTCAGCCGCGCCGGCCACCACCGCGAAAGCGAACAGCGCGAGACCGACGACGCCACTCCGTCTACTCATCCCTGGCCCCTCGCCCCTGGCTCCTCGCCCCTCGATCCTCGATCCTCACTCCTACCGTACCAATTGATTCATCGTCACGATCGGCAGCATCACCGCCAGCACCAGCACCAGCACGATCGCGCCCATCGCGACGATCAGGGTCGGCTGAATGAGCGCCGCGAGCCAGGCGAGCCGGCGCTCGGCTTCGCGCTCGAGCTCCTGCGCGGCGCGAACGAGCATCGGCGCGAGGCTCCCGCTCTGCTCGCCGTTGGCGACGAGGTGGACGAGCACCGGCGGAAAGGCACGCTGCTCGCGAAGCGCGCGTGACAGCGGTACGCCTTCGCGGACCAGCACGTTGGCGCGCCGGCTCGCGGCGGCGATCGGCATCAGCCGCACGACCTCCGACGCTGCGGCGAGCGAGCGCATCAGCGGTGCCCCGCTGCCGACGAGAATCGCCAGCGTGCTCGCATAGCGCGCGCAATCGAGGCTCGCCGCAAGGCGTCCGGCGCCGGGAACGCGGAGCAGCCAGCCGTGCACGCGCGCGCGAAACGAGTCGAAGCGCCACCGCCACGCGAGGAGGACCACGAGCGCGACGAGGCCCGCGAGCCAGTACCAGCCCGTCACGCGGAAGAATCCGCTCGTGGCGATCAGCCCCCGCGTCAGCAGTGGAAGCGTCTGCCGGCTCTGCTGGTAGACCGACACGACTTGCGGCACGACGTAGGCGAGGAGCACCGCGATCACGCCCGCGGCGACAACCATCACCAGCGCGGGATAGATCAGCGCGACGGCGAACTTCTGTCGCAGCGCGAGACGCGCGTCGAGGTAGTCGGCGAGCCGCGCGAGCACGTCCCCGAGCCGACCGGTCTCGGTTCCCGCGCCGACGAGGCCGCGGTAGAGGGTCGAGAACGTGCGCGGAAAGCGCGCCAGCGCGACCGGCAGCGGCTCGCCCGCCATCACCTGCGTGCGCACGACGCCGATGATCTTCGCCGCGCGCGCGTTCTCCGCCTGCTCGGCCGCGGCGGCGAGCGCGTGGTCGAGCGGCATCCCCGACTGAACGAGGGTCGCGAGCTGCCGCGTGACGAGCGCCGTCGTCGCCGCGTCGAGCCGCGTTGCCGAGAGCCCGTTGCGCGTCTCGCGCGCGGGCGCGATGGCGGTCGGCGTGAGGCCGTCGGCGCGCAGGCGATCGCGCGCCGCCCTCGCCGTCTCGGCTTCGAGTACGCCGCGGCGCTCGCGCCCGCTCGCGTCGACGGCCTCGTAGCGGAAGGCGGACATCGCGGCGCGCTCAGGCATCGCGCGTCACGCGGGTGACCTCGGTGAGCGACGTAATGCCGTCCGCCACGTAGCGCGCGCCGTCGCGACGCAGCGGCCGCATGCCTGCAGCGAGCGCCGCGTCGCGCAGCCCGATCTCGCCGGCACCGTCGTGGATCAGCCGCCGCAGCGCGTCGTCGATCGGCAGAAACTCGTAGATACCGGTGCGGCCGGCGAAGCCCGTATGGTTGCATTCGTCGCAGCCCGGCGCGCTCCACACCGGATGTTCGCCGTCGAGGCCGAGCCCCGCGAGCAGGCGGACCTCGCCTGCGTCCGGTGACGCCCGCACGCGGCATGCCGGGCACAACGTGCGCACCAGCCGCTGCGCGAGCACACCGAGCAGCGACGATGCGAGAAGATAAGGCTCGACGCCCATGTCGGCGAGACGGGTGATCGCGCTCGCTGCGTCGTTCGTGTGCAGCGTCGCCAGCACGAGGTGCCCGGTGAGCGACGCCTGCACGGCGATCTGGGCGGTCTCGAGATCGCGGATCTCGCCGATCATGATCACGTCGGGGTCCTGGCGGAGGATCGCGCGCAACGCTCGGGCGAAGGTGAGATCGATGCGCGGGTTCACCTGCGTCTGCGCGACGCCGTCGAGCGCGTACTCGATCGGGTCCTCGACGGTCATCATGTTCGCGCTGCCGCGCGGAAGCCGCGCGAGCGCCGCGTAGAGCGTCGTCGTCTTGCCGGAGCCGGTCGGTCCCGTGACGAGCAGGATGCCGTGCGGCTCGCGGATCACGCGGTCGATGCCGGCGAGCGTCAGGTCGCTCATGCCGAGCATCGTGAGGTCGAGCCGAGCCGATTCCTGATCGAGCAGTCGCAGCACGACGCGCTCGCCGGCACCGGTCGGCAGCGTCGACACGCGTACGTCGACCTGGCGTCCGCCGAGCTTCAGTGCGATGCGCCCGTCCTGCGGCAGGCGCTTCTCGGCGATGTCGAGCGAGGCCATGATCTTGAGCCGCGACACCAGCGCGCCATGCAGCGCGCGCGGAGGCTCGATGACGTCGCGCAGCATCCCGTCGATGCGAAAGCGCACGACGGCGCGGACGTCGTAGGGCTCGAAGTGCAGGTCCGACGCACGCTCGCGCAGCGCCTGCAACAGGAGCGCGTTGATCATCCGGACGACGGGGGCCTGTGCACGGTCGTCGAGCAGATCCTCGCTCGCGGGAAGCTCCTGCATCAGGCGCGCGAGGTCGGACTCGTTCGCGAGCTCCTCGCTCATCGCCGCCGCGGCTGCGCCGCGGTTGTACGCCCGCGCAAGCTCCGTGGCGAACGCCTCGGCGCCGACGTTGCGCGTCGTGAGCGGCCGGTTGAGAAGACGGCGAAGTTCGGCAATGCCTTCGATCGTCGCGTCGGGGCGCATCAGCACGACCACCGCATCGCCGTCCTCGCCCGCGACGAGCACGCCGTGGCTGCGCGCGAACGCGTACGGGATCTGCGCGGCCAGCGGAACGGCCGCCGGCGCCGGGGGGTTCATTGCGATCGTGATGACGGTGGCGACGCCGGTGGCGTCGCAGGCGGCGCGAGGTACGGCGCCGGCGCCTGCGGAGCCGTCGGGTCCTTCCAGAACCACAACGGAGCCGGCGCGTTCTGCTGCTGCTGCCCGCGCAGATAGTCGTAGCGCTGCGACGTCACCGCGGCGCTACCGACCGGGCCGCGGACGATGGTCGGCTTGAGGAAGATCATCAGGTCGGTCTTCTGCCGCTCGCGCGTGTCGTAGCGAAACAGCGAACCGAAGAGCGGGATGTCGCCTGCCCAGGGAAGCTTCTGCGTCCCGGTGCTCGCGTTATCCTGGATCAGTCCGCCGAGCACGACGATCTTGTCGTCGTCGACGATGACGTTCGACTCGAGCGCACGCTTGGAGAGGATCGGCCCCGCCGCCGAATTGTCCTGGATCGCCGAGACCTCCTGGTAGATCGAGAGGCGCACGGCGCCCCCTTCGGTGATCTGCGGGCGAACGCGAAGCACGAGGCCGATGTCCTTGCGGTCGATCGTCTGGAACGGCTGGACGGTCGACGTCGATCCGGTCGTGGCGTACTGACCGGTGATGAACGGGACGTTCTGCCCGACGATGATCCGCGCCTCCTCGTTGTCCAGCGTGAGCAGCGTCGGCGTCGACAGGATGTTCGCGCTCGAGTCGCTCTCGAGCGCGCGGATGAGCAGTGCGAGGTTGCTGATCGTGCCGAGCCCTGGGATCGTCACCGTGCCGTTGATGATGCCGAGGTTGAGCCCGTTGGCGAGGCTGCCGAGGTTGATCGCTGCGTCGATGATGTTGGTGCCGCCGCCGCGCGCGCCGAAGTTCGTGCCCCCGATACCCTGCACGTTGGTCTTGCTCGCACCGGTCAGGGCCTGCCACTGAACCCCGAACTCGGCGGCCTTGTCGGCCGTCACCTCGACGATCAGTGCCTCGACGTAGACCTGCGCTCGCCGCGTGTCGAGGCGCTCGATCACCGCACGCAGGTTGTTGTAGATCGGCTCCGGCGCGCGGATGACGATCGCGTTGTTCGCGATGTCGGCCTGGATCATCGCCCCGCCCGCCGAGAACGCCTCGGGTGATGCATTGGCCCCGGCGTTCTGCAGCGGCGACGTGGCGGCCGCGGAAGCTGCCATCGCCGTGGAGCCGGTGAGGCCCGCGGCCTGCGGCGAGCCCGGCGCCGCCTGCGCAGCGGCCGGAAAGGCGAACGGCGTGCTCTTCTGACTCTCGCCGTAGAGGCCGCGCAGCGTGTCCGCGACCTCCTTCGCATCGGCGTTCTTCAAATAGACGATGTAGACGTTGCCGCCGGCGCGCTGCGGCGTGTCGAGCTCCTCGACGAGCGTGCGCACTTCGGCGCTGCGCGTGGCATTGTCCGAGCGGATCATCACGCTGTTCGACCGCGGATCCGCGACCAGCGTGACGCCGCGCGACGCGTCGGCGGCACCGGCCTGCCCGGGGCGCTGCGCGAGAAGCTGGTCGAGCATCGCGACGATGTCGAGCGCGGAGGCGTGCTTCACGCGGACGAGGATCGGCTCGCCCGGCGGCTGATCGAGCGAAGCGATCACGCGATCGATCCGCTTCACGTTGTCGGCGTAGTCGGTGACGATGATCGCGTTGTTCGGGATGTACGCGGAGATCGTGTTGGCCGGCGACACCAGCGGTCGCAGCACGGTAACCATCTGTGCCGCCGATTCGTGCCGCAGCAGGATCACCTGCGTCACGATTCGATCGGCGGCCGCGGATACCGCAGGCGTCGGGCCGCGCAGGAGCGTGCCCGCCTGCGTGCGCGCTTCGGCCTCGGGGACGATCTTGACGACCCCGTCGGCCTCGATCGCGGCATAGCCCTGCATGCGAAGTGCCGCGAGCAGCGTCGGGTAGACGAGCGATTTCGGCACGGGACGCGTCGACACGATGTTGACGGTGCCCTTGACGCGCGGATCGACGAGAAAATTGCGCCCGGTGATCTCGCCGACCGCCCTCACGACGGCGTCGATGTCGGCGTTGACGAAATTGAGCGTGTACGTGTCGGATGCCGCAGCCTCACCCGCTGCAGGCACAGCGGCCTGCGGCGCCTGCTGGACCGTGGGTTGCGTGGTGGACTGCCCCGCGGCCAACGCGGACAGGAAGAAGAGCGGCAGCAAGGCCGCGGCGAAAGCGGAACCGCGGCCGCGCGTCATCAGGCGAAGCGGAAGCTGGCGTCTGGCGGGCAGATCCCGCGGATCGGGTAGGAGCGTGACGCGTAGGCCATCGGGAGGATCGTGCAGTGGCGCTTCGCCGCAAATCGCAGATCGCGGGCGATAATAGCATGGGGTGTCTGCGATTCCGCCCCGCCCGCCGGCCTCGCTGCCGCTCGTCGCTGCACGCCGCGCGGGGTGAATCCATGCCGGCGGAACGGCGCATCGAATCGATGAGCCGCTCGGGAGCCGGGCGCACCGACCTGGAAGGGAAAGCCTCGATGCCACCGTCACCCGCCCTGCCCGCCGTCACCCGCCGCGTGATCCTGGGAATCGCGTTCGCGGTCGGCCTGGTCGTCGCGTCGTGGCAGCAGCCGGCGCTCGTCCGCGCGGCCGACAGCCCGGCGGCCGACAACGCGTCGGCCGGCACCGCTGCCGTGGTACCGGCGCCCGGAAAGGCGCCCGCGGAGGCTGCGGCAAACGCATCACCCGCCGCTCCCGACGGCGGCGGCAAGACCGGAGCCGACAAGGCCGACGCCACGATCTCGATCAGCCCGCACGGCGTCGATGTCGTTACGCGCAGCGAAAACGGTACCACCAGCGACAAGCACATCGACGTCCGTCGCGGACGCGTCGAGGTCCAGGGCTTCGGCAACGATCGCGTCTACGACTCGTTCGAGCAGTTC
Source organism: Casimicrobiaceae bacterium (assembly GCA_036393115.1). GTDB lineage: Bacteria > Pseudomonadota > Gammaproteobacteria > Burkholderiales > Casimicrobiaceae > VBCG01. The sequence continues at coordinate 26,500 of DASVWR010000155.1, forward strand.
ATGCGCGAAGCGCCGGGGACTGCGCTCTTCGCGTTCCTGATCGTCACCGTCGTCTTCCTCGTGCCGCTGCTCGCGATCGCGCTTCTCGTCTGGTACAAGATCCGCAGGACGCGTATGCAGCACGAGGCGATGCTGAAGCTCGCCGAGCGTGGCGTCGTGTCGCCGGCCGCGGCGATGGAGGCGCTCGCCGGTGGCGCGTCGCCGGCGGCGACGATGGATTCGCTCGCGCGGGTTGCTGCGACCTCCGGCGCGGCGCCGGGCGCCGCAGCACCATCGGGTAATGCCCCGCTCTACGAGCAGGCGCGACAGCTCCGACGCCGCACCGCGTGGTCGGACCTGCGCAAGGGGGTCATCCTGATCGCCGTCGGGATCGGGCTCTCGGCGTACTCGATGTTCGACGACGGCACCCCGAACGGAGCCGGGCTCGTCCTCCTCTTCCTCGGCATCGGCTACTGCGTCCTCTGGTATTTTCAGGACCGGCCCGTCGATCCGACCCAGCCTCCGCCTGCGCCGCCGGGAGGCGCGTGAGCGGCGCGAACCGGCGATGGCTCGAATCCACGTGACCGATGGCGCGCGCCAGCGACGATACCGTCACCGATGCGCAGCTGATCGCGCGCTGCGTAGGCGGCGACGACCGGCATGCGTTCGCCGAGCTCGTGCGCCGGCATCAATCTGCCGTGCGTGCGTGCCTGCGCCGGCTGACCGCGGGCAACCACGCGCTCGCCGACGACCTCGCGCAGGACACGTTCGTGCTCGCGTGGCGCAATCTGCGATCGTTCCGGCAGGAAGCGCGCTTCTCCACGTGGCTCTATCGGATCGCCACCAACTGCTGGCTTGCGCACGCGCGCAGGCGGCGCGAGGAGACGCTCGGTGACGGAGCCGGCGAGCTCGCCGATGGCGATGGCGATGACGACGGCATCGGCGCCGGCGGCGAACATGCGCCGGACGGCACCCATTCGACGTCGCTCAGGATCGATCTCGCACGCGCGATGCGCGTGCTCTCCGATGCCGAGCGCGCGGCGATCGTCCAGTGCTACGACAACGACCTCACGCACGAGGAAGCTGCGTACGTCCTCGGCATGCCGGTGGGCACGGTGAAGACGCACATCCTGCGCGCGAAGCGTAAACTGAAGACGGCGCTCGCAGCCTGGGCGCCCGATGGAGAAGGAGATCTCGCATGACCGCGCACGTCACTCGTGCCGACGATCGCGCCGGTGACTGGCTCGATCGCGCGCTCGCGCAACGGACGTCGGAGCACGCCGACGCCTACATCGACGACGCCGGCTTCACCGCGCGCGTGATGGCAAGGCTCCCGGCGCCGCTCCAGCCGGCGCGCTGGCGCAGGCCGGTGCTGGCACTCTTGTGGGCGATGGCCATCGCAGGGCTCGGCGTGACGCTGCCGCAGACCGTTCTCGATGCTGCGCGCGAGGCGGTGCGCCTCTTCGCCGGCAAGCCGTTCGCGCTCTCCGACGTCGTGCCGCTCGTCGCCATCGCCGGTGCGGCGATGTGGACCGCGACGTGGTTCACCTGGCGGCGCGCCTGACCCCGCGTTGAATTACTCGTCGTTCAGCGTGAAGTTGATGTCGACGTAGGCCTTGTAAGTCGTCCCGTCGGCCGAGCACTTCCATCCGGCGAGGGTTTCGCGCACCGAGCGGTCGAACACGCGCGGCGGCTGCGACTCAAGGATGTCGACGCTGGTGACGTGGCCCTTCGGATCGACGGTGACGAGCGCGCGCACGTGGCCCTTCGCGATCTGCGCGCGGATCGCTTCGCGCGGATACGAAGGCTTCTCTGCGTTCGGGCAACTGACGCCCTGGCGGATCGCCGGCTTCGGGGGCGCCGGCGGCGCAATGGGCGCAGGCGGCGCGATCGGGACCGGCGCCGGCGGCGGCGTCGTGATCGGAGCAGCGATCACCGGCTGCTGGGGCGGCGGCGTCGGGACCTGAATCTCGGGCGGTGGCACGTAAGGCTGCTCGACGACCTTCGGCGGCTCGACCACGCGCTTCGGCGGCGGCGGCGGGGGCGGCGGCGGCGGCGGCGGGAGCTTGATCTCCTGGATGATCTTGGCGGTGAGCGGCTTCTGGATGATCTTGACCACCGAGTTGCCGAGACCAGAGAGCAGCGCCCAGATCACGATCGCATGAACGAGGATCACGACCGCGATGCCGATCGCGTGTCGGGCCGGGTCTCGCTGCTGTCTCGCGTAATCCATGAAGGACTGACTCCGAAGGCGGCGCTATCGAATGCGCCGCATCAGGGCTCGTTGACGAACTGCTCGCTGCCGACGATGCCGATCTTGGTGAGCCCGAGCCGCTGCGCCGAAGCCATCACCTCTGCGACCACCGCGTATTTCGCGAGCTTGTTCGGACGCAGGTGGATCTCGGGTTGGTCCGTCTCGGCAGCCGCGAGCTTGATCTTGTCCTCGAGCGCCGCCTTGTCGGGAACCACTTCGCCGTTCCAGTAGATCTTGCTCTGGTCGTCGATGTCGAGATTGACGACCTGCGGGAGCACGAGCGGTGGCGGCGGATTGCCGGTCGGCAGCGTCAGGTTCACCGCGTGCAACTGGATCGGAATCGTGATGATCAGCATCACCAGCAGCACCAGCATCACGTCGATCAGCGGCGTGGTGTTGATGTCGATCATGACCTCGGGCTCGCGGCCGATTCCGCCGGGCACCCCCACGTTCATCGACATGTCGGCATCCTCCTCGCGTCCGCGACCCGTACGATCATCAGCCGCCGCTTCGCGGCGGCGGCTCAATGACGAACGCGATCTTCGCGATCCCCGCGCGCTGGCACGCGTAGATCACGCGCCCAACGCCCTCGTAGTTGCCGCGCGCGTCGCCGCGGATCTGCACCTCGGGCTGCGGCGTCAGCACGGCGACCTTCTTCAGGCGGTCGATCAGCGCGCGTGTCGTCGGCAGGTAGAGATCGTTCCAGTAGATCCGGTCGGCTTCGTCGACCGACAGCTCGATGTTCTCGGGCTTCGTCTGCCGGATCTCATTGCGATCCTTCGGAAGCTGGACCGGGATCGAGTTGCGGACGACCGGCACGGTGATGAGGAAGATAATCAGCAGCACCATCATCACGTCGACGAGCGGCGTCGTGTTGATGGTCGAGATCGCCTCGTCCTCGACCGCGTCGGCGGCGCCGACGTTGAAGGCCATGGCGGTTACGCCCTGGCAGGCGACTGCTGGGACGAGAGCAGCACGGCGTGCAGGTCCGCGCCGAAGCTCCTCACGTCGTCGATGCAATTCTTGTTGCGGCGGATCAGCCAGTTATAGCCGAGCACCGCGGGCACGGCGACGGCGAGCCCGATCGCCGTCATGATCAGTGCTTCACCGACGGGACCCGCGACCTTGTCGATCGACGCCTGGCCGGCGATGCCGATCGCCGTCAGCGCGTGGTAGACGCCCCAGACGGTCCCGAACAGCCCGACGAACGGCGCCGTCGAGCCCACGGTCGCGAGGAGTGCCAGGCCATCCTGCAGCCGCCCCTGGACGTTGTCGATCGCGCGCTGGATCGACATGCTGATCCAGGTGTTGAGATCAACGTTGCCGAGCAGGCCCTCGTGCTTCGTCGTCGCCACGAGCCCCGATTCGGCGATGAAACGATACGGACTGTTCTTCTTCAGGCTCTCCGCGCCTTTCTGGATCGTCGGCGCACCCCAGAACTTGTTCGCCGCGGCGCGCGCCTGCCGCCCCATCTTCGATTGCTCGTAGACCTTGGTGACGATCACGTACCAGCTTCCCGCCGACATCACCACGAGCACGAGGAGCGTGAGCTTCGCGACGAGGTCGCCACCGCGCCACAGCGCCTGCAGACCGTACGGGTTCTCGATCACGACCTCGTTCTTGCCAGTCGTCGTCGGCGCCGGCGCCACGGCGATCGGAGCCGCAGGAGTCGCTTCCGTCGCAGCGCCGGCAGGGGCCGGTACCGCGGGCGTCGCAGGCTCGGCGGCCGGAGCTGCCGGGGTCGCCGGCGCGGCGGACGGGGTTTGAGCCAGCGCTGCCACTGGGACGAATGCGCCGGGTAAGGCGATCGTCGCCACGGCTGCCGCAAGAGCCAGGCGGATCAGCTTCGACATGGTGTCTCCAGGCAAATGTTGATCATCGGACCTATGCCCCCGCAGGCATCCGGATCCAGGTACCAGGGGGACTCCGGCCAGCGGCCGGGGCAGGTGCTGGTCGGCGGTCGCGCCGCCGCAGCGGTTAACCACGGGGACGCGCCGGAAAATCGCGGGATTTTACACGAACCGGGAACAATGTCCACGAGCGCGCGGTTCACTCCGGAGTTCCTGCGTCTTTCCTCCGCACCGGCCGAATCCGCCGCACCATCTGAATCCGAAATTTGCGATCGTCGCATCGAACCGACGATTGCCGGCCAACTTACGTTCCAGGACAGGAGATCCAAGATGAATCGCTACGAATCCAGGACCCCGCGCGCCATCATCGGACTCGCGGCGATCGCGCTGACCGCGGTCACGATGACCGCCGCCGTCGTGTGGCCGGCGCTCGCCGAGACGGCGCACGCGGCCGGCATCGAGCGTGCGCTGATCACGACGGCGAGCCTCGGCGGAGTCCCGCGGGGCGTCGAAGTGCAGTGCACGCCGCAGGGATGAGCGCGAGGGGCTGCGGCCTCGCGCGGCAAGCAGTCACGATGCAGGGTCGCTCAGCGAATCAGCGGGATCGTCGACGCGAGGTCGTACTGCTGGGCCGCGCGAATCTTGCTCTCGAGCTGCAGATAGCGCGCGGCCTTCTCGGCCGGCAGCGCGCGCATCAGGCGCGCGTAGAGACGGCGCCTTGCGCGGATCTCGGTCTCGTCCGCGGTGAGCCCCGCCGCAGCGACCTGCTTCGCATAAGCGTTGGTCATCGGCTCGTCGCGTGACAGCATGCCGTTCAGCGTGACCGCGCGTTGCTGGTTCGCGAGATTGAGCGCAGCCTGATAGGCGTCGTAGAGCGGCCAGAAGCGCTTCTCCTCCTTCGGCGTCAGCTTCAGCATCGACGCGATGTAAGCCTTCTTGTCGGATTTCACTGCGGTGCGCAGCGTCTGCATGTCGGACGCTTCGGTTGCGGCGCCCACGGTAGTAGCGGCCGCAGCGGCGTGGTCCGGTGCGGCGGCAGTTGCCGGCGCTCCCTGCGCCCAGGCGTCGTGTGGGGCGGTCGGCAGAGAAAGTGCTGTGAAGATGCCGGCAGCGGCGATAAGCGTTTTTGTCAGCAGTGGTTTCATCGGGCCCCCTCGTTGATCGGTCATGGGTAGGCGCACCTTTTAGCACAAATGGCGCCCGGCGCGACTTGGACGAGTAGCGCCTCCGCGCGCTGCATTGGGCCGTCACGACGTACCTACATGAGTACGCGCGACCGATGCCTTCCAGTCGCGCAACCCCGCGGCAAGTGACCGGCCGACCCTTCCGTGATCGTCGAACGCGACAAGCGCGTGATCAAGCCGGCTGCGGGCGAATCGTCGATCGGAAGACGCCGTCAATCAGAATGTACATCCGGGAGGCACCGGTCCGACGCGCTGCAGCGCGATCGTGCCCGATTGGCCTGCGCTGCTACCTGCGGTGAAGTCGAAATGCAGTGTCGCGGCCGTACAACTCGAGAACGTCACCGTCGCGCTCCCGACCGGTGTCGTCGTTGGCGCGGGGTTCGACACCGCATCGAAGACCCCGCCCGTCGTCTGATAGAGCCCCAGGTTGACGGTCCGGCTCCCGGGGACATACGCCGCCTGCGCAGTGAACCAGCGCTGACCCGAAGCGTCAGTCGCACCGCCTGCGGGCCCGTACGTGTACCAGGTGGCGAACAGCACCGGCGACAGTGGGTTCATCTCGAACAGAAATCCCTGTCCCGAGGTTGTCGGGTTGTACCAGTTTCCGGAAAACGCGAAGTCGGGATTCGTGGGCGCCTGCCCGCTCGTCACGCAGGTCACATTCGGCGTAATACGGGAGAGCGCGATCGACCCGCTGCGACCGCTTCCGTCGGTAAACGTGTAATCCAATGTGCCCGTCGTGCAGGTCGCAAAGCTCAGGGTGCCGGTACCGACCGCCGTCGCGGAGGTGATCGGCGGGGCGTCGAACGAACCGCCGACGTTCT
>DASVWR010000156.1:0-10977 GCA_036393115.1 Casimicrobiaceae bacterium
GTCGGGGAGCGTGCCGTCATCCACCACCGTAACGCCGCGTGCTGCCACGCGTTCACCGAGCAGGCCCGAGAACGCCGACGTCTTCTTCCGGTTGAAGTCGCCTTCGAGGCCGTGGCCGATCGCCTCGTGCAGCAGGATCCCCGGCCACCCCGGACCGAGCACGACGGTCATCGTCCCGGCGGGCGCAGGCTGCGCTTCGAGGTTGAGCAGCGCCTGGTCGACGGCTTCGGTGACGAGGCACGCGAGGTGGGCGTCGTCGAAGCGCGTGTAGTCGAAGCGCCCGCCGCCGCCCGCCGAGCCCTGCTCGCGGTGGCCGTGATCTTCGACGACGACGGTCAGCGAGACGCGGACGAGCGGGCGGACGTCGGTGGCAACCCGTCCGTCGCTGCGCACGATCAGCACCGTCTCGTGCTCGCCGGCGAGCGATGCCATCACCTGCACGACGCGCGGGTCACGCGCGCGTGCCGCACGCTCGAGCCGCTGCAGCAGTGCGACCTTGGCGGCATCGGCAAGGCTCGCGGTCGGATCGGCGACCCTGTACAACGCCGGCGCACGGCCACCCGGCGCGACCGGCGTCGACGCCGATGCCCCCTGGCGCCCGATCGCGCGCACCGCGGCCACGGCTTCGTCGAGCGCCGCCGCCGAGATGTCGTCGGAATAGGCGAGCGCCTGCCGCTCGCCCGACGCGGCACGCACGCCGACGCCGCGATCGATCGAGAAGGCGCCCGACTTCACAATCCCTTCCTCGAGGCTCCAGCTCTCGTAGGTCGAATGCTGGAAATAGAGATCGGCGAAGTCGACGCCGCGCGCATGGATCGCATCGAGCGCGTGCGAAACGTGCGCGAGATCGAGACCCGCCGGGGCGAGCAGCCGTTCCTTCGCTTCTTCGAGATGCGCATCCGAGTGCCGGGGTAGATGTCCTTCGGCCTGCCGGGGTGAATGTTCGTCGATGTTGGTCATGCCTGTCCCGCCTTTCCGTGACCCAGATAGCTTGCGATGACGCGCGGGTCGCCGGCAAGCTCCGCGGCCGGGCCCTGGAGCACGCATTCGCCGGCCTCGAGCACGTAACCGTGATCGGCGACTTCGAGCGCCGCGCGCGCATTCTGCTCGACGAGCAGGATCGCGACACCCGACGCACGCAACGCCGCGATAATGTCGAAGATCTCGCGCACGATCACCGGCGCGAGCCCGAGCGACGGCTCGTCGAGGAGCAGGAGCCGCGGGCGCGCCATCAGCGCGCGTCCGAGTGCCAGCATCTGTCGCTCGCCGCCCGAGAGCGTCCCGGCGAGCTGATCGCGTCGCTCGGCGAGGCGCGGGAAGCGCGTGTACACGCCGGCGAGCGCTGCTCCCGCCGCGCCGTCGCGGCGGCGCGCGAAGGCGCCCAGCTTCAGATTATCCGCCACCGACATCGTCGCAAAGAGCTCGCGCTTTTCCGGCACCAGCACGAGGCCGCTGCCGACGCGGTCCTCGACCGAGCGGCTCGCGACCGTCTCGCCGAAGCAGCGCAGCCCTCCGTGCGACGGCAAGAGGCCCGCGATCGCGCCGAGCAGCGTCGTCTTGCCCGCGCCATTGGGCCCGATCACCGTCACGACACTTCCCGCTTCCACCTGCAGCGTGACGTCGCGCAGCGCGGAAACCTTGCCGTAAGAGACGCACAGGCGCTCGACTTCGAGCACGCGAACCGCCTCGCTCACACGCCCCCCAGATAGGCTTCGAGTACCGCCGGATTCGCGCGCACGTCGCCGGGCTCGCCTTCGGCAAGCTTCTCGCCGAAGTCCATCACCACCAGGCGGTCGCTCAGGCCCATCACGAAATCCATGTCGTGTTCGACCAGCAGGATCGTCATTCCTCGCGCGCGCAGTCCCCGGAGCAGCTCGGCGAGCGCCTGCTTTTCAAGGAAGCGCAGGCCGGCCGCCGGCTCGTCGAGAAGGAGGAGAACCGGATCCGCGGCCAGCGCGCGCGCGATCTCGACGATGCGCTGGGTCCCGAGCGGCAGGCTCCCCGCCTCGTCGAGCATGTGCGCGGCGAGGCCGCTTCGCTCGATCGCGCGTGCGGCGACCGCGCGCGTTCGCGCCTCCTCGGCTCGGTCGAGGCGCAGCGCCGCGCGCACGACGCCGGCGCTGCCGCGCAGATAGGCGCCGAGCGAGACGTTGTCGAGTACCGACATGCGCGGCAGCAGCCGCACGTGCTGGAACGTGCGCGCGATGCCCAGTCGCGCGATCTCGTACGGAGCGAGCGAACCGATCGACTGCCCGCGGAAGCGAATTTCGCCGCTCGACAGCGGCAGCGTCCCGCTGATGAGGCCGAAGGTCGTGCTCTTGCCGGCGCCGTTGGGACCGATCAGGCCGAGGATCTCGCCCACCCGGATCTCGAAGCTCAAGTCGTCGACCGCCACGAGGCCGCCAAAGGTCTTGCGCGCCCCGCGTACGGTGAGCAGCGATACGCCCGGCGCCGCGCCGGCATCACGTGCGGGAAGCGGCGCGGCGTCGGGCCGCGGTGCGGGGTCGGGCGGCGCCCCGGCACCGGGCACCGGAACGAGCCGCGCGAGCCACGGCCAGATGCCGTCGCGGGCGAACTGAAGCAGCACGATCATCAGCGCACCGAACACGACGATCTCGAAGTTGCCCGAGCGGCCGAGAAGCGCCGGAAGCACGTCCTGCAACACCTCCTTCAGCACGGTGATCAGCGTCGCGCCGACCACCGCGCCCCAGACGCTCGCCGCACCCCCGATCACCGCCATGAACAGGTACTCGATGCCCTGCTCGATTCCGAACGGCGTCGGATTCACGAAGCGCTGCAGGTGCGCATAGAGCCATCCCGAGACGCAGGCGAGCAGCGCGGCATAGACGAATGCGACCGTCTTCAGCCGCGCGCCGTCGATGCCGAACGCCTCGGCCATCTCGAGGCCACCCTTCATCGCGCGCAGCGCCCGGCCTGGCCGCGAATCGAGCAGATTTCGGCTCGCCCACAATGCTGCCAGCGCGACGACCCAGATGAGCGCGTAGTAGTGGCGCTCGTTGCGCAGGCTGAAGCTCCCGAGCGCAAGCGGCGGGATGCCGCTCATTCCGGTGTGCCCGCCGAGCCAGTCGAGATTGCCGAACGTGAGGTAGAGTGCGATACCCCACGCGATCGTCGCGAGCGGCAGGTAATGGCCTTTCATCCGCAGCGTGATGAAGCCCAGCGCAAGCGCGATCGCGGCGGTCAGGGCGAGCGCGGCCGGCAGCGCGAGCCACGGCGACACCGCCGTCTGCGTCGTCAGGTACGCGCTCGTGTAGGCGCCGAGGCCGACGAAAGCGGCCTGCCCGAACGAGGTCTGCCCGGCGACGCCCGTCAGCAGCACCAGGCCGAGCGCGACGATGCTGTAGAGGCCGATGTAGTTGCCGAGCGTCACCCAGAATGGCGGCGCGAAAAGCGGGATCGCGACCAGCAGCGCGACGAATGCCGCCATCGCGGCGCGCGGCGTACTCGTGATGCGCGGTGCTCTTCCGGTGCCGCGCATCGCGCTACTCGTCGTCCTCGCGGTGGTGCGTGGCGAGGCTGCGCCAGAGGAGCACCGGGATGATCAGCGTGAACACGATCACTTCCTTGAAGGCGCTCGCCCAGAACGACGAGAACGACTCGAGGAGCCCGACGAGCAGTGCCCCCGCTGCGGCGAGCGGGTAGCTGACGAGCCCGCCGATGATCGCGCCGACGAAGCCCTTGAGGCTCACCAGGAACCCCGAATCGTAGTAGACGGTCGTGATCGGCCCGATCAGCACGCCCGAGAAGGCGCAGAGCAGCGCCGCGAGTGCGAACGTCAGCGTGCCGGCGAAGTTCGGCGAAATGCCGACGAGCCGCGCGCCGATCCGATTGACCGCGGTCGCGCGCAACGCCTTGCCGTACAGCGTGCCTCCGAAGAAAAGATAAAGCACGCCGATCAGCAGCAGGCTCGCGATCACCACGAGCAGGCTCTGCGCGCTGAACACGATGCCGCCCAGCTGCAGCGACGCCTCCGAGAAGGCCGGCGTGCGCGAGCCTTCGGCACCGAAATACCACAGGCCGAGGCCGGTCAGCGCGAAGTGCACGGCGACCGAGACGATCAGCAGCACCAGCACGCTCGCGTCGGCGAGCGGCTGGTAGACGATCCGGTACTGCAGCGGCCCCATTGCGGTGACCGCGGCGAGCGTCAGCAGGACCTGGAACGGAAGCGCCCAGTGGTGCGGGGCGGCTTCGGCGAGCAGGAGCGCGATCGCCAATGGAACACCGACCCAGAGCACGAGGCGAAGCGGCAGGCGCGCGAGCTCGCCGCGTCGCCACGACGACGCCGCCTCGACGAGGCCCGCGACGATCGCGAGCGCGACCAGCAGGCCGACCGTTCCCGGCGCCTTGCCGAGCTGCAGCCCGGCGAGGGGCAGCGTGCCGTAGGAGAGGAACTCGCCGGAAGGGATCCAGATCACCCGCGTGACCGTGAACACGAGCACGATCGCGAGTGCCAGGAGCGCGTAGATCGCCCCGTTGGTGATTCCGTCCTGCGCGAGGAGCGCGGTGATCGAGAGGTCCATCGTCGAAGGACGTGGGCGCCGGGACCGCCGCGGCAGGACGCGGCGCGGCGGGTGGCACGGCAGGCGGCGCGATGGCCGCCCGCCGCAGCGTCAGGCGCGATCCGCGATTACTTGACGAGGATCCACTTGCCGTTCTCGATCTTCACCATTACGCGCGCACGGTTGTCCATGCCGTTGTGGTCCTTCGGCGTCATCGTGAACACGCCGTTGGTACCGACCACCGTGGTCTGCTCGAGCGCGTCGCGAAGCGCTGCACGAAACTGCTCGGTCCCCGGCTGCGCCTTCTGCAATGCGACCGGGACGGCCTTGGTGAGCAGCGTCCAGGCGTCGTACGCGTGGCCGCCGAACGACGTGCGCGAGCCCGCGCCGTACTTCGCCTCGTACTCGGACACGTACCGCTTCGCCACCGCCTTGATCGGATTGCTGTCGGGAAGCTGCTCCCAGACGACCAGCGGCCCGATCGGCAGCAGCGTCCCGTTGCAGTCGGCGCCGCAAACGCGCAGGAAGTCCGGGTTCGCGACACCGTGGGTCTGGTAGATCCGGCCCTTGTAGTGGCGCGCGACGAGCTCCTTCTCGGGAGTCGCGCCGGGCGTTCCCGACGCGCCGATCAGGACCGCGTCCGGGTGCGCGGCGATCAGCTTCAGCACCTGGCCGGTGACCGAGGAGTCGTTGCGGTTGTATTTCTCGTCGGCGACGACCTTGATCCCCGCCGTGTCGGCCGAGCGCCTGATCTCGGCGAGCCAGCTCTCGCCGTAGGCGTCGTTGAAGCCGATGTAGCCGAGCGTGCGCACACCGTCCTGCTTCATGCTGATGGCGATCGCATCGGCCATCAGCGAATCGTTCTGCGGAACCTTGAACACCCAGTGCGTGTGCGGATTGGTCGGGTCGATAATCCGCGCGGAAGCCGCGAGCGAGATCATCGGTGTGTTCGCGTCGGCGACGATGTCGACCATCGCGAGCGAGTTCGGCGTCACCGTCGAGCCGATGATCACGTCGGCGTGGTCCTCGGTGATGAGCTTGCGCGTATTGGTCACCGCGCGGGTCGTGTCGGAGCCGTCGTCGAGGACGATCCAGTGGATCTTCTGGCGGGCGAGCGTTGGCGGCAGGAGCTCGATCGTCCGCTTCTCCGGGATGCCGAGCGATGCCGCCGGGCCGGTGGTCGACAGCGTGACTCCGAGCGTGATGTCGGCGGCTGCCGTCGGCGCAAGGCCGCAGACGAGCGCGGCTGCCGCGAACGCCTGCCAGATGCGGTGCTTCATATGTCCCCTCCCGGTATGGTGACTCGCGCCGTGCGGCAGCGGCCGCGCGGCGCATGGAACGGCGCGCCTATTTCTTCAACGCGTCGCGGATCTCGCGTAGCAGCACGACGTCCTCGGCCGGTGCGGCCGGAGGCGGCGCCGGCTGCGCGCGCTTCATGCGGTTGAACGCGCGGACCATCAGGAAGATGATCAGCGCGAGAATGAGGAAGTTGATCGCGATCGTGATGAAGTTGCCGTACGCCCACAGCGGCACGCCGGCCTTGGTCAGCGCATCGTAGGTCATCGGCCCGGTGTAGCCGGCCGGCGGATCCTTCAGCATGATGAAGTAGTTCGAGAAGTCGAGCCCGCCGAAGATGCGCCCGACCACCGGCATGATGATGTCTTTGACCAGCGAATCGACGATCTTGCCGAATGCCGCGCCGATGATGACGCCGACGGCGAGGTCGACGACGCTCCCCTTGAGGGCAAATTCCTTGAACTCGCTCGCGAAGGACATGCTGGCTTCTCCCGGTTCGATTGCAGATGACCGCCGCCCGCAGTGCCGGGCGGCGACGCGTTCAGACTGCAGCCTCCCCCACTTCGCCGGTGCGGATGCGCAGGACCTGGTCCACCGCCGTCACGAAGATCTTTCCGTCACCGATCTTGCCCGTGCGCGCCGATTTGACGATGGCTTCGATCGCGCGCTCGACCAGCGAATCGGCGAGCACCATCTCGACCTTCACCTTCGGCAGAAAATCGACGACGTACTCGGCGCCGCGGTACAGCTCGGTGTGTCCCTTCTGCCGCCCGAATCCCTTGACCTCGGTCACCGTGAGTCCCGTGATGCCGACTTCCGACAGCGCTTCGCGGACTTCGTCGAGCTTGAACGGCTTGATGACGGCTTCGATCTTCTTCATCGGCGGGTCGGGGATGAGGGCGGCGGGGCCTGCAGAGCATACACGAAAGAACGCCCCTCATCCCACGCCGAGGTGATCGGATAGCGCCAGTCCTTGCCGAAGCCGCGCGGCGTGATGCGGATGCCGACCGCAGCCTGCCGGCGCTTGTATTCGCTGATCTTGATGAGCCGCACGACCTTCGCCACCGCGTCGCGCTCGAAGCCCAGCGCGACGATCTCCGACGGCGCGAGGTCGCGCTCGACGTACGCTTCGAGGATTCCGTCGAGCACGTCGTACGGCGGCAGCGAGTCCTGATCGGTCTGGTCGGGACGAAGCTCGGCCGACGGCGCGCGCGTCAGCACACGCTCGGGGATCACACGCCCGAGCGCATTGCGCCAGCGCGCGAGACGGTAGACGAGCGTCTTGCTGATGTCCTTCAGGACGGCGAAGCCTCCGGCCATGTCGCCGTAGAGCGTCGCGTAGCCAACCGCCATTTCCGACTTGTTGCCGGTGGTGAGCACGATCGCACCCGACCGGTTCGACGCCGCCATCAGCAGCGTGCCGCGGATGCGTGCCTGGATGTTCTCCTCGGTCGCGTCGGAAGGGCGCCCGGCGAGCTCGCCGGCGAGCGCGCCGAGGAACGCGTCGAACATCGGCCCGATGGGAATCTCGTCGTAGCGGACACCCGCATGCTTCGCCATCGCGCGCGCATCCTCGAGGCTCATCGCAGCGCTATAGCGCGACGGCAGCATCAGTGCGCGCACGCGAGACGCGCCGAGCGCGTCGACGGCGATTGCGAGCGTCAGTGCCGAATCGACGCCTCCCGAGAGGCCGATGATGACGCCGGGAAAGCCGTTGCGCGTCACGTAATCGCGCACGCCCATCACCAGCGCCGAGTAGACGTGCAGCTCGAGCGCGCGATCGAGCTCGCCGCGCACAGCCTTCGGCGCGGCGCCATCGAATTGTGCGAACGCGAGCGTCTCCTGCCAGGCCGGGAGCTGCTGCGCCAGCGTCCCGTCGGCGCTCGTCACGAACGATGCGCCGTCGAATACCAGTTCGTCCTGCCCGCCGACGCGGTTGACGTACACGAAGGCGGCGCCGGTCTCCTGCGCACGCGCCGCGACCCGCGCGGCGCGCTCGGCCTGCTGCCGGGTGTGGTACGGCGAGCCGTTCGGCACGACGATGATCTCGGCGCCCGCCGCGCGAGCGCGCGCCGCCGGCTCGGGATACCAGCAATCCTCGCAGATCAGCACGCCGACGCGGCGTCCGTCGAGCTCGAACACGCAGGGCTCGGTACCGGGCGCGAAATAGCGCTCCTCGTCGAACACCGTGTAGTTGGGAAGGCGCTCCTTGTGGTAGATCCGCTCGACGCGCCCACCGCGCAGCAGCGCAGCGGCGTTGTAGCGCCGGCCGTTCTTGCGCTCCGGGAATCCGACGATCACCGGGCACGCGCGCGCGCGGTCGGCGAGCGCGGCGAGCTCCGCGGCGCAGGCATCGATGAACGCCGGGCGCAGCAGCAGGTCCTCGGGAGGATAACCGCAGAGCGAGAGCTCGGGAGTGACGACGAGCCCCGCGCCAGCGCCCGCCGCACGATCGACCGCCTCGGCAATGGCGCGTGCGTTGCCGGCGAGATCGCCCAGCGTCTGGTTGAGCTGGGCGAGCGCGATTCGCATCGAAAAATGTTAGCACGCGAAGGGTTGAGCGCTGGTCCGTCAGCGGCGACAATCGTGGCGTCGTGATGCGCGCACCGGTCCCGCTCGAATCGCCGTCCCCCGGCGACGCATCGTCGCTGCGCATCCGCGACGATGTGCCGCTCGCCTCGATCGCGCCGCCGGCATGGGATCGCGTCGCGGGCGCGCAGCCGTTCGTCTCGCATGCATGGCTGTCGGCGCTCGAGGAGTCGGGTTGCGCGAGCGCACGGACCGGCTGGGCGCCGCGCTTTTTCACCGCCTGGCGCGGAGCCACGCTCGTCGGTGCGCTGCCGCTCTACGCGAAGTCGCACAGCTACGGCGAATACGTGTTCGACTGGGGATGGGCGAACGCGTACCGGCACCACGGCCGACGCTACTATCCGAAGCTCGTCGCCGCGGTCCCGTTCACACCGGTGACCGGTCCGCGGATGCTCGCTGACGACGCCGCGGTCCGGCATGCGCTCCTCGAGCACGCCCACGCCGAGCTCGCGCGCGGCTATTCGTCGCTGCACCTGCTTTTCACCGACGAGCTGCAGTCGGCCGAAGCGGCCGCTGCGGGAATGACGATGCGCAGCGGGATCCAGTTCCACTGGACCAACACCGGCTATCGCGACTTCGCGGATTTCCTCGCTGCGTTGAACCACGCGAAGCGCAGCAGGATCCGCCAGGAGCGCCAGCGCGTCGCCCGCATGGGGATCGAGTTCAGGCGCCTCGAAGGCAGCGCGATCGGCGCCGCCGACTGGGCTTTCTTCCACGAGTGTTACACGCGGACCTACGCAACGCACGGATCGACGCCCTATCTCACGCGCGAATTCTTCGAGCGCATCGCGGCGCGGCTCCCGCAATCCGTGCTCCTCGTCGTCGGCTACCGCGGCTCGCAGCCGCTGTGTGCCGCGCTCGATATCCACGATGCGCGCACGCTGTGGGGGCGCTACTGGGGGACGCGCGAGTTCGTGCCAGGACTCCACTTCGAGGCCTGCTACTACCAGGCGATCGAGTTCTGCATCGAGCGTGCGATCATGCGCTTCGAGGGCGGCGCACAGGGCGCGCACAAGCTCGCGCGCGGCCTCCTGGCGGCACCGACGCGTTCGCTGCACACGATCGCCGACCCGGCCTTCGCCGCCGCGATCGCCGAGTTCTGCGCGGCCGAGCGCAGCGAAATCGCGCATGCGCTCGACGAGCTCGACGCGAGCAGCCCGTTCCGGCGCACGCCGAGCGGCGCCCCGCCGCCACGACTCTGACGAGGAGAGCCGATGACCGATCTGAACACCGACGAAGCGCCGCACGCCGACCCGATCGTACTGACGCGCAGCGGGGCCGTAGCGACGCTGACCTTCAACCGGCCCGCCGCGCTCAACGTGCTCGACATCCCGATGATGGATGCGCTCGTGGCGCGCACCGGCGCGGTCGCCGCCGATCCGTCGCTGCGGGTGCTCGTGCTGCGTGGCGCCGGCGCGCACTTCATGGCCGGCGGCGATCTGCGCTGCTTCGCCGACATCCTCGCCGACCCTCCGGCCGACCTCGCGGGAGCCTTCGAGCAGATCGTTCTGCGTGTCCAGACGGCGATCGAGAACCTTCACCGGATGCCGCAGATCGCCCTCGCCGCGGTGCACGGTGCCGTGGCGGGATTCGGCCTCTCTATCGCCGCCGCGTGCGACGTCGTCGTCGCGGCCGACGATGCCGTGTTCGCGTCCGCGTACCGCCACGTCGGCGTGACGCCCGACGGCGGCGCGACGTGGTCGCTGCCGCGCGCAGTGGGCCTGCGCCGCGCGCTCGACATCTGCCTGCTCGGCGAGCGCTTCGGCGCCGACGAGGCCCAGCGCATCGGGCTGGTGAGCCGCGTCGTCGCCCGCGATGAGCTCGACGCGACCGTCGCAGCGATCGTCGCTCGCCTGGAAAGCGGTCCGCGCATCGCGCTTCGCAACGTCAAGCGACTGGTGCGCGACTCGTTCGACCGCTCGCTCGCCGTCCAGCTCGAAGCCGAAGCGAAGAGCTTCGCCGAATGCGCTGCGACTTCCGATTTCGCCGAAGGCGTCGACGCCTTCCTCGCCAAACGCGCGCCGCGCTTCGCGACGTGACCCCGCTCGAGCCTCAGTCTTCGTCGATTGCAGTGCGTGGCGCCGGCGGCGCGACATTGCCGTCGACGTCGCCGCGGGGGCGCATCGGGCGCTGCCCCTGACGCGGTCCCTTACCGGGGCGCTGGTGCCCGCCTCCGCGGAATGCCGGGCCCGATGGCCGCGCGCCGTTGCCTGACGCGTCGCGCGTCCGATGCCCGAACGGCAGCGCATTGGCATTGCTCTGCGGCTGCACCTCGTCGAAGTTGACGCGGGGCCGGTGGGCATGCTGCGCCTGCGGCGCCTCTCCGTTCGCCGCTCCGGGTCCCCTGAAGGGCCCGCGTGGCCGCGGTGGCTTGCCGGGTTTCGCCGGCCCGCTGCGGCGCGCCGGATCGGCACCCGGCAGCGTCGCCGGCGCGTGACCCGCCCGGTCGGCGGCGGCGATCTCGCCGCCAACGGGTCCGCCCGCCTGCCCCTGCTCGTGCGGAGCCTGCGGCTCGCGCAGCCGCCCCGCGCCGCCGCGCGGCGCGTTGGCCCCCGGGGGGCGGGCGTGGTGC
>DASVWR010000157.1:0-5012 GCA_036393115.1 Casimicrobiaceae bacterium
CGTCGACGATGTATTGCAGATCGTGACAGGTCTGGCAGCGAGCGTAGACGAGGTTCGCGCCGGGACCGGCGGGAAGCGTGATGCCTGCCGCCTGCGCCGTGACGGCCCACGCCGACCACGCGAGCACGAACGCCGCAATGAATCGCGCCATCGATGACGCAATGGCCATCGCGCGCGATGCGCGCGGCGGCGAGGCCGCGTGCGCACGAGTCGCGACCGTCTCGTCGTCAGGCAACCTGGAATGCGACCTTATCGACGCCGTGCCAGTCCCAACCGCCGGGGTTCCACGTCGCGAGGCCGTCCATCGGCTGCGACCGGCCCCAGGCATCGGTCGCCCGTACCCAGACCTCGTGTGCACCCGCCGAGAGCGCGACGCGCGTCTGCCAGTGGTGCCACGCCGTGGCGCCGTCCGACGAATCGACCTCGGTCGCGATCCACGAGCGGCCCTGGTCGACCGAGATGCGCACCTCGGTGATCGGCACGACGCCGTCATTCCACGCGACGCCCTTGAGCTCCACGTTGCCGGCCTTGACGGTCTGCCCGGCGAGCGGCGCGAACACGACGCTCATGATCGCGAAGCCGTAGGTCGGCACCGTGTTCTGCTGCGTCATGTCCTGCGTCGTGAACTTTCCGGGCTCGACCGGCTCGAGCGGCATCCGGTAGGTCTTCTGCATCAGCGCGCTTGGGTTCTCGCGATCCATCAGCATGAGATCGGTGACCCACTTGACGTTCATGTTGCCGTAGTAGCCCGGGATGATGAGGCGCACCGGACCGCCGTGGATCGTCGGGATCGGCTCGCCGTTCATCTTGAGCGCGAGAATCGCGTTGTCGAGCTGCGGGGCCGTAAGACGATAGCTCTTGATAAGGTCGGCCCCGCCGGCGACGGGCGGCACGTCCTTGCCGTTCGCGCTGAGATAAGCAACGCTCGGGTCGGCACCGAGCTCGAGGCTCTTCAGGAGCGGCATCAGCGGCACACCCTCCCAGGTGAGATTGCCCATGCC
This sequence comes from Casimicrobiaceae bacterium, assembly GCA_036393115.1. Classification (GTDB taxonomy): domain Bacteria; phylum Pseudomonadota; class Gammaproteobacteria; order Burkholderiales; family Casimicrobiaceae; genus VBCG01. Next base: position 1,002 of record DASVWR010000157.1, read on the forward strand.
GCCGTGCTTCCAGCCCGACCCCGGCGTCTTCGCCTTCGCCCAGTAGTACGAGCGACCGTTCCCGGCGCACTGCATCACCGAGATCCGCTTCACCTGGTCCATCTTCGCGAGGTCGGAGACCTTGATCGTCTTCGGCCGCTGCACGAGCCCTGACACGAGAATCGTCCAGTCCTGCGTCGTCGCGACGCTCGCCGGGGCGGTCGTCGCGACCCATCCGCCGTCGAGGTCGATCGGGAAGTGGAGGCGGTTGTACAGGATTTCCTTAGGCGTGAACTGATGCTCGCGCAAGAGGTCGAGCGGCGTCTCCATGACGCCGAGCTTCGCGTTGTGGACGATCATCTTGTCGCTCTTGCCGGCGATGACGCTCGATCCGAGCGGAGCGTCCGCGGCGAAGGCCCGGCGCACCGCTTCCGGCAGCGGAAGCAGCCCCGACGCGCCGGCCGCGCCGGCCATCTGCAGGAACCTGCGGCGATCGATCGAACGAACGAATGACGCAGCCATGGGGCTCCTCCTCTCGTGATGGATCGCGCCATTCTGCGTGCGCGATGCGGCGATTCTATCGTGACCGGATACCCGGCGCCACCCTGCGGGGTCCGCGGCGATTCGCGGGTATGATTGCACCGGCCCCATGTCCACCACACGCTCATTGACCGCCCCCGTACGTCCGCGCCGCGGCCGGTTCATCGGACCTGCGGTGGCGTTGGCGGCCGTCGTCGGCCTGTTCGGGGCATCGGCCGCCACCGCCGAGACGATCGGCGGCAATCCCGGCCCGGCGCACAACTACGTGTGTCCGCATGCCGACGGCAAGCCAGCGCTCGAATGCTATTTCGACGCCGTCGTGCATCTCTACACGATGTGCCGCGACGTGAAGGCGATCGAGAACATCGAGTTCGGCTACGAGAAGTCGACCGACGGGACGAACGGGGCGAAAACCGAATACTGCCTCGACAAGCAGAAGGAGAACATCAGGAAGCCGTTCCTCGCTGCGCTGAAAGAGGCGCGGATCTCGCGCCAGGCCGAAGCCGCGCTGAAGGCGCTGCAAGAGGTGTGGCTGTCCGCGCTCGCGAACCTGCAATGGCGGCACGGTGAATCGGACGCGGCCTACAAGTCGCGCGTCGTCCAGCCCTACGAGGAATTCGGCGACCGTATTGCCGGCATCCGGGCGTCCTATACGACGGTCGCGATGCACGCATCGCAGCCGGCGCACACCGTGCGCGAGCGCCGTGCCGCAGAGCATGCCGCACCGCACACGCCGGAACCCCGGCATGCCGGCCGGAAGCACGAGGCAAGCGCGAACTGAACGGCTCCCCGCCGACGGGACTCGAAGGTTCCCGTAACGCCGAGCTCGCCGCGCTGTTCGGGCCGGACGGTGCGCTCGCGCGTTCGCTGCCCGGATTTCGCGCGCGTCCGCAGCAGCTCGCGATGGCCCAGGCGGTGAGCGCGGCGATCGCGCGCGCCGAGCCGTTGCTCGCAGAGGCCGGCACCGGCACTGGCAAGACGTTCGCCTACCTGGTCCCGGCGCTGCTCTATGGCGGCAAGGTCATCGTCTCGACCGGAACCAAGACGCTGCAGGACCAGCTCTTCGAGCGCGATCTGCCGCTCGTGCGTGACGCGCTCGCGGTGCCCGCGACGCTCGCGCTCCTCAAGGGACGGGCGAACTACGTCTGTCAGTACCATCTCGAGCGCACGCAGCGCGAGGGGCAGCTTCCTTCGCGTAGCGACGTGCGTCACCTCGCCAGCATCGTGCGCTTCGCGCGCAGCACGAGCCGAGGCGACCGCGCCGAGCTTTCCGACGTGCCGGAGGCCGCGTCGATCTGGCCGCTCGTCACGTCGACGCGCGACAACTGCCTCGGCTCGAAATGCGCGTTCTTCGACGAATGCTTCGTGATGAAGGCGCGGCGCGAAGCGCTCGATGCCGACGTCGTCGTCGTCAATCACCACCTGTTCTTCGCCGATGTCGCGCTGCGCGACGAGGGGCTCGCCGAGCTCTTGCCGAGCTGCAACACGGTGATCCTCGACGAAGCGCATCAGCTCCCCGACACGGCGACGCTGTTCTTCGGCGAGCAGACGGCGTCGGGAGCGCTCGCCGAGCTCGCCCGCGATGCCGAGATCGCCGCCCGCACCGGCGCGCGCGACGCGCCGGGATTGCCGGACGCCGCGACCGGGCTCGTGCCGGCGCTGCGGCGGCTGCGCCTGGCACTCGGCGATGCGCCGGGCCGGGCAACGCGCGCGACGGTCGCGACACGCCCGGACTTCGGCGCTGCGCTTGGCGCGCTCGCCGCGGCGCTCGATCGGCTCTGCGCCGAGCTCGCGGCGCAGGCCGAGCGCAGCGAGGACCTCGCCGCGATCGCCCGCCGTGCGGCGGACGCCGGGGAGCGCCTCGCGCACTGGCGAAACGAGGCCGCAGACCACGACGCGGAGGAGTGGATCCGCTGGGTCGACATCGGCGTGCAGGGCTTCCAGCTCCACGCGTCGCCATTGTCGGTCGCAAGCGTCTTCCGCCGGCAGATCGACGCCGGCGCGCGAAGCTGGATCCTCACCTCGGCGACGCTGTCGGTGGCCGGCGACTTCTCGCACTACGCCGGCCAGCTCGGCCTCGGCGACGCAGCGACCGGAAGCTGGGAGAGCCCGTTCGATTATGCGACGCAGGCCCTGCTCTACATCCCTCGCGGACTGCCACTGCCGAACACGATCGAGCACACGCGCGCCGTCGTCGACCTTGCGCTGCCGGTGCTGAAGGCGAGCCGCGGACGCGCATTCATGCTGTTCACGACGCTGCGGGCACTCGCCGCCGCACGCGAGCGCCTCGCCGACGCGATCGCGCGCGAAGAGCTCGCGCTCGTGCTGCTCGTCCAGGGCGACATGTCGAAGACCGAGCTCCTCGCGCGCTTTCGCTCGACCGACAACGCGGTGCTGCTCGGCAGCTCGAGCTTCTGGGAAGGCGTCGACGTGGCGGGCGACGCGCTGTCGGTGGTGGTCATCGACAAGCTGCCGTTCGCGCCTCCCGACGATCCGTTGCTCGCGGCGCGCCTCGCGAAGCTGACCGCGGCAGGACGCAATCCGTTCATGGAATGGCAGCTCCCGCAGGCGGCGATCAGCTTGAAGCAGGGCGCCGGGCGCCTGATCCGCGCCGAAACCGATCGCGGCGTGCTGATGATCTGCGATCCGCGGCTCGTCGATCGGCCATGGGGCCGGCGCATCTGGCAGAGCCTGCCGCCGATGCGCCGCACGCGCGAGGTCGCCGACGTCGAGGCGTTCTTCAGCGCCGTCGCGCAGCCCGCGTGACGAAGCGCTTCGCTGCGAGGCGCGCCGTCGCGCCGGCTACCAGAGCTTCCACCACGGTTTTGCCGGTGCGCCGACGACGTAGGGGCTGTCGGGAAAGGTCTTCGCGAGAACCCGCTTCGAGTCGTCGGCGAGCCCCGGCATGCCGAGCTTGCGATAGCCCTCGACCATGATTTCGAGCGCATCGGCGTTCGACGGTGTGCGCGGGTAGTTGACGAGCGATGCCTGTGCGCGGTTTACCGCGGCGACGTAGGCGCCGCGATCGTAGTAGTAGCGCGCGACGTGCACTTCGTAGGCGCCGAGACCGTTGGCGAGATAGCGCATCCGCTCCTGCGCATCGTCGACATAGCGGCTGTTCGGGAACTTGCGCACGAGCTCCTTGAACGAGTCGAACGATTGCCGCATCTGCTTGGGGTCGCGCTCGGAGAGCTCGAACTGGTAGACGTAGCCGAACAATCCCTGGTCCTCGCGGAAGTACACCAGGCCTTTCAGGTAATACGCGTAGTCGACGTTGGCGTTGTTCGGATAGGTCTGGATGAAGCGGTCGCACGCCGCGGACGCGGTCGCCTGCTCGCCGTCGCGCCAGCTCGAGTAGGCGCTTTCGAGGATGCCCTGCTGCGCGTAGCGCCCGTACGGGTAGCGCGCCTCGAGCGTGTCGAACAGCTTGACCGCCCGCGTATAATTGCCGTCCTGCATCGCCTCGTGCGCGTTCTGATACAGCTTCTCGGC
>DASVWR010000158.1:0-41694 GCA_036393115.1 Casimicrobiaceae bacterium
CCGCGGGACGGCCGAGCAGAAGGCGATGGCGCAGGACGCGCTCGACCGGTGGTGGTGGCCGTCGCTGATGATGTTCGGCCCGCCGGATGCCGAGAGCGTGCACAGCGCGCAGTCGGCGCGGTGGAAGATCAAGCTCCTGTCGAACGACGAGCTGCGACAGCGCTTCGTCGATCAGACGGTGCCGCAGGCCGAGTACCTCGGGATCACGATCCCGGATCCGAAGCTCGCCTGGAACGCCGAGCGTGGCCACTACGATTTCGGCGACATCGACTGGAGCGAGTTCCACGAGGTGCTGAAGGGCAATGGGCCGTGCAACCGCGACCGCATGGCGACCCGCATCAAGGCCTGGGAGGACGGCGCCTGGGTGCGCGAGGCGGCGCTCGCGCACGCAGCGAAGCGCGAGGCGCGCGAGCGCGAGGCGGCGTGAGCGGCAACGGAGCGGAGGTACAGGCATGAGCACACGCACCGAATGGCCGCTGTGGGAGATCTTCATCCGCTCGCAGCACGGGCTCGCGCACAAGCACGTCGGCAGCCTGCACGCGCCCGACGTGGCGATGGCGATCCGCAATGCGCGCGACGTTTACACGCGCAGGAACGAAGGCGTGTCGATCTGGGTCGTGCGCTCGGCGGACCTGCATGCGTCGTCGCCGGACGAGCGCGATGCACTGTTCGACCCGGCGCAGGACAAGGTGTACCGGCATCCGACGTTCTTCCCGATGCCGGACGAAGTGAAGCACCTGTGACGTCGGACGCTCTGCTGTTCGACTACCTGCTGCGGCTCGCCGACAGCGATATCGTCCTCGCCCAGCGCCTCGGCGAATGGGTCGGCAGGGGTCCGGCGCTCGAGGAAGACATCGCGCAGACCAACGTCGGCCTCGATCTGCTCGGCCAGGGCCGGCTGTGGCTTGCCTACGCCGGCGAGGTCGAGGCGCGCTACGCGCCGCCCGGGCGCGACGAGAACCAGCTCGCGTTCCTGCGCGATGGCAACCGCTACCGCAATCTCCTGCTCGTCGAGCAGCCGAACGGCAGCTACGCCGAAACGATCGCGCGGCAGTTTCTCTTTGACCACTGGCACCTGCTCGTACTCGACGCGCTGTCGCGCTCGTGCGACGAGCGCGTGGCGGCGATCGCGGCCAAGGCGCGCAAGGAAGTGCGCTACCACGTCGAGCGCTCGTCGGGCTGGGTCGTTTGTCTCGGCGACGGCACCGAGGAGTCGCACGGGCGCATGCAGCGCGCCATCGACGCGCTCTGGACCTGGACCGGCGAGATGTTCGCCGCCGATGCGACCGACGAGGCGCTCGTTCGCGCCGGCATCGCGGCCGACGTGACGGCGCTCGAGGAGCCCTGGCGCGAGGCGGTCGGCAAGGTGCTCGCCGTAGCGACGCTCGCGATGCCTGCCGACGGATGGATGCAGGGCACGCGCGGCCGCGGCGGGAAGCAGGGCGTCCACACCGAGCACCTCGGGCACCTGCTCGCGGTGATGCAGAGCCTGCCGAGGTCGATGCCCGATGCGCGCTGGTGAGACCCGCACTGCGCCCGGCTGTGACGCGCCTGCCGTCTGGGAGGCGCTCGCGCAGGTGCCCGATCCCGAGCTTCCGTTCGTTTCGGTCGTCGAGCTCGGCATCGTCCGCGCGGTCGAGCCGGGAGCATCGGCCGGACGCTGGCGTGTCGTCGTCACGCCGACCTTCTCCGGCTGCCCGGCGACGTGCGTGATCGAGGCCGATATCCGTGCGGCGCTCGACGCGGTGGCGCCCGGCGCGTGCGAGATCGTCACGCGGCTCGCGCCGCCGTGGAGCACCGATGCGATGGCCCCCGAGGCGCGCCGGAAGCTCGCCGCGGCGGGCATCGCGCCGCCCGGGCTCTCCTGCGCCGGTGGCGCCGCGCGGCGCGTCCTCTTGCCGATCATGTGCCCACGCTGCGGCTCGCGGCGCACGCGCGAAGTGTCGCGCTTCGGGTCGACGCCGTGCAAGGCGCAGTTCCGCTGCGACGACTGCCTCGAGCCCTTCGACTACTTCAAGTCGCACTGACGCGCGCCGATGAGCAAGTTCCACGCCCTGCCGATCGCCCGGGTCGATCCCGAGACGCGCGATGCGATCGCGATCACGTTCGACGTTCCGGAACGCCTGCGGGAATCGTTTCGCTTCGAGCCGGGCCAGCACCTCACGCTGCGCGCAGACCTCGGCGGCGACGATGTGCGCCGGTCCTATTCGATCTGCTCCTTGGCGGGCGGCGCGCTGCGCGTCGCGATCAAGCGCGCGCCCGGCGGTGCGTTCTCGACCTGGGCGAACGACACGCTGAAGAGCGGGAGCATCGTCGAGGCGATGCCCCCGATGGGGCATTTCAACGTGCCTGCGGAGCCCGCGACTCCGCGCCATCACCTCGCCGTCGCGGCGGGGAGCGGCATCACGCCGCTCCTGTCGATCATCGGCACGGCGCTCGAGCGTGAGCCGCAGACCCGATTCACGCTGATCTATGGCAACCGCGCGTCGTCGTCGGTGATGTTCCGCGAGGAGCTCGCCGCGCTGAAGGACCGCTTTCTGACGCGCTTCCAGCTCCTGCACGTGCTGTCGCGCGAGCCGCAGGACCTCGAGCTCCTGCACGGCCGCATCGATCGCGCCAAGGCGGATGCACTGTTCTCGACGCTGACGCCGCTCGACGACATCGACTATGTGTTCCTGTGCGGCCCCGAGGGGATGATGGATGCGGTGCGCGACGCGCTGACGGCGCGCGGCTTTCCCGCGTCGCGGATTCGCGTCGAGCGCTTTGCCGCCAGCATTCCGAAGCACACCCACGTCGCGCGGCCGCTGCCGCGGGCTTCGCGCAGCGAATGCGAAGTGACGGCGATCATCGACGGCAGCCGCAAGCAGTTCCTGCTCGAGAAGGGCAAGGAGAACATCATCGACGCGGGCATCCGCAACGGCGTCGAGCTGCCGTACTCGTGCAAGGGCGGCGTCTGCTCGACATGCCGCTGCCGCCTCGTCGCGGGGGACGTGGACATGGACGTGAATTTCGCGCTCGAGGACTACGAGGTCGCGCGCGGCTTCAGGCTCGCCTGCCAGAGCTACCCGGTCACCGACGCGGTCACCGTCGATTTCGACCAGACCGGCACCGGTTAGCGCAACGAATCGCCGCGAACGCATGCTAGAGTAGGCGCTCGAACGCAGCGAGGATCGCAACCAAGTGTCTTATTCATACTTCGAGCGTCACCGCGCAACACTCGATCGGGCGCTGGAAGCCATCGCCAGCCGCGGCTATTGGACGCCGTATCCGGAGTCGCCGTCGCCGAAAGTCTATGGCGACGGTGCCGCCGAGGAGGGTAAAGCCGCCTTCGAGGCGCTGCTCGGCAAGCCGTTCACGTTGAACCAGCCGGCGACGATCGGCACCGTCGGCAGCGAGCGTTCGCCGTTCGGGCCCGCGCTGGGCATCACCTATCCGAAGGCCGATCAGAATGGCCTCCTCGTCGCCGTCGAAGCGGCGCAGGCGCGCTGGCGCAAGGCGGGTCCCGAGGCGTGGGTCGGCGTCTCGCTCGAAATCCTGAAGCGGATCAACGAAGCGAGCTTCGAGATCGCGCATGCGGTCATGCACACGACCGGCCAGGCGTTCGTGATGGCGTTCCAGGCCGGTGGGCCGCATGCGCAGGACCGCGGCCTCGAAGCCGTTGCCTATGCGTGGGACCAGATGCGCCGCGTCCCGGGAGAGGCGCAGTGGGAGAAGCCGCAGGGCCGCGGCGATCCGCTGCGGATGAAGAAGGAGTTTCGCATCGTTCCGCGCGGCGTTGCGCTCGTCATCGGCTGCAGCACGTTCCCGACCTGGAACGCGTATCCAGGCCTATTTGCGAGCCTCGCGACCGGCAACGCGGTGATCGTCAAGCCGCATCCGTCGGCGATCCTGCCGCTCGCGCTCACGGTGCGGATCGCGCGCGAGGTTCTGGCCGAAGCCGGATTCGACCCCAACATCGTGACGCTCGTCGCGCACGAGCCGGGTGACGACACCGTGCAGACGCTTGCACTGCGGCCGGAGATCAAGCTGATCGATTTCACCGGCAGCACGGCGAACGGCCGCTGGCTCGAGGAGCACGCGCGGCAGGCACTCGTGTTCACCGAGAAGGCGGGCGTCAACCAGGTGATCGTCGATTCGACGCACGATTACCAGGGGATGCTGAAGAATCTCGCATTCTCGCTGTCGTTGTATTCAGGCCAGATGTGTACGGCGCCGCAGAATGTCTACGTTCCGAAGGCGGGGATCGACACTTCCGAGGGTCACGTCGGCTTCGACGACTTCGTGAACGGACTAGCGCAGGCGGTCGGCCGCCTCACCGAAGATCCGGCGCGCGCCGTCGAGGTGCTGGGGGCCCTCACCGGCGATGCGGTGTTGCGGCGTCTCGAAGCCGCGCGCTCGCTCGGCGCGATCGCGCTCGACACCCGCGCGCTGACCGCTCCGGCGTGGCCCGACGCGCAGGTGCACACGCCGCTCATCGTGAAGCTCGCGCGCGGCGACCGCGCGACCTATCTCAACGAATGGTTCGGGCCGATCTCGTTCGTGATCGCGACCGATAGCACCGACGACAGCATCGCCATCGCGCGCGACGCTGTCGCCAGCCACGGCGCGCTGACGCTCTCCGTCTACTCGACCCGCGACGACGTCATCGCGAAGGCGATCGAAGCCGCCGAGGATTCCGGCGTCGCGCTGTCGATCAACCTGACCGGCGGCGTGTTCGTCAACCAGTCGGCGGCATTCTCCGATTTCCACGGGACCGGAGCGAATCCCGCGGCCAACGCGGCGCTGACCGACGCCGCGTACGTCGCCGGACGCTTCCGCATCGTCCAGCACCGGATGCATACGTGATGAACTACGAGCAGATCCGATTCGAGAGTGGCAACGGCATCGCGCGCATCACGCTCGATCGTCCCGACCGGCTCAACAGCTTCACCGAACAGATGCACGGCGAGCTGCGCGATGCGCTGTCGCGCGTCACCGGCGACACGACGATCCGCGTGCTGCTCTTGACCGGCGAGGGCCGCGCCTTCTGCGCCGGGCAGGACCTCTCCGATCGCGCCGTCGCACCGGGTGCTACGCCGGTCGACCTCGGTGCGTCGATCGAGAAATACTACGGCCCGCTCGTGCTCGCGCTGCGCGAGCTCCCGCTGCCCGTCGTGTGCGCGGTCAACGGCGTCGCGGCCGGTGCAGGCGCGAACCTCGCGCTCGCCTGCGACCTCGTCGTCGCGTGTCGCTCGGCGAGCTTCGTGCAGGCGTTCTGCCGGATCGGCCTCGTCCCGGACAGCGGCGGCACGCACTTCCTCCCGCGTCTCGTCGGATCGGCGCGCGCGATGGGCCTCGCACTGCTCGGCGACCGCATTTCCGCCGACAAGGCGGCAGAATGGGGCCTGATCTGGAAGAGTATCGACGATGCCGAGTTCAAGGCCGCCGTCGACGCGCTCCTCGCGGAGCTCGCGAAGGCGCCGACGCGAGGGCTCGCCGCGACGAAGCGCGCGCTCTATGCGTCGGCGGGGAACACGCTTCCCGAGCAGCTCGATCTCGAACGCGATCTGCAGCGCGAGCTCGGCGCGAGCGACGATTACCGCGAAGGTGTTGCGGCGTTCATCGAGAAGCGTCCGCCGCAATTCAGCGGACGGTGAGCGCGCCGAGCGAGCCTGACGCCCAGGCGCTCGCCGAGCGCGTCGCGGTCGACATGTTCGCCGCCGATCGCGCGTCGCAGGCGCTCGGGATGCGCGTCGAAAGCGTCGGCCCCGGGCGCGCGACGGTGACGATGATCGTGCGCGACGACATGGTGAACGGACACGCGACCTGCCACGGCGGAATCATCTTTCTCCTCGCCGACAGCACGTTCGCGTTCGCCTGCAATTCGTACAACCGCAAGACCGTCGCGCAAGGGTGCTCGATCGAGTACCTCGCACCGGCGCACGCCGGCGACGTGCTGCGGGCGAGCGGCGTCGAGCGCAGCCGCTCGGGGCGCACCGGCGTCTACGACATCGAGGTTCGCGACCAGCACGAGCGCGTGGTCGCCCTGTTTCGCGGCAAGAGCTATCGCATCGACGGCCACGTCGTCCCCGAGGCGACCCAGGGCTGAGCCGCCAGCGAAGGAGGTCAGGATGACTGCAAAGACTCCGCGTCCCGGTGATCTCGACCCGATCGAGACGGCGAGCCGGGACGAGCTCGAGGCGTTGCAGCTCTCGCGGCTGCAATGGACGCTCGATCACGCCTATCGCAACGTGCCGCACTACCGCAGGGCGTTCGACACCGCCGGCGTTGCGCCGGGTGACGTGAGGAGCCTCGCCGATCTCGCGAAGCTGCCGTTTACGACCAAGCTCGATCTGCGCGACAACTACCCGTTCGGCATGTTCGCCGTTCCGCGCGAGAAGGTCGTGCGCGTTCACGCTTCGTCGGGGACCACCGGCAAGCCGACCGTCGTCGGCTACACGGCGACGGACGTCGACACCTGGGCCGAAGTGATGGCGCGCTCGATCCGCGCCGCTGGCGGGCGCGCGGGCGACATCGTCCACGTCGCCTATGGTTACGGCCTCTTCACCGGCGGACTCGGCGCGCATTACGGCGCCGAGAAACTCGGCTGCACGGTGATTCCGATGTCGGGAGGACAGACCGAGAAGCAGGTGCAGCTCATTCGCGATTTCCGGCCCGACATCATCATGGTCACGCCGTCGTACATGCTGGCGATCGCCGAGGAGATGCAGCGCCAGGGGATGGATCCGCGCACGTCGTCGCTGTCGATCGGCATCTTCGGAGCGGAGCCGTGGACGCCGACGATGCGCGAGAAGATCGAGGCGGTGCTGTCGATGGACGCAATCGACATCTACGGCCTTTCCGAGGTCATCGGTCCCGGCGTCGCGCAGGAGTGCATCGAGACCAAGGACGGCCTCACCGTGTGGGAGGATCACTTCTACCCGGAGATCGTCGATCCCGATACGGGCCGCGTGCTTCCCGACGGCGAGCGCGGCGAGCTCGTGTTCACGTCGCTCACCAAGGAGGCGCTGCCGATCATCCGCTACCGCACGCGCGACCTGACCCGGCTTCTCCCGGGCACCGCGCGGACGATGCGCAGGATCGAGAAGATCACCGGGCGCTCGGACGACATGATGATCATCCGCGGCGTCAACGTGTTCCCGACGCAGATCGAGGAGCTCATCCTGCGCGACCCCGCGCTCGCACCGCACTACCAGGTCGAGATCACGCGGCCGGGGAACCTCGACGAGATGACGATCAACGTCGAGCGCGCACCCGATGCCGGTTCGGCCGACGCCGAAGCGGCCGGCAAACGCCTCGCCGAGCACGTGAAGAACCTCATCGGCGTCACCGCGGCGGTTCAGGTGAAGGCGCCCGGCGGCATCGAGCGCTCGCTCGGCAAGGCGCGTCGCGTCGTCGACAAGCGGAAGCTGGGGTGAGCACGCCCTGCTAGCCGCGAAAGCGCGAGACCCCGGGGACGGCGTCGAATCCCTGATCGAACGTCATGATGCGGTCGATGTCGTGATGCTCCATCACCGCGGCATGCAGCGCGTCGCGCGCCGAGAGGCCGGTCAGGCCCAGAACGAGTGCGCGCGCCCGCTCGACGTCGGTTTCATCGATCGGAAAGATCTCGTCGACGGCACCACGTAGCGCCTCGAACGCCGGTTGGATGGCGTCGCGACGATCGAGCGCGCCGTAGCGGTGAAGAATTTCCTGCAAGACTTCGGCGCTGGTTACGAGTCGCTCGACCGCGGAAACCGTGGCCTACAGAAGTTGTCGCGCATCGTTCTTGTGCGGATGCGTAGCACCCACGAGATACATGGGAATGTTCGAGTCGACGAAGATCACGCCGACGGTCCGGATCGATAGCCGCGCTCGATCTCGTCGAGCATCTGATCGATGTTCGGAGCCGGAAACGAGTGGCGTGCGGCCGCCCGTATCGCCTCCAGCTTCTTGCGCGCTGGAATCCTGGGCTCGGTTTCGCGCGCGCTGCGCAGCGCCTGACGCACCCACTCCGCGGTTGTCATCCGTTGGCGACGCGCGAACTGTTGGATTTCGGTGAGTTCCCGATCGGGAAGGAGAACCTGCAGGCGCTTACTCATAGCGACCTGTGGTACCCAGCAAATCCTGGTGACGCGGGTCGGGTGCGAGCAGTCAGGCCTAATCTAGAATGACTCCGACTGCAGTTGAAGTGCGGGCGAGGTGGATTCCGACAGCGAACCCCCAGACGGCGAAGCACAGCAGCTGCAGCAACGCGAGCACTGGCGTTTGATAGACGGCCAGCGTTAGCAGACCGGCTGCACCTCCCACGAGGCCCACGACGCTTGTCCAACGGGGCAGTGCGTGGCCGCGCCATGAGAGCCAGCCGAACAGGAACTGACCGAGGCCCCAGGCCATGAGTCCCGGGTCCGTGAGATAGAAGCCCAAATGAGACCAGAATTTCAGGTGATAGGCTGCAATGTCCGGACTCGGGGCAGGCTGCGCCGAGACAACAGACAGCGTCGCGCCTACCGATATGAAGATTGCGAAGCCAAGCAGCAAAATGCCGCCGGCCGTGAGCAGTTTGGCTGCGCTTGCAATCAGGCGATTGACACCACCAAGAACGTCACTGAGAACAACGACAAAGGGCGCGGAGAATATGGACCATGCGAGCGCAAGACTTGCCAACAGCGCATATGCACCGCGGTGGGTCGACGCAAACGTGAGCAGGTGCTCGGGGTCCGGCTGAGGCGACAGTAAACTGAAAAGCAGGAGCGCTGCGGATAGACCGCCCGCCAGAAACGCGAGCAGTGCGGGAAATCGCGAATGGCCGGTCACGAACGCTCCCCTGGGTCGATGAGGTCCTGGCGTCGGACGCAGCCGGCGCCCCGCGCTGACGCGCGCGAACGAGAAGCCATGAATCGGCGCGTTAGATCGACCGACCCGTCAGGCAATGGCTTCGCTGGCAAGCGGCCGCTCCTGCAATTCGCCCGCCGAGGTTGTGACGCGGTACGCGGTAGCGTTCGGAGACCAGGCGACGACACGCGAGATTTCGGAGCCGGAGAACAGTACGGCAGCACCGTCATCGATGGCGAGTGCCGAATCGAAGACACCGTCGTTCATGGCCGCGTGCAACGTCGGTCGACGCATCGGGTCGCCGCTGTAGTGAACGCAGCAAGCTCCGGGAAGGAAGCCCAGGCAAGTCATCGGCTGCAAGCCGGCGCCCCAATGCGAATCGGTGACCCCATGTGCGAACCAGCACAGCGCGCCTGCGCTCATCCCGGCCAGGAGAACGCCTTGCGACCACGCTTGACGAAGGTCGTCGTGCAGTCCCCATTCGCGCCACACCGCGAGAGCCGACCTGGTATTGCCTCCGCCGACGAAGACGACGTTCTGCTGCAACAGCGGTGCCGCGAAGTCGGACAACGGAAGTGACGAGCGAAAGGGCTTGCGAAAGAAGGCGAGGTGGGAGCATTCGCAACCGAGCGGCTCGAAGGCCGCGTAGAACTTCTCGATCATCTCCGGAGGATCGCCACTCGGCGTGGAGACAAAGCACACTCGGGGTCTCGTGGTTCCGGCGAGCTGAACGACATAGCGATCGATGGGCGAAGGTGAATCCTCCATGAGGAACCCGCCGCCGCCTATTGCCAGAATGCGCGGTGCCATCGCTAGCGCGTTTCGTCGCGCCGAAAGCGAGCAATGACCCGGAGAGGATCAGGTCCACCGGCGGGATCGTCCGCAACGTATCCGCTCGTCACGTCGAGCTCACCATCGTTGCGTCAATATTCATCGATGACACCGTACGTCGAATGGAACGATCGATTGAAGCCGTCGTCGGTCTCATTGCATTGAACGAAAATCCGACCGAATGAGCCGACTGCGCGAGAAACCACCGCCAGCATCGCCATGCGGATTTTGTAGTCGGCGTTCAGGTGGAATGCGCATGGCATCCCGAAGGCGTCGATCGGTCTCCGACATGCGCGCGGCCCTTGCTCGATACGGTCGAGGAGCGCGGATTCCGAGAGCCGCTTCCAATCCACCATATCCGATCAAGACCTATTGTGCTCCCGCAGCGGCTCGCCTGGCGGCCTCGCGCCAGCCGACAAAACGTTCGGGCGGAATCGGTCGTCGGCCGGCGACGCGCTCGAGGGCAAGGCGAACATCCGCGGTACTGCCGGCCTCGAGGGCGGCATCGACGAAAAGTTGCTCGAGTACGTCCTGTTGGAGGTGGCTGCCGCCAAGTCGGTACATGCCACCGATGACCGGGCGCATGAGGGCGACCGCCTCGGCGGGGCGTCCCGCCGAGCGGGCGAGCTGGGCCTCGGCGATGGGCAGGGCATAGTCGCGCACGATGGCCGGGATGGTGCCGCGCCCGTTGGCGAAGGCACGCATGGCATCGATCAGTCGCTTCGCGGCTGCAGTGCGGCCGGTCACGGTCAGCGCCATCATCCAGTGCGGCAGGGTGAAAGCGGATTGGCAGTCACCGATCCGCGCCTCCGCTTTGTCGGCCAATTCCTCCCAGCGATTGCCCACATCGATGCCGAGACGCTGGAGCCGGAAGAGCATCGAGGCCGCGTTCTGCACGTCGATATAGACATCCGGCGAGGCGACCGTGAGCGGCGCGGCGAGATTACGGAAGCGGGAATCGTAAAGCTCGAGCACGCCGGCGGGGTCGCCGTCCTCGAGTCTGAACACTGCGCAGTGCCACCACAGATGGTGCTGCAAATTGTGGCTGCCCTCCCAGTTGGGCGCGAGCGTCGTGAGCCATTCCGTCCCTTCGCTGCGCCGGCCCTGCATCTCCATGACGTGAGCCACCGCGTGCGCGGCCCATAGATCGCCCGGATCGAGCTCGATGGCCCGGCGTCCCGATGGCTCGGCCGCGAGATAGTTGCCGGTCTCCTCCTGAGCGAAGCAGCGGCAGGCGAGTATCGTCGGATAGCCGGGCACGTCCTCCGACCAGTCCGGCATCACTCTCTCGACCGATGCGACCATGTCCTGGGGGCGACCAAGCCAGAAATTGACGAAGTGTGCGAGCCGGAAAGCGACCACATCGTGCGGATGGCTGCGCAGGATCGATTCCCATAATGCGATCGCACGATCGAGCTCGCCTTCGGTCCACGCGGTCAGCGCGTCGATGTGGCTGCGCTCGCGCGTCGTGGCCTTCGCGGCCAGTGACCGCGCCGTGCGCGCTGCCTGGGCGGCCACCGGAACGACGGCCTGCTTGAAGGCGAGCATGGCGAAGTAGCCCTGCATGCAATGGGCAAGCGCGCAATCCGGATCGGCATCCAGCAGGGCGGTGAGGCGGGCGGGTGTGTCGGCTCGGTAGGTGAGATAGCCCGTGACGAGATGATCGAAAGCGGCACCAGCCTCAGGACCGGCAATGCAGACAGGAAGACCGCGGGCATCGAGATGCATGGCGATGTTGGTATCAGACATACCCCGATGCCCGACCCGTTCGAGCACCTGGCGTCGATGATACTGCCGTCGACCGCCGGCGATACGGACCGCCCGGCGCGCACGCCGTCCCGCCGCGAGCGTTATTGAACGACGCGAGCGCTCAGCGTTTAAGCGCGACCTCGAACGGGCACGCGGTCTTGGCCTTGACGGTATCGAGCGTCACTTCCGGATGAAGCTCGGTGAGCTTCAGTCCCTTGCCTCCGGGAAGCACCTCGAAGACGCAGAGGTCGGTGATCACCATGGTGACCACACCCTTGCCGGTGATCGGCAGCGTGCAGCGTTCGAGGACCTTGCTGCTGCCGTCCTTCGCCGTGTGCTCCATCAGCACGATCACGCGCTTCACGCCCGACACGAGATCCATCGCGCCGCCGGGTCCCTTGACCATCCTGCCGGGGACCATCCAGTTGGCGAGATCGCCGTTCATCGCGACCTCGAGCCCGCCGAGGATCGAGAGGTCGATGTGGCCGCCGCGGATCATCGCGAACGAGTCCGCAGACGAGAAGAAGCTGCTTCCCGGAATCGTCGTGATCGTCTGCTTGCCGGCATTGATGAGATCGGGATCGACCTTGTCGTCGGTCGGGAACGGGCCGATGCCGAGGAGGCCGTTCTCGGACTGCAGCGTCACGTTGACGCCGGGTGGGATGAAGTTCGCGACCATCGTCGGGATGCCGATGCCGAGGTTCACGTAGTAGCCGTCGCGAAGCTCCTGCGCGGCGCGGCGCGCCATCAGCTCGCGGATCGGTGAGTCCTTCTTCGACGCGGTGCCGGCGATCGTACGGAACTCGACGCGTTTCTCGTAGCGCACTCCCTGCAGGATGCGGTCGACGTAGATGCCCGGTGTGTGGACCTGGTCGGGGTCGAGCTCACCGACTTCGACGAGGTGCTCGACTTCGGCGACGGTCACCTTGCCGCAGGTCGCGATCATCGGATTGAAGTTGCGCGACGTCATCCGGTAGACGAGGTTGCCCGCCTTGTCGCCTTTCCACGCCTTGACGATCGAGAGGTCTGCGCGGATGCCTTCTTCGAGTACGTACTCGCGGCCGTCGAAGGTCTTCGTTTCGCGCCCCTCGGCGAGGAGCGTGCCGGCGGCGGTCGGCGTGTAGAAGCCGGGGATGCCGGCGCCGCCCGCACGCAGCTTCTCGGCGAGCGTCCCCTGCGGCGTCAGCCGGAGTTCGAGCTCCTTCGCGAGCACCTGGCGCTCGAACTCCTTGTTCTCGCCGACATACGAGGCGATCACCTTCTTCACCTGCCGGCCCTTGAGGAGGAGCCCCATGCCGAAATCGTCGACGCCGGCATTGTTGCCGACGATGGTGAGACCCTTGACGCCGCTGTCGACAATCGCCTGGATCAGGTTCTCCGGTATTCCGCACAACCCGAATCCGCCCGCGGCGATCATGATGTCGTTCTTCAGCAGCCCGGCAAGGGCTTGCGTCGCGTTCGGATATACCTTGTTCATTGCGGCCTCCGGGTTCGATGCGATGAGCGCTTCATCCCTCGATTCTAGCCTTGCCCCGCGATGTCCGGTACGCTTCACGGTTCTCCATCCAACTCTGCTGAAGGCGAAACCCCATGCCGGAACACGTTCTCCTCGAAGTGAAGGACCGCGTCGCGCTCTTGCGAATCAACCGCCCGCAGCGCATGAACGCGCTCAACAACACGCTGGCGCGCGAGATCTGCGATGCGCTGCTCGCCTGGGACGACGACCCTGCGGTCGGCTGCACGGTCATCACCGGCAACGAGAAGGCCTTCGCCGCGGGCGCCGACATCGGCGCGATGGCCGAGTGGAGCTACGCGAAGGTCTACGGCGATGACTACATCACCCGCGACTGGGAGGCGATCCGCCGCGTGAGAAAGCCGGTCATCGCCGCGGTCGCGGGCTATGCGCTCGGCGGCGGCTGCGAGCTCGCGATGGCGTGCGACCTCATCATCGCTGCCGACACGGCGAAGTTCGGTCAGCCCGAGATCACCATCGGCACGATGCCGGGATTCGGCGGGACGCAGCGGCTTCCGCGCGCCGTCGGCAAGGCGAAGGCGATGGACTGGTGTCTGACCGGGCGCATGATCGACGCCGGCGAGGCCGAGAAGAGCGGGCTCGTCGCGCGCGTAGTGCCGGCGGCCGAGCTCGAGCGCGAGGCGCTCGCGGCGGCGGCGAAGATCGCGTCGTTCTCGCTGCCGGTGGTGATGAAGGTCAAGGAGGCGATCAACCGCGCCTACGAATCGTCGCTCACCGAAGGGCTCGCTTTCGAGCGGCGCGAGTTCCACTCGACGTTCGCGCTCGAAGACCAGAAGGAGGGGATGCGCGCGTTCTTCGAGAAGAGGAAGCCGCAGTTCCGCAATCGTTGAGCGCGCCGGTGCCCTCGGCCCCTCGCGGCGATTCACCCGCCGCGCCTGCAGGGCCGGCCGTCGCGCTGTCGCGCCTCGTTCCCTGCCTCGGCATCGGGCAGATCATCGCGTGGGGCACGCTCTTCTATTCGATCGCGGTGCTGGGTCCGCCGATGGCGCGCGCGATCGGGGCGAGCGACACGGTCCTCTACGGCAGCTTTACCGCGGGGCTCTTCGTATCGGGGCTTGTCGCGCCGTGGACCGGCCGCAGCATCGACCGCCGCGGCGGGCGCCCTGTGCTCGTGCTGGGGTCGGTCATCGCCGGCATTGCGTGCATTCTGCTCGCCGCTGCACAGGGCGCGGCGACGATGGCAGCGGGCTGGATCGTCGCCGGCGTCGCGATGGGGATGGGCCTCTACGATGCCGCGTTCGCGACGCTGCATCGCGTCTCCGGGACGTCGTATCGTCGCGCGGTCACCGCGCTGACGCTGTTCGGCGGCTTCGCGAGCACCGTATTCTGGCCGCTGTCGCAGTTTCTGCTCGAGCGCCACGGCTGGCGCGCCGCGTTCGGCGTGCATGCGGCGCTCAACCTCGCCGTCGCGCTGCCGCTCTACGCGATCGCGGTGCCGGGCGCAGCGCGGCGCTCTCCAGGCACGATGGCGGTCGCGGCGCGACCTGTCGCGCGGGGAACGCGACGCGCCTTCGTCTGGCTCGCTACGGCATTGTCGATCGCGGCGTTCCTCGCCGCTGGCGTCTCCGCGCACCTCGTCACGCTGCTCGGTGCGGGCGGCATCGCGCCGCGCGACGCGGTGCTCGCTGGCGCGCTGATCGGCCCGATGCAGGTCGCCGGCCGCCTGATGGAGTTCGCCTTCTCGGACCGCTTGCGACCGCTCGCGGTCGGCACGCTGGCGTTCGCGCTGATGGCGGGCGCGCTCGTCGTCCTCGCTCTGGTTCACGGGGCGTGGATCGTCGCGCTCCTCTTCGCGCTGCTCTACGGCTGGAGCAACGGCGTGCTGACGATCGTGCGCGGTACCGTCCCCGGGGTGCTCTTCGGCGAGCGCGACTACGGCGCGCTGCTCGGCCGGCTCGCGCGTCCGCAGTTCATGCTGAAGTCGGTGGCACCGCTCGTCGTGACGCTGCTCGCCGGCCTCGGCGGCGGCGGGCTTGTGCCTATTGTCGTGCTCGCGGGCGGCGGCATCGCCGCGCTCGCGTCGTACCGGCTCGCGATCCGCGCATCACGGTGAAAAGAGCCACGGTGACACGAGTGCGACGAGCCATGCAATGAACGCGGCCAGCACGGCAATGGCGGCGACGCTCCATACGGCGAGGGGGATATCCGACGGCTGGCGCGGCGGCGGGAGGAGGTCGTCGTCGCGAAGCTCGCGCGGGAACGGCCGCGGCGGTACCGGCACGGTCTCCATCTTCGCCGGGTCGCGCGGAATCGCGGCGAAATACTCGTCGGCGGATGCGACGGGCCACGAGCCGAATCGGCGCGACGACGGAAACTGCGGAATGCGCAGCAACGCGAGCGCCTCGATGTCGCGCGCCAGGATATCGGCGAGGAGCCCGTCCTCGCGTCCGGCAGGATCGCGCGCCCCTTCGCCGGCGAGCGACAGCAGCATTGCTCCGACTTCCTCGAACGCCACGGCAGGAAGGAGGCGTGTCGTGTCCGCAGCGAGATACTCGCAGGCAAGGCGCCCCTTGGCGAGCGAACGCTGGGTGAACGTCACCCACGGCAGCGCGAACCATGCCCGCCAGGGGCGCGGCGGCATCCGCCGCGGGACCGGAAGCCCGAGCGCGCGCAGCACGTCGACGCTCACGCCGGCGCAGTTCATCGTCGAATGGCGGTAGACGAGCTGATGGCGCCAGAATTGCCGGTAGACGCGATCGAAGGCGCCTTGAACGAGTGCCAGCGCTTCGTCGCTCGCGAGCGCCGCGACGAGCACGTACGACGGTCGATACCACGCCTGCCCGCTGTTGACGTCGCCGAGGTAGGCGTCGAACGGGACCGGAGCGGCAAGGATCCCCTTCTCGCTGACGATGTCGAGCGTGTAGAAGTTGTCGACGACGAGGTCGGCGATCGCGCCGCGTGCCGACGTGCGCCCGGTCGCCACCGCGAAATGTCCGGCCCATGCCTCGTCGTCGTCGCCCTGCGCGCCGTTGACGAGGATCGCGAGGACGGGTTTATCCTTCCAGCTCCCCGTCCATCCCTTGCGTTTCAGGATTTCATGCGCAGCGAACGGCAGCCGTGCGCCGCCCCGCGGGTCCTCGCGTATGCGCTCGCGCAGCGCGAGCGCTGCCGGGTGATCGGCGGCGAGAGGCGCCGCCGGCAGCGCGCCGGCGAGCGCGAAATCGTCGGGCCAGAGCGTTCGCGCGACGATCGTTTCGGCTTCGATCGATGCGCGGATCCGCAGCTTGCGCGACGCGAACCACGCTGCCGACGATGCGTCGAACCACGAGCGATTGAGAGCCAGTCGCGGCGCCAGTGCGAACGGGTGGCTGCGACCCGCGATCGTGATCGAGCGTGCCGTCCCGTCGACACGCGCATCGTCGGCGCGAAGCGGCGCGCCGAGAAGGATCAGCGGAGCATGCGCCGCATCCCCGTCTGCGCGCCAATGCCGGCTCCATTGCGCGACGTCGTCGGCGGCGCGCACCGAGCGCGCATAGCCTGCGATGGGCACGCCCGATCGCGGCAGCGCGATGCACTGATCTGCGAAATAGAAGCGCTCGGACGGCGTCAGCGCATCGAGCGCGGCCGGGGGCGCGAGCTCGAAATCGGTCGCGTCCCACCGGCCGAGCTTCCCCGCGGAGGTCGCCGGGACGAGATCTGCGTCGCGATCGGGGTCCAGGCGCGGCTCCCGTCGTTCGTCACGCCTGCCGCTCGCGCCGCGAGGCGCGCATGCTGACCCGGGATCCGCTGCCGGGACCGCGCCGCGCCGAGCGCGCCGGAGCAGCCCGCTTCACCCTCGACACGCGCGGCCTTCCCGACGAGGCGGCCGAGCGCAAGCTGCTCGCGGCGCGGCTTCTCGCCGTGCCGGCCTCGATTGCGCCGCGCTACTTCTACGATGCCGCCGGTTGTGCATTGTTCGCCGCGATCTGCGAATTGCCGGAGTATTACCCAACCCGGACCGAAGCGGCGATCTTCGCGGATCGCCGGCGCGAAATAGCGACCGCGGTTGGCGCCGGAAAGCAACTCGTCGACCTCGGCGCGGGAGATTGCGCCAAGGCCGAGGGCTGGATGCGCTGGCTCGCGCCGCGCCGCTACGTTGCCGTCGACGTCGCGGCGCCCGAGCTCGAGCGTGCGCTCGAGCGCATCGCAGCCGCGCATCCGGCGATCGAGGTGGCCGGCGTCGTCACCGATTTCGCGCGTGCGGTCGACACGGGACGCGGCTTCGACCTCGCCGGTGAGCTCGACGACGGCGCGGTCGTCTTCTTCTATCCGGGCTCGTCGATCGGCAACTTCGTGCCCGACGATGCGGTGCGCTTCCTGCGCGCGATTCGCGCGCAGTGTCGCGCACGGGGCGGTGCATCAGGCAGCGGGCTCCTGATCGGTGTCGACACGGTCAAGGACGCTGCGAGGCTGCACGCCGCGTACGACGACGCCGCGGGCGTCACCGCAGCCTTCAATCGCAACATTCTCAATCACGTCAACCGCGTGCTGGGAACGAAGTTCGATCCGGCCGCGTTCGAGCACGTGGCCCGCTACGACGCGGAGCACGGGCGCATCGAAATGCACCTCGAAGCGCGCGCTGCGCAGACGGTGGTCGTCGAAGGCATCGCGCGGCGATTCGAGGCGGGCGAGCGGATCCTCACCGAATACTCGTACAAGTACGACCCGTCGACATTCACCGCGATGCTGGCTGCGGCGGGGTTCGCCGACGTGCGCTGCTGGCAGGACGAGCGCGGCGATTTCGCCGTTTACCATGCAAACTGAGATGGGAACTGAGTCCGCTAACTGGCGAGGACGCGCGGTGCTCCCGCCACGAAGCGGCCGATCACCGCCGCCTCGTCGAATCCCTCGCGCGCGAAGATGTCGAGGACCGTGTCGCGTGACTCCGCGACGCAGGCCACGAGGAGCCCTCCCGAGGTTTGCGGATCGGTGAGGAGGTCGCGCTCGGGGCGGCCGATCGCCGCGCCGAGCGTCACGTCGGCGCCGTAGCTCGCCCAGTTGCGTCCCGATGCACCGGTGACGCAGCCGTCGCGCGCGAATTCGGCCGCGAGCGGAAGCTTCGGCAACGCCGCGAAACTGACCTCGGAAGCGAGCGAGGAGGCCCGGCAGATTTCGAGCAGGTGGCCGAGGAGCCCGAAGCCGGTGACGTCGGTGAGGGCATGAACGCCGGGAAGCGCGCCGAGCGCTATCCCCGGTGTGTTGAGCCGCGTCGTGCACGCAACCATGTCGCGGTAGCCGTCTTCCGGGAGGCGGTCGCGTTTGATCGCCGCGCTGTAAACGCCGATGCCGAGCGGCTTGCCGAGCACGAGGAGGTCGCCCGGCTGCGCGCCGCCGTTGCGCTTCAGCCGCGCCGGGTCGACGACACCGATCGCGGCGAGGCCGTAGATCGGTTCCGCCGAATCGATCGTGTGCCCTCCAGCGATCGGGATGCCCGCACGCGCGCACACTGCGTGCCCGCCGGCGAGAATCGCGCGGATGGCGCCGCCGGGAAGCTTGTCGACCGGCATCCCGACGAGCGCCAGTGCGAGCAGCGGTGTTGCGCCCATCGCGTAGATGTCGGACAGCGCGTTGGTCGCCGCGATCGCGCCGAAGTCGTGCGGATCGTCGACGATCGGCGTGAAGAAATCGGTCGTCGCGACGATCGCCTGGTGGTCGTTCAACCGGTAGACGGCTGCGTCGTCCGAGGTTTCCGTGCCGACGAGGAGATCGGGCGGCGTGAGCGACGCCGGAATGCCGGACAGGAAGTCCTGCAGGACGGCGGGAGCGATCTTGCACCCGCAGCCGCCGCCGTGCGCGAACTGGGTGAGACGGATCGTCGGGAGGTCTGGAGCGTTCATGGCCTGCGGCCATCCATCACGGCCTTCGGGCAGCCATTCTAGCGTGGCGCGGAACCTGGCGGCCGCTGCCGGGCGAAGTGTTGCGAAGCTGCCGCGCAAAATGCAGGCGGGATCAGCCGCTTGCGCTCTCGGCGCTTTTCTTGCTTCGCCCGCTGGCGTACGATCGAACGAGCAGTGACCGCCGATCGCCACAAGCGAGGAGCCGGATTGAACCCGACGGATACCGGACGTCCCGATTATTTTCACAAGGTCGTCGATTGCCAGTGGGCCTGCCCCGCCCACACTGCCGTTCCCGAATACATCCGGCTGATCGCCGCCGGACGCTACGGCGACGCCTATCTCGTCAACTGGCGCTCGAACGTCTTTCCGGGAATCCTCGGCCGCACCTGTGACCGCCCCTGCGAGCCCGCGTGCCGGCGGGGACGCGTCGAGGAGGGTTCGCCCGAGCACCGCCGCAACGCGACGAAGCCCGAGCCGGTCGCGATCTGCCGCCTGAAGCGCGTCGCGGCCGACTACAAGGAAGACATCCGGCCGCGCCTTCCGCAGCGCGCGGCTCTCCGCAACGGCAAGCGCATCGCGCTCATCGGTGCCGGACCCGCTTCGCTCACCGTCGCGCGCGACCTCGCGCCGCTTGGCTACGAATGCATCGTCTTCGATGCCGACGACAAGGCCGGCGGCATGATGCGCACGCAGATTCCGAAGTTTCGCCTGCCCGACCGGGTGATCGACGAGGAGGTCGGCTACGTACTCGACCTCGGCATCGAGTTCCGTCCGGGAGCACGGATCGATTCGCTGCGCGCGTTGATCGATGGCGGGATCTACGGGCACTTCGATGCGGTGTTCGTCGGCAGCGGCGCGCCGCGCGGGCGCGATCTCGACGTCCCGGGACGCAGTGAGGCTGCCGCCCACATCCACATCGGCATCGACTGGCTGTCGTCGGTGTCGTTCGGCCATACGACGCGGATCGGCCGGCGCGTCGTCGTGCTCGGCGGCGGAAACACCGCGATGGACTGCTGCCGCAGCTCGCGCCGGCTCGGCGGGGACGACGTGCAGGTCGTCGTCCGCTCGGGCTTCGACGAGATGAAGGCGTCGCCGTGGGAGAAGGAGGACGCTCTGCACGAGGGCATTCCGATCCACAACTACCTCGTGCCGCTCGAGTTCCTTCACGACGGCAGTACGCTCACCGGAGTGCGCTTCGAAAAGGTGCGCGCCGAGCACGACTCGCGCGGACGCAGGCGGCTCGTGGCGACGGGTGAGGCGCCGATCGATTTCGCCTGCGACGACGTTCTGGTCGCGATCGGCCAGGAGAACGCCTTTCCGTGGATCGAGCGCGATCTCGGCATTGGCTTCGACGATCGCGGCATGCCGCAGGTCGATCGGCAGACGATGGCGTCGACGCACCCCGCGGTCTTCTTCGGCGGCGATGCCGCGTTCGGGCCGAAGAACATCATCTGGGCGGTGGCGCACGGTCACGAGGCCGCGATCTCGATCGACCTTCACTGCCGCGGCGAGCCGCTCGCGAAGCGTCCGCCGCCGCACGCGAACCTCGTGTCGCAGAAGATGGGCATCCACGAGTGGAGCTACGACAACGCGATCCACCCCGATCGCCGCTACCGCGTACCGCTGCGCGAAGTGACGATCGCGCTCAAAGACATCCGCACCGAGGTGGAGCTCGGCTTCGACCCGCGGCTCGCCTACGCCGAGGCGCAGCGCTGCCTCAACTGCGACGTGCAGACGGTGTTCAGCGCGAAGCTCTGCATCGAATGCGACGCCTGCGTCGACATCTGTCCGATGGACTGCATCAGCTTCACGGCCAACGGCGACGAAGCCGACCTGCGCACGCGGCTTACGGCGCCGGCCATGAATCTCGCACAGGACCTCTACGTCTCCGCAGCGGTCCGAACCGGTCGCGTGATGGTCAAGGACGAGGACGTGTGCCTGCACTGCGGGCTGTGCGCCGAGCGCTGCCCGACCGGGGCATGGGACATGCAGAAGTTCCTTATCGAGATGGCGCACGCCGCCGATCGCGTGCGCCCGCCGACGCCCGTTCCCGCGGCGGCCGACGTCGGCGCGATGGCCGCGGACTGACCGCGATGGAAGCGCGCGTCAACGATTTCGTCGTCAAGTTCGCCAACGTCAACGGCTCCGGATCGGCTTCCGCGAACGGCCTCTTCGCGCGCTCGATCCTGCGCATGGGTGTTCCGGTCGCCGCGCGCAACATCTTCCCGTCCAACATCCAGGGTCTGCCGACCTGGTACGAGGTGCGGATTACCGAAGCGGGGTGGCGCGGGCGGCGTGGCGGCGTCGACTTCGCGGTGGCGATGAACCCGCAGACCTGGGACAAGGACGTGGCCGAGATCGATGCCGGCGGCTACCTGTTCTTCGACTCGACGCGGCCATTGCCGCCATCGAAATTCCGTGCCGACGTCACGCCGCTCGGAGTCCCGCTCACTGAGCTATGTAACGCGGAGTACACCGACGCGCGTCAGCGCCAGCTCTTCAAGAACATCATCTACCTCGGTGCGCTGTCGGCGTTCTTCGCGATCGACCCCGAGGAGATCGATCGCCTGTTCGCCGAGCAGTACCGCGGCAAGGAGGCGCTGCTCGAGCCGAACCGCCGCGCGTTCGCGCTCGGTCGGACGCACGTCCTCGAGCACTTCGCGTGCCCGCTGCCGCTTCACGTCGAACGGCGCGATCGCGTCGGCAGGCGGATCTTCGTCGACGGCAATTCGGCGGCCGCCCTCGGTGCCGTCTACGGCGGCGCGACGGTCGCGGCGTGGTATCCGATCACGCCGTCGTCGTCGCTCGCCGAGGGGTTCGCGAAATGGTGCCGGAAGCTGCGCACCGATGCCGCCGCCGGCAAGCGGCGCTATGCGATCGTGCAGGCCGAGGACGAGCTCGCGTCGATCGGCATGGTGATCGGGGCCGCCTGGAACGGCGCACGCGCGTTCACGGCAACCTCGGGGCCGGGCATTTCGCTGATGCAGGAGTTCCTCGGCCTCGCGTATTTCGCCGAGATTCCGGCGGTGCTCTTCGACGTCCAGCGCGGAAGCCCTTCGACCGGGATGCCGACGCGCACGCAGCAGGCCGATCTCGTTTCCTGCGCCTACGCCTCGCACGGCGACACGAAGCACGTGCTGCTGTTCCCCGAGGATCCGCGCGAGTGCTTCGAGCTCGGCGCGCTCGCCTTCGACGTCGCCGATCGGCTGCAGACGCCGGTGTTCGTGATGATGGACCTCGACATCGGCATGCAGGACTGGCTCGTCGAGCCGTTCGTGTGGGACGACGCGAAGCGGATGGATCGCGGCAAGGTGATGACCGCCGCGGAGCTCGACGCGGGGCGCGACTTCGGCCGCTACCTCGATGTCGACGGCGACGGCATCCCGTATCGCACGTGGCCGGGAACGCATCCGACGAAGGGAAGCTTCTTCACGCGCGGCACGACGAAGGATCGCTATGCCCGCTATACGGAGGAGGGTACCGCCTACGTCGACAACGTCCAGCGCCTGCTGCGCAAGTTCGACGGCGCGCGCGCGTGGCTGCCGAAGCCGGAGGTCTCTGCGGCCGAGGAGCCGGCCAGCGCCGGCGTCATCTGGTTCGGCTCGACCGGGGCGGCGATGGCCGAGGCGCTCGCCGAGCTCGCGCGCCAGGGCATCCATCTCGACCGGATGCGCATCCGCGCGTTTCCGTTCCACGACAGCGTCGCCGAGTTCGTCACCGCGCACGACCGCGTCTTCGTCGTCGAGCAGAATCGCGATGCACAGCTCAGGATGCTGCTGGTGAACGAATGCGGGATCGATCCGGCAAAGATCGTCTCGGTGCTGCACTACGACGGCACACCGATCACGGAGCGCTTCATCACGCGCGAGATCTCCGACCAGGCGCACCTCCTCGGCCTCGGGGCCGGCGAAGCCGCCGCGGCGGGGCGCAGGCCGCCGATCCGCCGCGCCTCCTGACCCTCGCCCCTCGATCCTCAATCCCTTTCCTTTCGCCCCTCGCCTCTCGTCCCTCGCCCCTCGTCCCTCCCCATGACCTACCTCGCCAAACCGAAGCTCCATCATCCCGGGCTCCCCCGCAACGCGCTCGGGCTCACGCGGCGCGATTATGAGGGCGCGATCTCGACGCTGTGCGCGGGATGCGGTCACGACTCGATCTCGGCGGCACTGATCCAGGCGTGTTTCGAACTCGGCATCGCGCCGCACCGTGTCGCCAAGCTGTCGGGGATCGGCTGCTCGTCGAAGACGCCGACCTACTTCCTCGGCAACTCGCACGGCTTCAACAGCGTGCACGGCCGCATGCCGTCGGTGCTCACCGGCGCAGCGCTCGCCAATCGCGACCTCATCTACATCGGCGTATCGGGTGACGGCGATTCGGCGTCGATCGGGCTCGGCCAGTTCGCGCATGTCCTGCGCCGCGGCGTCGACATGGTCTACATCGTCGAGAACAACGGCGTCTACGGCCTTACCAAGGGTCAGTTCTCCGCAACCGCCGACAAAGGGAGCCGCAGCAAGCGCGGCGCGGTGAACAGCGACGAGCCGATCGACCTCGTGCTGCTCGCGCTGGCGCTCGGTGCGAGCTTCGTCGCGCGAAGCTTCTCGGGCGACAAGACACAGCTCGTGCCGCTCCTGAAGGCCGCATTGCGGCACCACGGGGCGGCGTTCCTCGACGTCGTCAGTCCATGCGTCGCGTTCAACAATCATCCGGGCTCGACGAAGAGCTACGACTACGTGCGCGAGCACAACGAAGCGGTGAACCGGCTCGACTTCATGCCGGAGCGCGATCCGATCACCGCCGAATTCGAGCCCGGCAGCGTGCGCGAGGTCGTGCTCCACGATGGCGGCACGGTGAAGCTCCGCAAGCTCGACGAAGACTATGATCCGACCGATCGCGTCCGCGCGATGGCGTACCTCGAATCACGGCGCGCGGCCGGCGAGATCGTCACCGGGCTTCTCTACCTCGACCCGGACGCGCGCGACCTGCACGCGGCGCTCGAGACTGTCGAGGTTCCGCTCAACTCGCTCGGCGACGCCGAGCTGGTGCCTGGGAGCGCTGCGCTCGACTCGGTGAACGCGTCGCTGCGCTGATCGAGCTTCCCGGAAGCGGTACGCCGAGCGCGGCGAGCTCGCCGTCGACAGCTTCCGCCCAGCCGCGGTTCGCGGTGGGATTCGCGGGGCTCGGGTGCAGGATGCGGCCGCTCTTCAGGCTGCGCGCGAGCCGCGGATCGACGCCGTCGGATTCGAGCAGCGAGCGTATGCGTTTCGCGGCGAAGTCGCCGATGCCGATTGCCCACGATGGCGCGAGCGCTGCGAGCGCGCGCGCAAGGTGCAGGTCGCAGGCGGCGTAGAGATCGCGCTGCGCAGTGGCAGGGAGGTGGTCCGGGGTCAGATTGCGGCCCGACGCCTCGACGAACGCGAGCGGGCAGTAATTGAGCACGAACCAGTCGACGAAGAACGCTTCGGCGCTCCCGGCTCGCGCCGCGGCCCATCCCCACAGCCGGCGGCCGCTGACCTCGGAGCGCGTACACGCGAAGCCATCCACCGGACGTTTCGGGTGCGCCGAGGCCGGCGAGCCGACCGCGGCATGGATGCCCATCCAGTCGCGCACCGCAGCGACCTCGCCGAACGGCACGCCGGTCTGCACCATGCCGAACGGACCTGGGTTCATCCCCACCAGCACCACCTTCTTGCGCGAGGCGCCGAAGCGGTGCACGTATTGCTCGTACGAAGCAAAGGCGTAGTCGAGCGGGTTGTAGACATGCGCGACCGGCGGCGGGAAATCGAGGCCGGTGACGGCGCGCGCGAGCGTCCTTGCGGCGTCGAGCACTTCGCGTTCGATCGAGGTCATCGCGCGATGATGCCTGACTGCGGGCAGGTGGCTCGCGTATCGTCGCGATTCTCTCGCGCACACGCGGATTAGAATCGCCGAATGCGCAGAACTGCCCTGATCATCCTCGGCGTCGCCGGCGGGCTCGTCGCGCTGATCCTCGTCGCCGCGGCGATCGCCGTCGCGACGATCGATCCACGCGTGCTGATGGCGCCGGTACTGGCGCGGATCGAGGCGGCGACCGGGCGCGACGTCACGGTTGCCGGGCCCGTCGGCTTCCACCTGTCGCTGACGCCGTCGATCTCGCTCGACAACGTCGCGATCGCCAATGCGCCGTGGGGGCAGGCGAGAGAGATGCTCGCTGCGGGCAGGATCGAGGCGCGCGTCGCGCTGCTGCCGTTGATCCACCGCAGGTTCGACATCGTCGAGGTCGCGTTGTCGCATCCGGTGATCGCGCTCGAGACCGACGCGGCGGGTCGCGGCAACTGGGAGTTCGGTCCCCAGAAGGCGGCGCCCGCCGGCGCGCCGGGCCCCGCCGCGGCGGCCGGCGCCGCAGCGGCGATCGGCATCACCAACGTCGTCATCGACAACGGAGAAGTATCGTATCGCGATGGAGCGACCAGGAAGGTCACCGCGATCGGCATCGACCATCTTGCGCTGCACGCGGCCAGCGCCGATGCGCCGGTGGCGGTCGATTTCCGCGGCAGCATCGGCGATGTCCCGGTCGCGCTCGCCGGCGATCTCGGGCCGGTTTCGGCATGGCTCGGTCAGCGCTGGCCATACGCAGTCGCGCTCGAAGGAAGTGTCGGCGGAACGCCGACGCACCTGAAGAGCAAGCTCACTCGCGCTGCGCCGACGACGACGCTCGACGATCTCGACGTCGGCTGGAGCTCGCTCGCCGCAACTGGCAAAGTCGTCGTGACCGACCTGGGTCACGGCGCCACGCGTCTCGCTCTCGAGCCGCTCGACACGTTCGGAGGCACGCTCGCCGGCACCGTCGACATCACGCCGGCTCCTGGGGCGCCTATGCGCGTCAAGGTAGCGCTGTCGGCGCAGAACCTCGACCTCGCGGCGATCGCGCGCGCCGCCGGCGCGCCCGACAGCATCCGCTCGGGCCGGATGCGCGCCACCGCCGAGCTCTCGTCGAGCGGCTCCGGTCCTGCGGAATGGGAGACGCACATGTCCGGCAATGTCCTCGCGGTCGCCGGCCCGACGACGCTCGCCGGATCGGCGGGCGGCAGCGGCTCCACACTGGCCCGCGTTGCCGGATTCCTCGATCCTACGCTCGCGTCGCGCGGAACGACCGAGCTTCGCTGCGCGGTGGTGCGCCTGCCGATCGCCAACGGTGTCGCCGAGATCGATCGCTCGATCGGTGCCGAGACGAGCCAGCTCGGAGTTCTCGCGAGCGGCCGCATCGATTTTCGCAACCGGACGCTCGACCTCTCCGTGCAGCCGAGGCTGCAGCAGGGAATCTCGATCGACGTCTCGAAGATCGCGCGCCTCGTCCGCGTGCGCGGGCCGTTCGCGCATCCGACGGTCGGCGTCGACGCTGCGGCGACCGCCGAGACGATCGCCGGCATCGGTGCCCTCGCGGCGACGGGGGGCGGGCTCGCGGTGCTCGGCGGTGCGCTGATCGCGCCCGGAGGCGCAGGCGGCGAGGCGCCGTGCACGGCCGCGATGAGCGGCGCGAAGCGCGCGGCCGCGCCCGCCCCGGCGCAGCGGCAGCCGAAAGAGGCCGGCAACGCGGTTTCCAACGACATCGGCAAGGCGCTCGGCAAGCTGCTCGGCCGGTAGGGACGCTCGGCAAAAGCGGGACGGACCGCATTTCGGCGTTCGCCGCGCCGGGGTGCCATGCGATCGCGACGCGAGTGGGAGCGCCTGCCGTAGCGGGTGGCGCGGGGAGCCCAGCACGCGCTTACGCACGCCGGCAGTCGCACACCTGGCGAGGCCGCGCCGGGCACCCGCAGGCAGGTGGGTGCGGACTTCGAGCGTCGCGATCGCATGGCACCCCGGCGCGGCGAACGCCGAAATGCGGTCCGTCCCGCTTTTGCCGAGCGCCCCTACAACAGCGATGCCTGGATCGGCTCGCGCACGCCGGCGTCGTCGTTCTCCGCGCGGTTGACGCGCGTCGACACCGCGTAGACGTTAAGCTCCGGCCCGCTCCACGGCACGAGGAGGTCAGCGACATCGGCGTTCGTCGCGTCGAGCCAGCGCGCGTAGCTTGCCGGCGGAAGGATCACCGGCATCCGGTCGTGGATCGGTCGCAGCGCCTCGTTCGCGTCGGTCGTGATGATCGTGCAGGTATCGAGGACCTCATCGGTCGACGAGCGCCAGCGCTCGAAGAGGCCCGCGATGCCGAACGGCGCGTCGTCGGGCATTCCGATGTGCAGCGGCTGCTTGCCGCCCGGCCGAACCTGCCACTCGTAGAAGGCGTTCGCCGGAACGAGGCAGCGATGGCGCGCGTACGCGGCGCGAAACGCCGCCTTCTGCGCGACGGTCTCGGCGCGCGCGTTGAAGAGCCTCCCGCCGATCGACGGGTCCCGCGCCCAGCGCGGGACCAGTCCCCACTTCACCTCGACGAGTTCGCGCGCACCGGAGGCGTCGAGCCGGACGATCGGCACGCGCTGCGTCGGGGCGATGTTGTAGCGCGGTTCGAGATCGGGTGCGTGCGCGAGCCCGAACGCAAGCGCGATCGCGGTCGGGTGGCTCGAGAGCTCGTAGCGCCCGCACATCGCGGCGGCGCCCGGTCAGTCGGGCGCGGGCGAGGAGAGGAGGCGGCCCGCGGTCGCCGCGACCTGCATCGTGTCCCGGTACGCGTAGGCACTGACGGCTGCGGCTCCCGCAAGCGGGATCCAGCGGCCGGCCGCGGTACCGGCAACGCGTTGCGAGACGGTGACCCCGACGGCGCCGAGCGCAGTCCTGACCGCGCCGGTCGAAAGCTGCCGTACGACGAAGCGCTGCCCGCTGCGCACCGCGACGTCGCGCAGCACGTGGCTCGCCGCGTGACGGAACAGGCAGTAGAGCATATGCGTGCGGGTGAGCTCGCCGTCGCGGCCATGCGCGCCGAAGAGATCCGACACCATCTGGCGCTGCGTCCGCCAGATGAGATAGAGGTCGGGCAGGATCGTGACGAGTCCGAGCGGGCCGGGCGGCAGTGCGAGCGAGCCCGACAGCAGCGCGGCCTGCTTCGCCGCGCGCCGCGCGATCGAGCGCGCCGTCTCGTCGGGGGAGTCGCTCGGGCCCGTCCGCGCGCGCGGAATGTCGGCGAGCATCGACTCCAGCGCGTCGACGAGGCTGTGCGCGTCCGCAGCACCGGAACCACTTGCGCGCGCGACGATCGGATCTTTCATCGGGGCGTCAGTTCGGACCGGGCCATACTCTCGGCCGAGCCAGAGGGCCAGTCTACCCCTTACAATCGAGGCGGGTGAAAGCGATGCGAATCGGAGTACCACGCGAGACCAAGGACGGTGAGCGGCGCGTCGCGATGACGCCAGCGGGCGTGCGCGAGCTCGTGCATGCCCGGCACCAGGTCGCGGTCGAGCAGGGTGCCGGGCGCGCCAGCGGCTTCGCCGACGCCGAATACGCCGACGCGGGGGCGACGCTCGAGGCCGATGCGGCCGCGGTCTGGCAAAGCGAGCTCGTCGTCAAGGTCAAGGAAGTTCAGCGACCTGAATTGCCGCTGCTCGCGCGCGGAACGACGCTCGTCGGCTTCGCGCAGCTCGTTGGCGACCCCGGGCTCGTCGCGGCGCTCGCGGCCGCGGGAGTCAACGTGATCGCCGCCGAGTCGGTGCGCGACGCCGACGGCGAGCTCCCGATCCTCGCCCCGATGTCGCGGATCGCCGGGCGCCTGGCACCGCTCGCCGGCGCCGAGGCGCTCTGCCACGCTGTGGAAGGCGGCGGTACGCTGATCACCGGCGTCGACGACGTTCCGCCGGCGCGCGTGGTCGTAATCGGTGCCGGCAACGTCGGCCGCGAGGCGGCTCACGTCGCGGCGGAACTCGGCTGCCACGTCCACCTGTGGTCGCGCGGCGGCGAGCGGCTCGCGCGTACCGCTCATGCGCTCGCGCGCGCGCGCACTCCGGTTATCACCGATCGGATCGGCCGCTCGGCGGCCGAGTTCGCCGATGCTATCGCGACCGCCGATCTCGTGATCGGTGCGGTGCTCGAGCCGGGTGCCGCATCGCCGACGCTGATCACGCGCGCCATGCTGAAATCGATGCGGCGCGGCGCCGCGCTCGTCGACGTCTGCATCGATCACGGCGGCATCGCCGAGACGTCGCGGCTGACGACGCTCTCGGACCCGATGTACGTCGACGAAGGCGTCGTTCATTACGCCGTTCCGAACATGCCCGCGCGGGTGCCGCGCACCGCGACGCAGGCTTACGCCGCGGCTCTGCTTCCGCGCGTCGCGCGGCTTGCCGCGGGCGGCATCGGCGCAGCTCTCGACGCCGATCGGGGCCTCGCCGCCGGCGTGATGATCTGGGACGGCACCATCGTCGATCCGGGTCTTGCTTCGATGGTCGGCGTGCGTGCAGCGCGGCGCCCTTGGCAGCACGGTGCGCTCGCTGCCTGACCCGCGCCCTCTGCGATGCGCGTGTTCGGTTTCGCCGGCTGGTCCGGCAGCGGCAAGACGACGCTGATCGAAGCGCTCATCCCCCGCCTGATCGCCGACGGCTTCGCCGTTTCGCTCGTCAAGCACGCGCACCACGCGTTCGACATCGATCACCAGGGCAAGGATTCGTGGCGCCACCGGCAGGCGGGATGCGGCGAGGTGCTGGTGAGCTCGGCGGTCCGCTGGGCGCTGATGCACGAGCTCCGCGGCGCGCCGGAGCCCTCGCTGGGAGCGAGCCTCGCCAGGCTGTCGCCGTGCGACCTCGTGCTGGTCGAGGGGTACAAGACGGCGCCGATTCCGAAGCTCGAGGTCTGGCGCCCGTCGGTTGGCAAGCCGAAGCTCCATCCGGTCGACCGGAACATCGTCGCGCTCGCGACCGACGATCCGGCGGTCGAGGCCCCGGGGCTTACGCTCTTCGGGCTGGACGATCTCACCGCCATTGCGGCCTTTGTCGTCGAGCGGGCACAGCCGGCTCCGCGGGCCGCCGGCGACTCCGCGAACGATTGACGATCGGGGCCGGCCGAGAGTAGCGTGAACCACTCGGCGGCAGTGGTTTCAAATGCCTCTCGGACGCGTCGAACCGTGAGTGCGTAACGCGTCGCGGCGCTCGAAGCCGATCCAGCGGGTGATACAGAAAATGACGGTGAATCAGATACTTGCGATGCTGTGCCTAGCCGCGGTCGCGGCAGCGCCGATCGCGGGTGCCGCCGGGCTCACCGCACCCGAGCGCGACGTATCGGGGTTCTACGGCGGCGTCGAGCTCCGTGACGGCGGGGTCGACACGGCTGGCGTCGATTTCGGTCGACTCGCCTCGACCTGGGGCCGCTATACGCCTCCCGTGTCGAGCGATACGGCGACGCGCCGCTCGCTCCTCTTCGGCGGGTATCGCTTCATGAACGATCTCGCGGTCGAGGGGTCGTTCTCGACCGCCGACCGCGAACGCCGGTATTCGCTGGGCTCGGCCATGCCGGGCGGTGGAGTCGGGCTGTCGCTCGCCGGTGCTACCGGGGCGTCGGCGGCGAGCTGGAATGCGGATGTCTACACGGCGTGGTCGTTCCTGCGCCGCTTTTCGCTCTACGGGCGCCTCGGGTACGCGCAGACTGCGAACGCGCCGACCTACGCGCTCGCTTCTCCGGTCGATATGCGAAATCGCGACGGCGTCAACTACGGCCTCGGGTTGCGCTACGACGTCACCTCGGCGCTCGGCTTGCGTCTCGAGTACGCGCGCTTCCCGCACTTCGCCGGCGAGAGCCTCTCGGGCCCGCTGCCCGAATCGGACCAGGTTCAATTCGGCGTCCAGTTTCGCTTCTGATCGTCCGTACTAGAATTGCAGTGTGCGGCCACAAGTGCGCCGCGACCTTCGCCGTGCTGCCATGCAACATGCCGTCGACACCGCCCCAGTGACAACCGCGCGCGTCACCGCCGTACGCGTGGTCTACCTCGCGCGCCTGCGCGAGGTGCTGGATTGCGCGTCGGAGACGCTCGCTGTCGCGAGTGACGCGGCCCCGAGCGTCGCCGACGTCCTGCGCGCGCTGCGCGCGCGCGGCGGAGCCTGGGCCCGCGAGCTCGGCGCCGGCAGGGCGGTGCGTTTCGCGGTCAACCAGCGCGTCGCCCGATCCGATACTTCGATCGGCGAAGGTGACGAGGTGGCCGTGTTTCCGCCGGTCACCGGGGGCTGAGAGTCACGCGATGACAGTGCGCGTGCAGGAAGCCGATTTCGACGCCGGCGCGGAAATCGCCCGGCTCCGTGCCGGCGATCATGCCGTCGGCGCCGTCGCGAGCTTCGTCGGGACGGTGCGTGCCGAGAACGACGCGTCGCAGGTCGATGCGATGTTTCTCGAGCATTACCCGGGGATGACCGAGACGGCGCTTGCCGACATCGTCGACGGCGCCAGGACGCGCTTCGACGTACGCGACGTGCTCGTCATTCACCGCATCGGGTCGCTCCTGCCCGGGGACCAGATCGTGCTGGTCGTCGTGACGAGCGCGCACCGCGACATGGCCTTCGACGCCTGTCGTTACGTGATCGACCTCCTCAAGACGCAGGCGCCGTTCTGGAAGAAGGAGCGCACGCCCGCAGGCGAGCGTTGGGTCGACGCGCGCGCCAGTGACGAGGTCGCCGCAGGTCGCTGGTAGCTCATCCCGACTGCCTTCCGCGCATCGTTTCGCGCATCGTTGCACGTATCGATTTGACTGCCAGCGCGCTGATTGCAATCGATTGGGGTACGACGCTCGCGCGAGCCTGGCGCTTCGACGCCGATGGCGTGATCCGCGAGCGACGCTCGGCGCCGCTCGGACTGCGCAGAATCCACGGCAGCCGCTTCGAGGCGGCGTTGCTCGAGCTCCTGGGACCGTGGCGCGGCGACCGCGCGCCGCGCATCGCCTGCGGGATGGTCGGCAGCCGCCAGGGGTGGGTCGAGGCGCCGTACGTCGACTGTCCGGCGTCGCTCGCCGCACTTGCCGAGCACCTCGTCGCCAGCCCGGGCGGTGAGCTCACGATCGTTCCCGGCGTGGCAACCGTCGACACGCGCGGAATACCCGATGCGATGCGCGGCGAGGAGACGCAGCTTCTCGGCGCGGTGGGGCTCGGCGAAGCGGACGTCCTCGCCGTGCTTCCGGGAACGCACAGCAAGTGGGCGCGCGTCGACCGCGGCCGGGTGATCGACTTCGCGACGTTCATGACCGGCGAGCTCTACACGCTCCTCCTCGAGCACAGCATGCTCGGACGCCTCGCGAGCGGGGCGCCGGGCGACGGCGCCGACGATGCGTTTGCGCGCGGCGTCGCGCATGGTCTCGAAGCCGGCGAGCTGATGCACGATCTCTTCGGCGCGCGCACGCTGGCACTCGCCGGCGAGCTCGCACCCGATGACGTCGCCGAGTGGCTGTCGGGGCTCCTGATCGGCCGCGAGATCCGCGCCGGCCTCGCCTGGGCACGCACGCTCGGTGCGGGCGCGGGCGGCGTGCGGATCATCGGCGACGACGCGCTCGCCGATCGCTACGAACGTGCGCTGTGCGACGCCGGCTTCGCGAGCGAAACCGCTTCCGCCGATGCGGCCGCGTACGGTCTCTGGCGCATCGCCGTGCGGGCCGGTTGGCTCGCCGTGCCCGCCATCGAGGAAAGGGACGCGCAGCGTGCCGACGTTCGATCTTGATCCGTACCTGTCGCCGCTTCCGCTGATCGCCGTGCTGCGCGGGATCGCGCCGGAGGAAGTCGCCGCAGTCGGAGGCATTCTCCAAGCAGCAGGCTTCCGGATCCTCGAAGTTCCGCTCAACTCGCCGCGGCCGCTGCAGTCCATCCGCGAGCTCGCCGATCGCCATGGCGGCGATTGCCTCGTCGGCGCGGGAACCGTCGTCGATGCGTCGGACGTCGCGCGCGTTCGCGACGCGGGCGGCAGGTTGATCGTGATGCCGCACGCCGATCCGACGGTCGTTCGCGAAGCGAAGCGTCTCGACCTCGCCTGCCTGCCCGGCGTGGCGACGCCGACCGAAGCGTTCGCCGTACTCGCCGCCGGCGCCGACGGGCTGAAGCTCTTTCCTGCCGAGGCGATGGTCCCGGCGGTGCTGCGCGCGTGGCGCGCGGTGCTTCCGCCGGCGACACGCGTGTTCGCCGTCGGCGGCATCCGGCCGGACAACATGGCGCCGTGGTGGCTCGAAGGCGCGACCGGTTTCGGCACCGGGTCGAACCTGTATCGGCCGGGGAGCGATGTCGCGAGCGTGGCCGCGGCGGCAGCGGCTTACGCAAGCGCGTTTCGGGCATTGCCGGAACGCGGCCGATGAGTTGGCAGCATACAAGCGGTGCCGCCGGGCCGGCGGGTGCCGCATTCGATCTCGTCGCACTTGGCGAGGCGATGGTCGAGTTCACCCAGGGACGCGGGGACGGCGCCAACACCTGGCGGCAGGGGTTCGGCGGAGACACGTCGAACGCGGTGATCGCCGCCGCGCGCCTGGGCGCGCGCTGCGCCTACGTGACGCGCGTCGGCGACGATCCGTTCGGACGCGATCTCCTGTGGCTGTGGTCGTCGGAGCGGGTCGCCACCGAAGGCGTGATCGTCGACGCAACAGCACCGACCGGAGTCTATTTCGTCACCCACGACGAGACCGGGCATCACTTCTCGTACCTCCGCACGGGCTCGGCGGCGACTCGCATTGCGCCCGCGAATCTTCCGAACGAGATCCTTGCGCGCACGCGGCTCCTGCACCTCTCGGCGATCAGCCAGGCAATCTCGCCATCGTCGTGCGATGCGTGCTTCGCGGCGATCGACGTCGCGCGCGGCGCCGGAGCGCGGATCGCCTACGACACGAACCTGCGCCTCGCGTTGTGGCCGCTCGCCCGCGCGCGCGCCATCGCCATCGAGACGTTGCGCCGCTGCGACTTCGCGCTGCCGGGCGCCGACGATGCAAGGGCACTTTTCGGAACCGACGAAGCCGAACGCATCGCCGATCAATGCCACGCGCTTGGCGCTCGCGTTGTGGTCGTGAAGCAGGGCCGCGACGGCTGCTACGTTTCGGACGGTGAGCGGCGGACGCGCGTCGCGGGGGTTGCGGTCGACGCGGTCGATGCCACCGGGGCCGGCGACTGCTTCGATGGCGCGTTCCTCGCACGGATCGCCGCCGGGGATGCGCCTCTCGACGCGGCGCGCTACGCCAACGCGGCAGCCGCACTCGCGACGACCGGCTATGGCGCGGTGACTCCGTTGCCGCGTCCGGATGCGATCGCGCGACTCATGACCGAGCGCGGCCTCGCTATGCGTGCAGACTTGTAGTACCGAACACGCGGTCCCACAGCGACGTGGTGACGCCGAAATTACACGGTCGCTGCGAGTGGTGGTGGACCGCATGGCGCTGCTTGGCGCGATACAGGTAGGTGCCCGGGCGCGCCCGCACGTGGTGCGTCGCGTGGTGGACGGCGACGTACCAGAGATATCCCAGCATCAGCCCCGCCGTCGCGCCGCAGGCGATGCTCGCCGGCGTGGAGCGAGCGAGTGGCACCAGCACCAGCCCGACGAAGATTGGCACGCTGACCCAGCTCGGCGTCCCGATCAATTCCGTCGGCGAGGCGTGGTGCTGCGCGTGCATCTGGCGCAGCGGCGGGGCGCAGTGCAGCACGTAGCGGTGCAGGATGTACTCGATCAGCGTCCAGGCCGCGACGCCCGCCGCGGCGGCCGCCGTCCACGTCACCCGCTCGCGTACGATCTCGTGGTCCAGCGAGAACCACGCCAGGAGCACGAGCAGCAGCGGGTAGACGAAAAAATCGGCAAAGTATCCGATCCGGGTGAGGCGCATCGGCAGATCTCCATGATGCTGATAGTGCGATTGACCACGTGCGCGGCGGCGAGTGCCGGAAATTCATGATAGTCCCGTCGCTTGTGACCCTGGGAGCCGTTGGCTAGAATCGTCCGAGGGGTGGCAAGCGGGGTGACCAGGCTCGATGTCTCCATCGAGGCCCCGGCGGTCGATGCCGATGCCGTCGTCGCGGCGGGAGGACATGCGTGGTTGCGTCGAGTTCGATCCTTGCCGTCGGCGTCGGTGCGGCGGTCGGAGCGTGGCTCCGCTGGGCACTCGGTCTCGCGCTCGACCCGCTCTTTCCCACCCTTCCGCTCGGCACGCTGACCGCGAACCTCGGCGGCGGGCTCGTGATGGGCTTCGCGATGGAGCTCGCCGCGCGGCACGCGCTCCTGGGCCCTGACGCGAGGCTCTTCGTCATGACGGGCTTCCTCGGCGGACTCACGACCTTCTCGACGTTCTCGGCCGAGATGACCACGCTGCTGATGCGCCGCGAATGGCTGTGGGGAACGATCGGTATCGCCGCCCACGTCGCGGGGTCGCTGCTGATGACCGTCATCGGTATTCTGCTGATGCGCGCGCTCTTCGCCTGGGGATCGCCGCCATGAGCGGAACGCTCCTTCGCTTCTACGTGCACGAGAATCACAGGCACCGTCATGTTCTGCTCTACGAGTGGCTGCTCGAGCAGGCGAAGGCTCTCGGCATCCGGGGCGGGTCGGCGTTCCGGGCGATCGCCGGATTCGGCCGGCACGGGATCCTGCACGAGGAGCACTTCTTCGAGCTCGCGGGCGAGCTCACCGTCGCGGTCGATTTCGCGGTCACCGACGTCGAAGCAAACGGCTTGATCGAACGGATCCGGGCCGAAGGGATCAGGATCTTCTACCTTCGCGTCCCGGTCGAACTCGGTGTCGTCAACGAGGGGGCGGCCGGCCCCGACGCCGGATGATCGTCACCCATCACGGACCGGTCGAATCCGGGACTGCGCTCCGGATCCCGGTCCCACCCGCGCATGCCGCCGGGCGTCTCGCCGCGTGGTGGCCCGGCGTCTGGCAGCTCTGGTGGGGTCGTGCGGCGGGTACCGATGTGTTGCGCGATGCGGCGCGGCTGCGCCTGGACGCGCTGGTCGCGCACGCGCGCCGCCATTCGCCGCTCCTGCGCGAGCTGTATCGGAACCTTCCTGCGACGCCTGCGCTAGACGAGCTGCCGGTCACCCGCAAGCGCGACCTCATGGGGCGATTCGACGACTGGGTGACCGACGCCGCGGTGCGCCGCACCGACATCGATGCGTTTCTCGCCGATCCTTCCCGCGTCGGCCAGCGCTACCTCGATCGCTACGTCGTCTGGCAGAGCTCGGGCACCACCGGCGAATGCGGCATCTTCGTGCAGGGCGACCTCGCACTCGAGGTCTACGACGCATTGATCGCCGTGCAGATGAGTGCCGGTCATCTCGCGTCGCATTGCTTCGCGGGCCTCGTCAAGGGTGGGCGCGCCGCGCTCGTTGCCGCGACGGCGGAGCACTTTGCGAGCATCGCGTCGTGGCAGCGCGCGTGCCGCACGATGCCGGGCCTTGCTGCGCGGAGCTTCTCGATCGCGGCGCCGTTGCCCGATCTCGTCGCGCAGTTGAACGCGTTCGGACCGGCGTATCTCGCCACCTATCCGGCGATGCTCCGGCTGCTCGCCGACGAGCGCCGCGCGGGGCGGTTGCGCATCTACCCCAGCCTCGTGTGGGCCGGCGGCGAGTCGCTGCCGCCATCGGCGCGCACCGCGCTCGAGCACGTCTGGGGTTGCCCGGTCGTCAACGAGTACGGCGCTTCGGAGTGCATGAGCATTGCCTTCGGCTGCACCGACGACTGGCTGCACGTCAATGTCGATTGGGTTCTCGTCGAGGCGGTCGATGCCGACTATCGCCCGACTCGTCCGGGCGAGCCGTCGCATACGGTGCTGATCACCAATCTCGCCAATCGCGTCCAGCCGGTGATCCGCTACGACCTCGGCGACTCGGTCACCGTGAATCCTGAGCGATGCCGCTGCGGCAATCCGCTCCCAGCGATTCGCGTCGAGGGCCGGCGTGACGATGTTCTCGAAGTTCCGCTGGCAGATGGCCGCACCGTGACACTCGCGTCGCTTGCGCTCATCGACGTGGTCGAAGGCGCGATCCATATGCATCGCTTCCAGCTCGTCCAGACGGCGGCCGATCGGCTGCTGCTGCGCATCTGCAGCGACGACGAGCGCATGCGAGCGGCAGCTTTCGCTGCGGCGCGCGACGCCCTCGTGCGCTACCTCGCAGCACACGGCGCGTCGGGTATCGCGATCGAGCTCGACTCGCATGCGCCGCGGCCCGATGCACCGAGCGGCAAGCTGCGCCAGGTGCTGCGCGAGCCGCCCGATGCGGCTCGTGCGCGACCACTGGCGAGTGCCGCTCCGCTCCGGCGTCCGAGTCGATACGTCCAGTAGCACGCAGCGTCGGCCGTCGCGTTTCCGGCGATACGCTACGATAGCGTCATGATGATCCGCACGAGGTGACGCGCATGGCCCACGCGATCCGCATCCACTCCCAGGGCGGGCTCGACGTCCTGCGCTACGAAGAGGTGGCGGTCGGCAATCCCGGCCCGGGCGAGGCGCGCGTGCGCCACACGGCGATCGGCGTCAACTACCTCGACACGTATCATCGCAGCGGTCTCTACCCGCTGACGATGCCGTCGGGGATCGGCACCGAGGCGGCAGGTGTCGTCGAGGCGGTCGGCGAGGGCGTCGACTGGGTGCGCCCCGGCGACCGCGTCGCGTACTGCACGAGCAGCGTCGGCGCCTACAGCACCGAGCGCGTGATGGCGGCCGATAAGCTGGTGGTCCTTCCCGAGGGCGTCGACGATCGCGCCGCAGCGGCGCTGATGCTGAAGGGGCTGACGGTGCAGTACCTGTTCCGGCAGACCTTCGTGCTGCACGGCGGCGAGACGATTCTGTTCCACGCCGCGGCCGGCGGCGTGGGCCTGATCGCCTGCCAGTGGGCGCGCGCGCTCGGCGTCACGCTGATCGGCACCGTCGGCTCCGACGCCAAGGCCGTGCTCGCGCGCGAGAACGGCTGCGCGCACGCCGTCGTCTATACGCGCGAGAAATTCGTCGATCGCGTGCGCGAGATCACCGGAGGCAAAGGCGTTCCGGTCGTCTACGATTCGATCGGCAGGGACACATTCGAAGGCTCGCTCGATTGTCTCGCGCCGCGCGGGATGCTCGTGTACTTCGGCGCGTCGTCGGGACCGGTGCCGCCGTTCGATCTCGGCCTGCTCGCGCGCAAGGGCTCGCTCTACGTCACGCGCCCGACGCTCTTCACCTATGCCGCGGCGCGTGGCGCACTGACGACGATGGCGGGCGAGCTGTTCGCGATGGTGCGCGCCGGGAAGATCCGCGCTGACATCCGCCAGACCTGGCCGCTCTCCGAAGCCGTCGAAGCGCACCGCGCGCTCGAGGCGCGACAGACCGTCGGCTCGACGCTGCTGCTACCGTAACGCGTTGACGAGCGCACGCGCGCGCTCGATCACTTCGGACGCGCGCACGCCGACCGGGCCGACGCCGTCGGCGACGAGTCCATCGGCGGCAGCGCCGTGCAGGCACACGGCGATCCGCGCGGCATCGGCGACAGCGATGCGCTGCGCGAGGAGTGCACCCAGCATCCCCGACAGGACGTCGCCCGATCCGGCGGTCGACAGTGCCGGGTTGCCGGTCGCGTTGATGTCGAAGCCACCTTGCGCGTGGGCGATGATGCTTCCGGCGCCCTTGAGGATGGTCGTCGCACGAAATCGTTGCGCGAGCGCAGCGGCCGCGGCAACGCGGTCGGATTGGACGGCGACGGTGTCACCGTGCAGGAGCCGTGCCGCCTCGGCGGGATGCGGCGTGAGGACCGTCGCCGCACTGCGCTGCGCGATCGCCTGTGTCAGCTGCGCATCGTCGGAGATCAGGTTGAGCGCATCGGCATCGAGCACGAGCGGCGCGTCGCGTGCGACCGCCGCCGCGACGATATCGGCCGCGAGCGAGCTGCGCCCCAGTCCGGGACCGACGACGAGCGCCTGCGCATCGACGACGAGCACCTGGGCATTCGCCTGGTCGATGCGCGCTTCCCGCAGCATCAATTCGGGTGCGACGGGATCGAAGTGCGGAGCGTCGCACGCGATCAGCTCGACGACGACGCGACCCGCGCCGAGTGCCAATGCTGCTCGCCCGGCGAGGAGCGCCGCACCGACCATCGCCTCGGCGCCTCCGGCGACGGCGACGGTGCCGAACGATCCCTTGTGCGTTGCCCGTCGCCGCCGTGCGAGGACTTCCGGGAGCTCGAGCGAAAGGATCGGCCACTCGAGGCAGATCCCCGAGCGCGCTTGCTCGACGTCGTCGAGGCCGAGGTCGTGCACCGAGATGGTTCCGCAATGATCGGGCCCATCACCGGTGACGAGACCGGGCTTCAGCGCGATGAACGTCGCGGTGCGCGC
Source organism: Casimicrobiaceae bacterium (assembly GCA_036393115.1). Classification (GTDB taxonomy): domain Bacteria; phylum Pseudomonadota; class Gammaproteobacteria; order Burkholderiales; family Casimicrobiaceae; genus VBCG01. Next base: position 38,941 of record DASVWR010000158.1, read on the forward strand.
GGCAACGATCGTCGGCGTGCGCGCGACGCCGGTCGCAGCGTCGAGCCCGCTCGGAATGTCGAGCGCGAGGATCGGCGCCGCCGTGCTGTTCGCCCAGCCGATCCACTGCGCCCACGGTTCGCCGATCGCGCGTGTGAGACCGATTCCGAACAATCCGTCGACGACGAGCGCCGGCGATTCGGCGGGTGGCGCGTCGATCTCGCGCACGCCCGCCGCACGCATCCTCGCCCACGCCGAGGTCGCTTCGGGTGACAGGTTGGCGGCCGCTGGTCTCCCGAGAACGCAAACGGCGAGGCCGCGCTCGTGCAATCGACGCGCGACCACGCACGCGTCGCCGCCGTTGTTGCCGGGCCCGGCGAGTACCACCACCGAGGCGCCGCGCCGCGCGATCATCTCGAGCGCGACTTCGCTCGCGGCGACACCTGCGCGCTCCATCAGTGGCAGCGCAGCATGACGGCGTTCGAGCAAACGCAGCGCATCGAGCGTGAGGAGCGCACGTGGTCGGCGCGGGGTGCCGGCTCGGGTTCCGGGTGGCGTCACGCTGGCAGGATCCGCATCGTGGGCAGGATCGACATCGTGCGAAGGTCGCTCCCTCACAGCTTACGCGGCTTTGCCGCAGCAGGCAGTGCCCCGGGGACTCCGGGTTCGGCGGACGGTCGGTGGTGGCCGGCTTGGACTTTCACCGGGCAGGCCCGTAGAATCCGTCCACGGAGGGAACGCGGACCCGCGCAAGCGGGCCGTGACGATCGCCCGCGCAGGCGGGCCAAACCATTCGACAACTCTGCACTTGCCCGAGGAGTGAACCGCATGCACACCCGCAAGCTTCCGCTTTTGATCGCCGCGCTCGCGTTCGTCGCCGCCCCGGTGCTGGCCCAGGAACTCACCGGAACACTGAAGAAGGTCAAGGACACCGGGACGATCACGATCGGCTACCGCGACGCGTCGATTCCGTTCTCGTATCTCGACCAGAACCAGAAGCCGATCGGCTACGCGATGGACATCTGCTACCAGATCGTCGATGCGGTCAAGGCGAAGCTCAAGATGCCGGACATCAAGGTTGCGCTGAACCCGGTCACGTCGTCGACGCGGATCCCGCTGATGGCGAACGGCACGATCGACCTCGAGTGCGGCTCCACCACCAACAACGCCGAGCGCAAGAAGCAGGTCGACTTCGGAATGACCTACTTCGTCATCAAGTACCGCTGGGTGTCGAAGGCGGCAGACCACATGGACACGATCGACAGCCTGAAGGGACAGACCGTCGTGTCGACGGCGGGAACGACCGACATCAAGGCGCTGAACGAGCTCAACACGTCGAAGAACATGGGAATGACGGTGCTGTCGGCGAATGATCATCCGGCCGCCTTCCTGATGGTCGAGACCGGTCGTGCCAAGGCGTTCCTGATGGACGACATCCTGCTCGCTGGCCTCGTCGCCAACTCGAAGAACCCGGCCGACTTTCATATCTCGAAGGACAGCCTCGGGCTCGAGCCGTACAGCCTGATGTTCCGCAAGGACGATCCCGAGTTCAAGAAGGTCGTCGACGACGAGATGACGAAGCTCTACAAGAGCGGCGAGATCGAGACGATCTACAAGAAGTGGTTCGAGAGCCCGGTTCCGCCGAAGGGGATCAATCTGAACGTTCCGATCTCCGATTCGCTGAAGAGGGTATTCGCCAATCCGACCGATTCGCCGGATCCGAAGGTCTACGAGTGATGCCGCCGCGCGTCGGTCGGCGACGCGCAGCGTGACGAAGCACGACGGCGGGGGGCGAGGAGGCCCCCCGCCGCACATCGGCGCAGCCGCAAGCGCGGTACCCGCGTAGAGCAGGGGGACGACGCGTGAACTACCACTGGAACTGGAAGATCTTCTGGGACCTGACCCCGGAAGGAAGCGGCACTTATCTGCATACGCTGCTCGTCGGCCTCGTATGGACGCTCGCCACGGCGCTGGCGGCGTGGGTGATCGCGCTGATCCTCGGGGCGATCATCGGCGTCATGCGGACGACTCCGCGCAAGTGGGTGGGGCGGTTCTGCAGCGGCTACGTCGAGATCTTCCGCAACATTCCGCTGCTGGTGCAGATGTTCCTGTGGTTCTTCGTGCTTCCGGAGCTCTTGCCGAAGCACGTCGGCGACGCGATCAAGCATATGCCGCCGCCGTGGGCTTCCTACGTTCCGGCGGTGCTTTGCCTCGGTTTCTTCACGTCGGCGCGAGTCGCCGAGCAGGTGCGCGCGGGCATCCAGGCGCTGCCGCGCGGGCAGCGGATGGCGGGCACCGCGCTCGGCCTCACGCTGCCGCAGACCTATCGCTACGTCATTCTGCCGATGACCTTTCGCATCATCCTGCCTCCGCTCACGTCGGAGTTCCTGAACATCATCAAGAATTCGTCGGTGGCGCTCACGATCGGAGTCGTCGAGCTCACTGCAGCGGCGCGTGCGATGCAGGAGTTCAGCTTCCAGGTCTTCGAGGCGTTCACCGGAGCGACGATCCTCTACATCCTGACCAACATCGTCGTCATCTACGGCATGCGCTGGGTCGAGCGGCGCGTGGCGATACCGGGATTCATCGGCCCGGCGGTGCGGGCCGGCGGTCACTGACGGCGGACGGGCGCGGCGATGTTCGGACAATTCGACTTCGGCGTCATCATCCGCAACCTCCCGTACCTGATCAAGGTCGGGATGGCGTTCACGATCGAGCTCACCGTGCTGGTGATCATCCTCGGCATCGTCTTCGGCACGCTGCTCGCGATGATGC
>DASVWR010000159.1:0-24994 GCA_036393115.1 Casimicrobiaceae bacterium
GGCTTCGCCAGGTGTGCGACTGCGGCGGCCGAGAAGTGGTGCCGGGCTCCCCGCGCCCAGCTGAGCGTTCGCATGCCGGAGATGCACACCTGGCGAGCCGCGCCGGGTACCCGCAGGCACGCGTTCACGGACTTCAGGCCCCTCCGGCCGCTCCCCGCCGGCCTTGCCGCCGTGCACGGAAGGCAGACATGTGGCGCGAACGTGCGGCGTCAGACGCGCTGCGCGAGCGCTGGGGCGAGACCGACGTAGGTGGCGGGCGTCAGCGCAAGCAGCCGCGCCTTCGCATCGTCCGGGAGCGCGAGCCCGCCGATGAACTCGCGCAGCGCGCCGGCGCTCATGCCGGTCCTGCCGCGCGTCAGCGCCTTCAGTTGCTCGTACGGCTCCGGCAGCCCGTAGCGCCGCATCACGGTCTGGATCGCCTCGGCGAGCACCTCCCAGTTCGCGTCGAGGTCGGCCGCGACGCGACTGGCGTCGACCTCGAGCTTCGCGAGTCCCTGCCTCAGGGCCACCCAACCCAGCAGCGAGTGTCCGAGCGCCACGCCGAGGTTGCGCAGCACCGTCGAATCGGTGAGATCGCGCTGCCAGCGCGAAACCGGAAGCTTTTCGGCGAGGTGGCGCAGCAGGGCGTCGGCGATGCCAAGGTTGCCCTCGGAATTCTCGAAGTCGATCGGATTCACCTTGTGCGGCATCGTCGACGAGCCGACCTCGCCCTCCTTCATCTGTTGCCGGAAGTATCCGAGCGAGATATATCCCCAGAGGTCGCGATCGAGGTCGATCAGCACGGTGTTCGCGCGCGCGACCGCATCGCAGTACTCGGCGATGCAGTCGTGCGGCTCGATCTGCGTCGTGTACGGATTGAACTCGAGGCCGAGCCCGGCGACGGTCCTTGCCGAGAGGCGCTCCCAGTCGACCTCTGGATAGGCGACCATGTGCGCGTTGTAGTTGCCGACCGCGCCGTTCATCTTGCCCTTGATCGGCACTCGCGCCAGCGCCGCAATCGCTCTCTCGAGCCGCGCGCAGACGTTGGCCATTTCCTTTCCGAGCGTCGTCGGCGTCGCTGCCTGCCCATGGGTGCGCGCGAGCATCGGCAGGCCGGCGTGCCGGTGCGCGAGCTCGCGCAACTCGCCCGTCACCGCTTCGAGCTCCGGCAACAGCACGTCGCGCCGGGCGTCGCGCAGCGCCAGCGCGTAGGCGATGTTGTTGATGTCCTCGGACGTGCACGCGAAGTGGATGAACTCCGCAGCCCGCATGACATCGGGCATGTCCGCGAAACGCTCCTTCAGCCAGTACTCGACGGCCTTGACGTCGTGATTGGTCCGCGCCTCGATCGTCTTGACGCGCGCGGCATCGGCGGGCGAGAACGCCGTGCACGCGTCGAGGATCGCGTTGCGCGTGGCGACGGAAAACGGGGGCAGCTCGTCGATCCCCGGCTCCTGCGCGAGCGCGAGCAGCCAGGCGAGCTCGACCCGCACACGATTGCGGACCAGTGCGAACTCGGAGAAATGACCTCGCAGCGCCTCGACCTTGCCGGCGTAACGCCCGTCGAGCGGGGACAAGGCGGTGAGGTGCGCGTTTTGGCTCGGATCCATCGCGGTCTGCGCGACGAGTCTAGCACGCGCACAATGCGCGAAGAGGAGCGCCGCCGCATCCGCGCTCGATCCGCTCGTCCGCAGAACCTTTCGTCACCGTGGCCGTCCGATGGAGGTCGGTCACGATTGCCGATGGGTCGCTCGAAGCCGCCTGCGTCGGGTGGATGCGGGTGCAGCGCCCCCCCGTCGAACCATCAATCGCAAAGGGAGTCGCTCATGTTACGTCGAATCGCCTGCATTCAGGTCGCAGCCTGCGTTGCGACCGTCCTCCTTCTGACGCCGGCCGCGCATGCGGCCGCTGCGCGGCAAACCGTGACGGCGCTGCTCGAGGACACGTCGACGGACCCGTCGGTCACCCGGATGGAGATCGTTCTCGACCATCGCACGATCAAGGCGGGCCCCGTCACGCTGCGGGCGATCAACCGCTCGAAGACGCTCGTCCACGAAGTCCTGGTGCTGCGCGACCCGGGAAAGAAGGCGCTTCCGTACGACCGCGCGAAGCAGGAGGTCGACGAGCACAAGATCCATTCGCTCGGCGAGGTCGGCGACCTCGCGCCGGGCCGCTCGGGCACGCTGAACCTCGACCTCGCGCCCGGCTCGTACCTGCTGTTCTGCAACGAGCCGGGGCACTACGCCGAAGGCATGAAGACGACGCTGACCGTCACGCGCTGACCGGCATCAGGGCAGCGCTGTCCTAAACCGAGTGCTTGAGCTGCTCGAGGATCGCCGGGTTCTCGAGCGTCGACACGTCCTGCGTGATCTCCTCGCCCTTGGCGATCGAGCGCAACAGCCGCCGCATGATCTTGCCCGAGCGCGTCTTCGGCAGGTTGTCGCCGAAGCGAATGTCCTTGGGCTTCGCGATCGCGCCGATCTCCTTGCCGACCCAGTCGCGCAACTGCTTCGCGAGGTCGGCAGCCTCGCTGCCCGTGGGCCGCGCGCGCTTCAGCACGACGAACGCACAGATCGCCTCGCCGGTCATCTCGTCGGGACGCGCGACGACCGCGGCTTCGGCGACGATCGGATTCGCGACGAGCGCGGACTCGACCTCCATCGTCCCGAGACGGTGCCCGGAAACGTTGAGCACGTCGTCGATGCGCCCGACGATCCTGAAGTAGCCGGTCTTCGCGTCGCGGACTGCGCCGTCGCCGGCAAGATAGAGCTTGCCGCCGAGCTCCTCGGGGAAGTACCCCTTGCGATAACGCTCCGGGTTGCCCCAGATCGTGCGGATCATCGCCGGCCACGGGCGCTTCACGACCAGCATGCCCCCCTGGCCGTTCGGCACTTCGTGCCCGGTCTCGTCGACGATCGCCGCCATGACCCCTGGAAGCGGCACCGTGCACGATCCGGGAACGAGCGGCGTCACGCCGGGAAGCGGACTGATGAGGATGCCGCCGGTTTCCGTTTGCCACCAGGTGTCGACAATCGGACACTTTTCCCGGCCGACGTTCGTGTAGTACCAGATCCAGGCCTCGGGATTGATCGGCTCGCCAACCGAGCCAAGGAGGCGCAGGCTCGACAGGTCGTAATTCGACGGTGCGGTCGACGGCACCGACGCGTTCGCCTTGATCAGCGCGCGGATCGCCGTCGGCGCGGTATAGAAGACGTTGACGCGATGGTCGGCGATCATCTTCCAGAAGCGGCCCGCGTCGGGGAACGTCGGCACGCCCTCGAACACGACCTCGGTCGCGCCGGACGCGAGCGGCCCGTACACGATGTAGCTGTGCCCGGTGACCCAGCCGATGTCCGCGGTGCACCAGAAGATGTCCTTGTCCTTCAAGTCGAACACCCAATCCATCGTCAGCATGTCCCACAGCAGGTAGCCTGCCGAGCTGTGCTGCACGCCTTTCGGCGTTCCGGTGGATCCCGACGTGTAGAGAATGAACAGTGGATGCTCGGCGTCGACCCATTCGGGCTCGCAGGTATCGGACTGCTTTGCGACGAGATCGTGCATCCAGACGTCGCGGCCCTTGACGAGATCGACCGCACCACCGGAGCGCCGATAGACGATCACGTTCTTCACGGTCTCGCAGCCCCCCATCGCCAACGCCTCGTCGACGACCGGCTTCAGTGGAATCGCCTTGCCGCCACGCATCTGCTCGTCGGCGGTGATGACCGCGACCGCGCCGGCGTCGACGATGCGCTCCTGCAGCGACTTCGCCGAAAAGCCGCCGAACACGACCGAGTGCGGCGCACCGATGCGCGCACACGCCTGCATCGCCGCGACGCCCTCGACTGACATCGGCATGTAGATGACGACGCGATCCCCCTTCCCGACGCCGAGTGACTTCAGTCCGTTGGCCAGGCGGCATACGCGGTGATAGAGGTCCTGATAAGTGACTTTCGTCACCTTGCCGTCGTCGGCCTCGAAGATCAGCGCGACTTTGTTCGCGTTGCCGTTCTGCAGGTTGCGGTCGAGACAGTTGTACGACACGTTGAGCTGACCGTCCTCGAACCACTTGTAGAACGGTGCGTTGCTCTCGTTCAGCGTCTTCGTGAACGGCTTGTGCCACAGTAGCCGGTCGCGCGCGAGGTCACCCCAGAAGCCCTCGAAGTCACGCGCAGCCTTCGCGTGCATCGCGTCGGCGTCGGCTTTCTTCACGTTCGCCTGGGCTGCCCACGCGGCCGAGGGCTGGAATACACGTTCCTCCTGCAACACGGACTGGATCGCTGACATCGGGGTATCTCCTGGCAAATTCCGGCACGGACGAGGCACCGCAGCGAACCATCTCGGCGGCGACCTGCCCCCTGCCCGCAGTCTAGCTGACGCGCCGCGCGTCGCCAATGCGAGGCGGCCCGGACACCCGATGGTAGACTTTTGCACGAGCGTCACGGCCGATCCGCTCGGTCCGGCCGGGCGGATGCACCCGGAGTGATCTCGCGGCCATGCGACGCGGCGCCCGCCAGGACAGCACACCCCTGACCACCGACACCGGACGGCCGATCGAGCTGCCGCCGGTCAGGACCCGGCTCGCCACCAAGTTCAATCTGTTGTCGATCGCGCTCATCGTACTCACGGCCGTCGCCGTGACGGCATTCGTGTTCTATCGCCAGTGGACCGATACCGACCGGCAACTGCGCGTGCAGGGGGAAACACTGTCGCAGATGCTCGCCGACCTTTCGGCGCAGGGACTGCACGATCACGACGCGGCGAGCCTCGCGCATATCCTCGAAAGCCTCCCCGACGAGGCGAATTTCGCCTACGTCTACGTTCTCGACGCCGCACAACAGGTCGTCGCCGTGCGCTACCTCGCGCCCGCATTGCGCGATGGCGTGATCCCCGCGCTCATGGCCGGCGAGCTTCCGCCGCGCAGCGGTCCGACGCGCGTCGTCGACCGCATCCTTCCCGAGGGGCGATTCCTCGAATTCGTGACGCCGGTCACCCCGGTCGGCGCGCGCATCGGAACGCCGGCGTCCAATACCAACAGCGTGCGCGCGGCGGGCCTCGCCGATCGCGCGGCGCGCCTGCAGGCGCCGCTCGGCTACATCCGCCTCGGGATGAGCTTCGATCCGCAGCGCGCCGTGCTGCTCGACCAGATGGTCGGAGCGCTTATCGTCGCCGCCGTGCTGATCGTCATGGCGGTCGTGGCCACGGTGATCCTCACGCGGCGGCTGGTCGCGCCGATGCACCGCCTGATGCGCGCCGCACGCGCGGTCGGCGCCGGGCGGCTCGACGTGCGGGTGCCGGCGCGCTCATCCGACGAGCTCGGCCTCCTGACGCATACGTTCAATCACATGACGCAGCGCCTCGCGCGCTCGCAGGAGCAGGTGGCGAACTACCAGCGGACGCTCGAGGACAAGGTCGCGCAGCGCACCCGCGAGCTCGAGATCGCCACCGCGCACGCGTTCAAGCTCGCGCAGCACGACATCCTCACCGGCCTGCCGAACCGATCGCTCCTCAATCAGCGGCTGCGACAGATCATCGCGCAGGCGCATCGCGACGGCACGCTGGTCGGCTGCCTGTTCCTCGACTTCGATCACTTCAAGCGCATCAACGACACGCTTGGCCACGATGCCGGCGACCAGTTGCTGCGCGCGATCGGGCAGCGGCTCGTCGGCGCCACGCGCGAAAGCGACACCGTGGCGCGGCTCGGCGGCGACGAGTTCGTCGTGATCCTCCCCGGGCTCGACCCGGCGCAGGGATCGCTCGAAGTGCTGGCGGTGATCCAGCGCATTCGCGAATCGCTGCTCGCTCCGTTCCGGCTCGGTGACCAGACGCCGACGCTCACCTGTTCGATCGGCGTCGCCATGTACCCGCTCGACGCGCACGACAGCGTGGCGCTGATCAAGCAGGCCGACACGGCGATGTATGCGGCGAAAGACGCCGGGCGCAACGCCTGGCGCTTCTACGAGGCCGAGATGAATACGCGGCTGCAGCAGCGGCTGCAGCTCGAGACCGACATGCGCCGTGCGCTGATGGACGACGAGTTCTTCCTCGTCTATCAGCCGCAGATCGAGCTCAGGAGCGGCCGCGCCTGCGGCGTCGAGGCGCTGCTGCGCTGGCGCGACCCCGAGCGCGGGGTCGTTCTGCCGTCGGAGTTCATCCCCGTCGCGGAGGAGTCCGGGATGATCCACGATCTCGGCGCGCGCGTGCTGCGCGACGCCTGCCGCCAGGTCGTCCAGTGGCACCGCCAGGACATCCCGCTGCGGCTGTCGGTCAACCTCTCAGTGCAGCAGCTCGAGCACGACGAGTGGCTGGCGACGCTCGAAGAGGCGTTGAAGGCGAGCGGCCTCGCGCCGCACTATCTCGACCTCGAGATCACCGAAAGCGTCATCATCTCGCATCCCGAGCGCGTCGTGGCGACGCTGATGCGGCTGAAGCAGATGGGCGTGTCGATCACGATCGACGATTTCGGAACCGGCTACTCGAGCCTTTCCTACCTCGCCCGGCTGCCGATCCAGGGCCTCAAGATCGATCAGCGATTCGTGCACGGCCTCGGCAGGCACCGCAACGACGAGGCGATCACCCAGGCGATCATCGCGATGGCGCATTCGCTGTCGCTGCGCTGCATCGCCGAGGGCGTCGAGACGGCGGCGCAGGCCGAATACCTGAGGAGCCACGGCTGCGAGGAAGCCCAGGGCTACCTCTACACGCAGCCGCTTCCGGAGCGCGAGTTCAGAGCGTGGTGGCGCGAGCGCGAGGATTCGCTCGCCGAGATCGACCATCAACCCGGCCTGTGGCAATGACCGGCCGCGCTTACCCGCCGAGAAACAGGCGCCCGACTTCGGGATCCGCGAGGAGCGTCCGGCCGTACCCGGCGAGGGCGATGCGTCCCGCCACCAGCACGTAGCCGAGGTCGGCGAACTCGAGGCCCTTCTTCGCGTTCTGCTCGACCATGATGATCGTCTTCCGCTCGGTCCGCTGAAGGTCGGCGAGGATCTCGAACACCATGTCGATGTAGCGCGGCTCGAGTCCGATTGACGGCTCGTCGACCAGCAGCACCGATGGATCCATGATCAGCGCGCGCGAGATTTCGAGCAGGCGGCGCTCCCCGCCCGACAGCACGCCCGCATCCTGGCGGCGGCGTTCGGCGAGGCGCGGATAGCGCTCGAGCACGCGGTCGGTCGCGTGTCGCGCTTCGTGCCGATTCGGCAGCAGGTAGCCCCCCATCAGCAGGTTCTCCTCGACCGTCATGTCGGGGAAGACGGAGTTGTCCTGCAGCACGTACGCGACCCCGGCATCGCGAAGCTTCCGGTGCGCCGACATCCGCGTCACGTCGCGTCCGTCGACGCGGATCGTCCCCGAGAAGACGCGAGTGAAGCCCTGGATCGAGTGCAGCACCGTCGACTTGCCGGCGCCGTTCGGGCCGATCAGGCACAGCGACTGGCCGCGCGCGACGCGCAGATCGAATCCGTGCAGGATCTGCATCTTCCCGTATCCCGCGACCAGACGGTCTATCGCGACCAGCGGTTCGCCTCCGGCAAGCCGGGAAAGCTCGTCGATCGCGACGCCTTCGCCGGCGAGCTCGGCTGCGGCTTCGGTGACCTCGTCGACCGACATCACGACGTCGGTGGCCCCGAAACCGTAACCGATCGTTCGCCCCGGTTCGCCCGGCCCGGCCATCAGCGTCCCCCGAGATACGCTTCGACGACGCGCGGGTCGTGGCGCACTTCGTCGGGGCTACCCTGCGCGAGCAGCTCGCCGTGCGCGAAACAGTAGATGTGACTCGCGAGGTTCATGATGACCCGCATGTTGTGCTCGATGACGAGAAGCGTGATGCCGAGCTCGGCGTTGGCGCGCTTCAGTCGGTCGACGAGCCCGTTGATCAGCACCGGATTGATCCCCGCAGTGGGCTCGTCTAGGAGCAGGAGCTTCGGCTCGTTCATCAGCGCCATCGCGAACTCGAGAAGCTTCTGCTGGCCGAACGAGAGCTGTCCGGCGAGATGATGGCGCTTGGCGTAGAGTCCGACGAACTCGAGCAGCGCCTCGGCGCGGCCGGTCACCTGCACCGACGCCGCGCGCAACATCGTGAAGAGCGTCTCGCCGGACTGCGCGGTGCTGATCTCGAGGTTCTGCAGGCACGAGAGGCCGCCGTAGACGTGCGTCTGCTGGAACGTGCGGATCAGCCCGAGCCGGGCGATTCGCCCGGCGCGCAGTCGCGAGATCTCGCGCCCGTCGAAGCGGATCGAGCCGCAGTCGATCGGGTGGTGCCCCGCGATCGAGTTGAACAGCGTCGTCTTGCCCGAGCCGTTGGGACCGATGAGGCCGGTGATGCGTCCGCGCGGCACGTCGAGCGAGACATCGCGGTTGGCGACGACCCCGCCGAAGCTCTTGCTGACGCCGCGAACTTCGAGAAGTGCGGTCACGATGCGGGCGGAGCCCCCGGCCGCAGTGGCGGCTCCGCCGCGCTGCGGCGCGCGCGCGAGCCGAGACCGAGGATGCCGGTCGGGAAGAAGACGACGATGACGACGATCAGCAGGCCCATCGCCACCCGCTGCCAGCCGAGGAGATAGGTCCAGAAGAGCTCCTGCGTCGCGTGGAACAGCGTCGCGCCGAGCACCGGTCCCCACAGCGTCCCTTTGCCGCCGAGCACCGCCATCAGCACCATCCAGACGCCGAACGTCGCGCCGGCGAACGCGAGGTCGGCCGGCGAGATGAATCCGACCAGGTTGCCGACCGGACCGCCCGCGGCGCCCAGGAACAGCGCGCATACGCACCACGCGAAGACCTTGTACCGGGTCGCGTGGAGCCCCATCGCCACGGCCTTTTCCTCGTCATCGCGGATCGCGTTGATCGCAAGCCCGATGCGCGCTGCGTAGAGCCGGCGCACCGTGAAGAAAGTGAGCGCTCCAAGCACGAACAGCAGGTAGTAGAAGAAGCGCGAGCGGCCCGCGATCGCGCCGGGGTACACCGGCGTCGCCATGCCCGACGCCGCACCGATGTATTCCCACGCGGACGCGAGGTCGGCGGCCGCGACGGCGAGCCCGAGGGTCGCGATCGCGAAGTAGTGGCCGCGGATCGCGAGCAACGCCGGCCCGAGGACCAGCGCACAGACGGCAGCGCAAAGCGCGCCTGCGCCGATGCCCGCGAAGAGTCCCGGGTAATAGGAAAGCCCGGAATCGCGCTGCACCAGCGCGCAGGCGTACACGCCGACGCCGAAGAAGAACACGTTGCCGAACGAGTTGTATCCCATCTGACCGCCGTTGATGTCCCAGGTCAGCGCGAACAGGATCATCAGCCACAGGAACGCGAGCTGGGTGGTGATCGCAGGGACGATCCACGGCGCAACGATGCCGGCCGCGCCGATCGCGAGCATGATCGCGAGGTCGCGCCGCGTGCCGGTCATTCGAGATACCGCCGGTGTCGTGCAAGTGCTAAGTTGCGCGCGACGAGGATGCCGATCAGGAGCAGGAAGATGAACGCGGTCTGGTACTCGGCGCCGAGCACGAAGCCCGCGAATTCCTCGACGATGCCGAGCCCGGCGCCGGCTGCTATCACGCCCGGAAGGTTGCCGAGCCCGGCCACGATCACGATCATGAACGAGCGCAGCGTGTAGGTGAGTCCGAGGTAGGGCTGCACGAACCACGTCATCACGACGAGGCCGCCCGCGGCCCCGCAGATCGCGCAATTGAGTGCGAAGGTCGCCGCATAGACGCGTCCGGTGTCGACGCCGAGGACGCGGGCGGCGCGCGCATTCTGCGAAGTTGCGCGGATCGCGCGGCCCATCCGCGTGCTGCGCAGGAACACGACCAGCACCGCCCCGACGACGATCGCCGTCGCGAATCCGACGAGCCTGATCTCGGGGAGCGAGATCATCCCGCCGGCGAAAAGCAGGCTCGGCAGTCCCGAAGGGACCGTGCGGATGTCCGAGCTGAAGAGCTGGTTCGCGAGCTGCTGCAGGAGGATGCTGATGCCGAAGGTGGCGAGGATCGACGTGAACATGTCGCGGTCGACGATCCGCCAGATGACGGCGCGATAGAGCACAATGCCGACGCCATACATCGCCACTGCCGCGAGCGGAATGCCGAGCACCGGCGGAACCCCGCCGCGCGCGAGGTAGAACACGATGTAGCCGCCCAGCATCACGAACTCGCCCTGGGCGATGTTGATGATGTTCATCACCCCCCAAACGAGCGCCATCCCGTACGCGACGAGCGCGAAGATCGCGCCGACCAGGATGCCGCTCGCGACGAGCTGGAGCAGCAGGATCGGCGCGTCGAGGAGAACGCCTAGATTCGACATCGCGCGAGCCCCCGCCGCCGCCGGCGGTGAGGGCCTCAGTGCGCTACTTGCGCGCGTCCCACTGCGGCGCAGGGAAGATCGGCTTGCCGCTCGCCCACTTCGCCGGCGCGACGACGACGTACTTCTCGTTCTGCACCTGGTACATGACCATCGACTTCGCGATGTTCTTGCCGGTGGCGTCGAACTTGACCGGGCCGTAGAACGTCATCAGATCGGTCGCCGCGATCGCATCACGCACCTTCTGCGGGTCGAGCGAGCTGGCACGCGCGATCGCATCGGCGAAGACCTCGACCGTCGCCGTCGACTCGGCAGCCTGGTACGGTGGCGCGTAGTCGAACGCCTTCTTGAACATCTCGGCGTACTGCTGCGAGTTACCGAACCAGTGGTCGGTGTACGTCATGCTGACGTCCCACTGCGAGCCGCAGAACGCGTAGTCGGCATCCTTGCCGAATTTCTCGGTGATCTTCGCCGAGTCGCAGTGGGTGAGCGCCAGCATCGGCACGTAGATCTTGTCCGCGGCGACCTGGCGGATGCCGAGCACGGCCCCCTTCTCGTGCCCGGAGATCATCAGCGCATCGGGCTTCAGCGCGCGAACCTTGGTCAGCGTCGCGCTCATGTCGTTGAGGTCGGCGGGAAGCTTGTCGTCGATCACGACCTGCATGCCGTACCTCTTCGCGTCCTCGATGACGCCGTCGCGAACGTCCTGCGAGAAGTCGTCGTTCTCGATCGCGATCGCGATCTTCAGCGTCTTCGGGTCGCGCCCCTCCTTCTTCGCCTCCTCGGCGAGAATCGTGACGGCGGCGCGCAGGTAGTAGTCGGACGTATTGAGCACGGCGAACAGGTACTTGTAGCCCTTCGTGAACAGCGCGCGGTCAGCGCCGTTGCCCTCGACCATCGGGATCTTGTACTTCTCGGTGATCGGCGCGATCGCCTTGGTGAGCCCCGAGCTGTACGGCCCGAGGACGAAGTTGACGTGGTCCTGGCTGATCAGCCGCTCGACGAGCTGCGCGCCGCGCGCCGACGTCGACTCGTCGTCGTAGTAGACGACCTTGAGGTCGTAGTGCTTGTCACCGACCTTGACGCCGCCCCGATCGTTGATCGTCTTCACGGCAAGGTTGTAGCCGTCCTGGGTGTTCTTGCCGTTGACCGAGTACTTCCCGGTGAGCGAGACCGCAGCCCCGAGCACGATCGTTCCGTCTGCGGCCTCCGCAACGGACGCCGCTCCTGCGGCGAGCACGGCGATGCAGCAAGCCATTGCGAATCTCGCGAACCTGATATCCATCCTCTCCTCCTCGTTGTCGACCGATCGGCGATGAAGCGGCCCCTGGCGACGCACGGGCGGCTCCTTGTGGGCCGAAGTATTCCGGCAACCGGGTACGCCGGTCAACCGCCCGAAAGATCGTGCGGCACGTCGACGTCGCGCACGACACCCGGATCGTCGACATCGATCAGCGTCAGCTCATCTTGATGGACCTCGACGATTGCCCTGGCCCCGGCGTCCCCCGACGATGCCGCGAGCGCGTCGAGGTGCCGGCGCGCGAATCCGACCGGATGACCGCGCCGCCCGCCGAATACCGGCGCAGCGATGTCCGCGCCGGAGGCGAGCGCCGCGACGATCGCACCGATCGTCTTCGGGCGAATCCACGGCATGTCGGCGAGCGCGACTACCCATCCGTCGGCATCGCGCGACGCGGTGACCCCGCACGCGAGCGTCGCGCCCATTCCGCGGTCCGCGTCGGGGCACGCGACCGTGTGCAGCCCGTGGTCGCGAAGAAGCGCGGCGAAGGCCGGCCGATCGGCGCGAACGACGGCGAGGGTGTCGGTGATCGCGCGGTGGAGGTTGATGCCGGCAGCCACCCCGATCGGCGTCCCGGCCGCGATGTCGCCGAACGCGGCGGGCAGCACCGCCATCAGCTTGTCGGCGCCGAAGCGCGAGCCGCGCCCGGCGGCGAGCAGGATACCGGTGATCGGCACGCTACTCGGGCAGCAGCCGGAAGCGCCCACCCTGGATCGTCACCAGCACGCGCGCGCGCTCGTCCATGCCGTTGTGGTTCGTCGCCGACATGTTGAACACGCCCTGGCAGCCGACCACCTCCTTCTCGCTTTCGAGCGCGTCGCGAAGCGCCGCACGGAATGCTTCGGTCCCCGGCTTCGCGTGCTTCAGCGCGGTGGGAATCGCGCGATCGAGGAGAATTCCCGCGTCCCATACATTGGCGCCGAACGTCGCCGGGGCGACGCCGAACGCCTTACGGTAGCTTGCGATGTAGCCGAGCGCGACCTTCTTCGTCGGGTTGCTGTCGGGGATCTCGTCGATGACGAGCATCGGGCCGGCGGCGAGGATCGTACCTTCGACCTTGTCCTTGCCGAGCCGGATGAAATCCTGCGTCGCGACGGCGTGCGTCTGGTAGATCGCGCCGGCATAGCCCTGCTCGCGCAGCGTCGCCTCGGGGAGCACCGCCGGGCCGCCGACCGCGGCGATCAGCATCGCGTCGGGCCTCGCGGCGATCAGCTTCAGCACCTGGCCGACGACGCTCGAATCGGTGCGGCCGTAGCGCTCGGTCGCGACGACGCGTACACCCCACTTCGCGCCGAGCGCGCCGAACACCTTGAGCCAGTTGTCGCCGTACGGATCCGAGAAGCCGATGAAACCGACCGTGTGCACACCGTGCTTCACCATGTGCCCCAGCAGCGCCGACGCGATCAGGTCGTCGTTCTGCGTCGTCTTGAACACCCAGCGGCGCTTCGCGTCGAGGGGCTCGACGACCGACGAGCTGCCGACGGTGGCAAGGAGCGGCACCTTCGCCTCGGCGATCACATCGAGGATCGCGAGCGCGCTCGGCGTCGTCGACGGTCCGATCACCGCGTCGACGTGATCCTCCTGGATCAGCTTCTTCACGTTCTGCACGGCGCGCGTCGTGTCGCCGCCATCGTCGAGCGAGTAGTAGCGGACGCGCTCGCCACCGATCGTGCGCGGCAGGATCTCGCCGGTGTTGCGCTGCGGAATGCCGATCGCCGACGTGGGTCCGGTCGCAGAGACCATCAATCCGATCCTGATCTCCGCCACGGCGTTCGGGACGGCGAGCATCAGGGCGAGCGCCACTGCGGCCATGCGTCTCATGCTGGAGCTCCTCGGGCCTTGCGCGAAGCCGCGCGTCGTCGGCGAGGAACGAATCGTAGCAGGCGCCTGCCCAAGCCGTTTGGGGGAGAGGGATCGCAATTTCTGCTCCCTCGTCCCGACTTCAATCGACCTGACGGAGGCATTCGATCATGCGTCGACGACTCTTCTACCTGATGCCCGATCTCCCGAGCGCACGCCGGATGATGGACGACCTGCTGCTCGCGCGCGTGGACGAGCGCCACATCCACGTCCTCGCGCGTCGCGGGACCTCGATGCAGGGTCTGCACGAAGCGAACCTGCTGCAGAAGTCCGATCTCGTGCACGGTGCGCAGATCGGATTCGGGATCGGCGCCGTGCTCGGCGTCGCCGTCGGTGTCGCACTCGTGACGACGCTCATCCCCGACGAGCGCTGGCAGATCGTGACGGTGCTCGGGGCCTGCATCGTCGGCGCGCTCTTCGGAACCTGGGTATCGAGCATGGTGGGTAGCTCGACCCCCAATTCGCGCCTGCGCCAGTTCAGCGACGCGATCGACGCCGGCCGCATCCTCGTGATGGCCGACGTGCCCGATCACCGGCTGAACGAGGTCCGCGACGCGATGCGCGGCCGCCACCCCGAAGCCGAGGACCGCGGGATCGATCCGCACATTCCCGCGTTTCCATAACCGCGGTTCAGCGGTCGAGCTCGGGGTAGTGGCGGAAGATGCCGTCCTCGCTGTGCGCGACGCGGCGCTCCGACGCGAGGTATGCAGCGATCCGCGGCTGTGACGCGACGTCGGCGTGCAGGTGCCGCAGGTTCGGGATCCGTCGCGCGATGCGCTTCATCGCATTCGGGAACGCGTAGCCGAGGCCGTCGATCACCTGGAACATCGACAGATCGGCGTAGGTGAGGCTCGCTCCGACGAGATGGCGCGGGCCGCGCGGATTGGCAGTGAGCACGCGCTCGAAGTAGCCGAGATACTTCGGCAGGCGCTCGCCGGTGAAGTGGTGCGCGCACCGCCGCGCTTCGGTCCGCTGCTCGGCGTAGTAGAGTGACGACGCGATAGGATGATGTGTATCGTGCACCTCGGCGACGAGGTCGGCGATCGTCAGCTGCAGTTGGTGCGTCCACAAGCGCCCGGCGTCGGAGCGCGGCGCGAGCGCATGCCGCTCGCCGAGGAAGAGGAGGATGTTCGCCGTCTGGCCGATGAGGCGCGAGCCCGCCTTCAGCCAGGGCGGCGCGAACGGCGGGTGCACCTCATCGCGGTCCCCTAGCATCGTCTGCATGCGCGCAACGCCGCCCTCGTCGCGCGCAACGTCGACGTACGAAAGCCCCGCGGCCTCGAGCGCCAGGCGTACGAACTCTCCTCGTCCCTGGATGCCCGGCCAGTAATAGAGCTCGTAGCGCATGCTGTCACGAGCCGAAGAAGTCGCGCACCTTCTCGAAGAACGAGCGCGCGCGCGGATTGTGCGCTTCGGGGTCCTCCTGATTGATCGCTTCGAACTCGCGCAGAATCTCCTTCTGGCGCGCGGTCAGCTTGACCGGAGTCTCGAGCGCGACGTGACAGTAGAGGTCGCCGGTGACCGATCCACGCACCGGCCGGATGCCCTTGTTGCGCAGCCTGAACACCTGGCCGGTCTGCGTCTCGGCGGGAATCTTGAGGCGCGCGTGGCCGTCGAGCGTGGGGATCTCGAGCTCGCCGCCGAGCGCGGCCATCGCGAAGCTGACCGGCATCTCGCAGTGCAGATCCGCGCCATCACGCTGGAACACCGCGTGCGGCTTCAGGCTGACGACGACATAGAGATCGCCCGGCGGGCCGCCGTTGGTTCCGGCTTCGCCCTCGCCGGTCAGGCGGATGCGATCGTCCTGGTCGACTCCCGCCGGAATCTTGACCGACAGCGTCTTGTGCGTCTTGACGCGCCCGGCGCCCTGGCAGCTCGTGCACGGGTCGGCGACGATCTTCCCGGTGCCGTGGCATTGCGGGCAGGTCTGCTGGATCGAGAAAAAACCCTGCGAGACCCGGACCTCGCCGCGCCCGTGACAGGTCGGACAGGTCTGCGGCCGGGTTCCGGGCTTCGCGCCGCTGCCGTGGCAGGCCGAGCACGCTTCGAGCGTCGGAATGCGGATCTTGATCTCGGCGCCGCGAGCCGCTTCCTCGAGCGAAAGCTCGAGGTTGTAACGCAGATCGGCGCCGCGATAGACGCCGTTGCCGCGCCCGCCGCGTGGCTGGCCGAAGATCTCGCCGAAGATGTCGCCGAAAGCATCGGCAAACCCGCCGAAGCCCTCGGCGCCGCGGGCGCCGGCGGCGCCGAATCCCATCGATGGATCGACGCCGGCGTGGCCGAACTGGTCGTAAGCCGCGCGCTTGCGCGAATCGGTCAGCACCTCGTAGGCTTCCTTGGCCTCCTTGAACTTCTCTTCGGCGTGGCGATCGTCCGGATTGCGATCCGGATGGAATTTCATCGCGAGCTTGCGATAGGACTTCTTGATCTCGTCCTCGCCGGCGTCGCGATTGACGCCGAGCACGGTGTAATAGTCGCGCTTGGCCATGAACGTTCCGACTACTCGATAAACAAACGGCCGCGTTGACCGGCGCCAGGGCGCCGCGCCCAACGCGGCCACGTATTCCGTCGCGCGCCGCGGGATGCCATGACCTCGGACATCGGCCGCGACGGAATACGACTACTTGCGATCCTTGACCTCGGTGTACTCGGCGTCGACGACCTTCTCGTCGCCGGACTTGCCCGCCTCGCCGGACGAACCGGCACCGCCGCCGGAGCCCGGCTGCCCGCCCTGCGCCTGCGCCTGCGCCTGCGCGTACATCGCCTCGCCGAGCTTCTGCGATGCGGCGCCGAGCGCCTCGGCTTTCGCCTCGAGCGCCTCCTTCGTCGCCTCTTTGTCCTTCAGCAGCTCTTCGGCATCCTTCAGCGCCGACTCTATCGCACTCTTCTGACCCGCGTCGACCTTGTCGCCGTACTCGCCGAGCGATTTCTTCACGCTGTGAACGAGCGCATCGAGGCCGTTCCGCGCCTGCACGACCTCCATCAGGCGGCGATCCTCGTCGGCGTGCGCCTCGGCGTCCTTGACCATCCGCTGGATCTCGTCCTCGGAGAGGCCCGAGTTCGCCTTGATCGTGATCTTGTTCTCCTTGCCCGTCGCCTTGTCCTTCGCCGAGACGTGCAGAATGCCGTTGGCGTCGATGTCGAACGTAACCTCGATCTGCGGCATGCCGCGCGGCGCCGGCGGAATTCCTTCCAGGTTGAACTGGCCGAGGCTCTTGTTGCCGGAGGCGCGCTCGCGCTCGCCCTGCAGCACGTGGATCGTCACCGCACCCTGGTTGTCGTCGGCGGTCGAGAACACCTGCTGCGCCTTGGTCGGAATCGTCGTGTTCTTCTGGATGAGCTTGGTCATCACGCCGCCCAGCGTCTCGATGCCGAGCGACAGCGGCGTCACGTCGAGCAGCAGCACGTCCTTGCGCTCGCCGGCGAGCACCGATGCCTGGATCGCCGCACCGACGGCGACGGCCTCGTCCGGATTGACGTCCTTCCTCGGCTCCTTGCCGAAGATCGACTTGACGATCTCCTGCACCTTCGGCATCCGCGTCTGACCGCCGACCAGGATCACGTCGCTGATGTCGGCGAGCGACACGCCGGCATCCTTGATCGCGATCTTGCACGGCTCGACCGTGCGCTCGATCAGCTCCTCGACCAGCGATTCGAGCTTCGCGCGCGTGATCTTCATCGACAGGTGCTTCGGCCCCGTCGCGTCGGCGGTGACGTAGGGAAGGTTGATCTCGGTCTGCTGCGAGCTCGACAACTCGATCTTCGCCTTCTCGGCCGCCTCCTTGAGGCGCTGCAGCGCGAGCACGTCGTTCTTGAGGTCGACGCCCGCCTCCTTCTTGAACTCGGTGACGACGTACTCGATGATGCGCTGGTCGAAGTCCTCGCCGCCGAGGAAGGTGTCGCCGTTGGTCGACAGCACCTCGAACTGGTGCTCACCCTCGACGCTCGCGATCTCGATGATCGAGATGTCGAACGTGCCGCCGCCGAGGTCATAGACGGCGATCTTGCGATCGCCTTCCTTCTTGTCGAGCCCGAACGCGAGCGCCGCGGCCGTCGGCTCGTTGATGATCCGCTTGACTTCGAGGCCCGCGATGCGGCCGGCATCCTTCGTCGCCTGGCGCTGCGAGTCGTTGAAGTACGCCGGCACCGTGATGACCGCCTCGGTCACTTCCTCGCCGAGATAGTCCTCGGCGGTCTTCTTCATCTTGCGCAGCACTTCGGCCGACACCTGCTGCGGCGCGATCTTCTTGCCCCGCTCCTCGACCCAGGCGTCACCGTTGTCGGCCTTCACGATCTTGTAGGGCATCAGGTTGATGTCCTTCTGCACCTCCTTCTCCTCGAAGCGCCGGCCGATCAGGCGCTTCACCGCGAAGATCGTGTTCTTCGCGTTGGTGACGGCCTGCCGCTTGGCCGGCGCGCCGACCAGGACCTCGCCGTCGTCCGCATAGGCGACGACCGAAGGCGTCGTGCGCGCACCTTCCGAATTCTCGATGACCTTGGGCTGGCCGCCCTCCATGACGGCAACGCAGCTGTTCGTCGTGCCGAGGTCGATGCCGATGATCTTGCTCATTGTGGGGTTCTCCGTACCGCGGATTCAGTGGATTTTGGAAAAAATGGGGGCGCGAACGGCCGGAATCAACGCTCGCCGGAGGGGGGCGCCCCGCCTTCGGACCCGCGCCCGTCGGATCTCGCGACGGTGACCAGCGCCGGCCTCAACACGCGGTCGTTGATCAGGTAGCCCTTCTGGTAGACGGTGACCACGCTGTTCGGAGGGAGCGCCGAGTCAACCACCTGCATCGCCTGGTGCTGATGCGGGTCGAACCTCTGCCCGGCGGGATCGATCTCAGCGATCCCCGCCTTCGCGAAGGCGGCGTTCAACGCCTTCAGCGTGAGCTCGGTGCCGGCGCGCAGCGTCTCGGGAGTCGCGCTGGCGGTCGCGCCAGCCGCGGCCGACAGCGCCTGCTCGAGCGCGTCCTTCACCGGGAGAAGATCGCCGGCGAATTTCTCGATCGCGAACTTGTAGGCCTTGGCGACGTCGGCCTGCGCCTGGCGGCGGACGTTCTCGGTCTCCGCGCGGGCGCGCAGCCACGCGTCCTTCATCTGCTCGACATCGGCAAGGGCTTTGCGGAACGGCTCATCGGCGGGACTCGTATCGGCCGGGTCGCCGGCTCTCCCAGGCGCTTCGGTGTCCGCGGGAGCAGCGTCCGGGACGGTGGTCGGGACGGGGGTGTCGGGGTCGGGACGGGTCATCGGTGACGATCGGATTCGGTGGATACTCGTGACTCCGCATCCACGTGGGGCCCGGGCCGACGGAAATCAACCCTGAAAAGCGTGGTCCGTCCCGGGGTTCAGGCCTTGGCGCCGAGCGCGACGGCGCGCAAGCGCGTCGCCTCCCGCGCATCCGCGTCGGGCGGCGCGGCGAGCCAGCCCTGCAGGTTCGAGGCGGCGAGGTCGGCGAGCGCCGCGATGAAGCGCGGATGCTCGTTGAGGCAGGGGATGAGCTCGAGGTCTCCGCCGCCGGCGCGCGTGAATGTACCGCGGGCCTCGATGCCGATCTCCTCCAGCGTTTCGAGGCAGTCGGCGACGAAGCCGGGGCAGAACACGTCGACGCGGCGCAGCTTCTGCCGCCCGAGGTCGGTGAGAACGTCGATCGTGTAGGGGCCGAGCCAGCGCGCTCGGCCGAAGCGCGACTGGAAACTGATCGTCCATTGCTTCGGTTCGAGGCCGAGCTCACGGGCGAGCAGCCTCGCGGTCTTCTGACAGTAGCAGTGATACGGGTCGCCTCGCTCGAGCGTCGCGCGCGGCACGCCGTGAAACGACAGCACCAGGTGCTCCGGCCGCGCGTGACGCGTCCAGTGGTCGTTGACGGCCTGCGCGAGCGCGGCGATATAGCCGGCATCGTCGTGAAATGTGTCGACAAAACGTAGCCCCGGCACCCGGCGCATCTCTGTACACGCGACCGCCACCGCATCGAACGTCGAGCCGGTCGTGCTGGAGGCATACTGCGGATACATCGGAATCACGAGGATCCGCGAGCAGGCCGCCGCGTGCAGGCGTTCGAGCGCGCCGCCGATCGACGGCTCGCCGTAGCGCATCGCATGCTCGACGACGACGTGATCGGCGGGAAGGCCCTGTGCCTTCAACTTCTCGCCGAGGTAGCCTGCGAGCAGCGTCCTCTGCTTCGCCGCGTGCACGGCGAGCGGCGAGCCGTCCCGGGTCCAGACCGAGCGGTAGCGCGCCGCCGATTTCGCCGGTCGCGTGCGCAGCACGATCGCGTGCAGGATCGGACGCCACAGCGCTGCGGGAATCTCGACGACGCGCGGATCGGTGAGGAACTCTGCGAGAAAGCTGCGAACCGCGGCGGGGGTCGGTGCGGCCGGCGTACCGAGATTGACGAGCAGCACGCCGGGGCGCGCCGCACGGTCGTGGGCGAAGGCGGGATTGGAGTGGGCGGTCATCGGCGGTTCAGTCGGTATGCGAGGCGGATGCGCTGGCGGCCGGCGTGGGGCGGCACCGTGCGATCGGCGCGCCGAGGCGGTCGACGAGCTCGTCGAGGCGCGTCATCAGGTCGAAATTGCGGGGCGTCATCGGCATCACGGCGCGTACGTCGATCGCGGATCGAAAGGGCCGGAAGCGTCGAGCATAGCGCCGTCTCAGTTGCGCGTCGTCGACGCTCTCGAGGAACCGCCAGTCACGATAGCAATCGATCAGATCCTTGGTCTCCTCGGTTCTCCAGCTCGTCCCGCCGAGATGGGTGATCGAGCGCTCGTCGGCGCACTGCAGGAACCTGAAGTCGTAGCCCTCGCCGATGGCGAGCATCAGCATGAGGTGCAGCGTGTCGAAGAACGTCGCATGGTCCTTGACGAACACGCCCCCGACCACGCCCATCCTGGCGATGACCGGTCGCAGGTGCGCGGGAATCACCCGATAGTTGCGCGCGTCGACGCGGTAACGCGCCGCGATCTCCTGCAGCACCGTCGTGGCGAGGTAGAGGAAATACGTCTCGGGGTAAGTGAGCCCGGTCTTCTCGCTCGTGCCGCCCCAGATGGCGGTCAGGCACTGCCCGGGGCCGGGGTCCAGGTCGGTGAACAATGCAGGATCGAAGACGTAGCAATCGTGGTCGAGGAGGCCGAAATTGCCGCGGTTGGTCGCAAGCAGCAACGAGACGACGTCGCCGTGGGTCGCGCTGGTCCAGGGCAGCGTGCGCAGTCGGCACAGCGGCAATGCGGGAAACCAGTGCGCCAGCATGCGACGCTCCCAGCCACGTGCCCCGTTCGCGATCAGCCGCACGCGCAGACCCGAGGGCAGCAGCGCGAGGCATGGCAACAGAAAGTGCAGCGTCCCGGGCATGACGATCACGTAGAAATGCCCACCCGCGGCATGATCGGGATCGACGGCGTGCACGCGCCGCAGGCTGCGCTCGTTCAGCTTGCGTACCGGCGCGCTGCGATTGACGCCACGCGCGAAGATCCTCCAGCCGCGCAGCAGCGTCGCGCGCGGCAGATGGATGAGCACGGCGGCAACCGGCGCGTAGCCGCGCGTGCGCATGTGGCGCAAGGCGGCGAACGTACGCCTGCCGTAATACCGGAGCACATTCATTTCGGGTCGGGCGCGGGCCGAACGCGCGCCCGTCGGCGCGGTTCAATCTTCGGCGAGCTCGCGTGACAGCGCATTCGACAATAGCCGCGCCGTCACGTCGACGATCGGAATCACGCGCTCGTAGGCCATCCGCGTCGGGCCGATCACTCCCAGCGTGCCGATCACCTGCCCGCCGACCTCGTAGCTCGCGGTGACGACGCTGCAGTCGTCGAGCGGCACCAGCCCGGATTCCTCGCCGATGTAGATCTGCACGCCCTCGCCGCGCTGCGACGCGTCGAGCAGATGCAGGAGCGATGTCTTCTGCTCGAAGAGATCGAAGAGCTGGCGCAGCCGCTGCATGTTCGATGCGAGGTCTTCGGCGTTGAGCAGGTTGCGCTCGCCGGTGACAACCAGCGCCTCGCGCTCCGGCCGCTCGTCGGGACCGGTTTCCACCGCAGCCTTCATCAACTGCGCGATGTCGTCGCGCAGCGCCCGCAGCTCGTCGGCGAGGCGCACGCGGATCGTCGGCAGCGACTGGCCGGCAAAGTGCTCGTTGAAGAAACGCGTCGCCTCGGCGAGCTGCCCGGGGTCGTAGCCTCGATCGGTGTGCAGGATGCGGTTCTGCACGTCGCCCTCGGGCGTCACGACGATCAGGAGCACGCGCCGCTCGGAGAGTCGCAGGAATTCCAGGTGGCGGATCGACGCCTCGCGCCTGCGTGGCGTCGCGACGACGCCGGCGAACTGGGTGAGCTGCGACAAGAGCGCCGCCGCCGCACTGACGATCTGCTGCGGGCGATCGACGGCGAGCTCGCCTTCGAGCCGGTGGATCTCGACGTCGGCGAGCGGTTTCACCACCATCAGGCTGTCGACGAAGAAGCGGTAGCCACGCGGCGTCGGCACGCGCCCGGCCGACGTGTGCGGGCTCGCGATGAAGCCGAGCTCCTCGAGGTCGGCCATCACGTTGCGCACGGTGGCCGCCGAGAGCTCGAGCCCGGAGTGTCGCGACAGCGAGCGCGAGCCGACCGGCTGGCCCTCGACGATGTAGCGTTCGACGAGGGTCTTCAGCAGGTGCTGTGCGCGTGCGTCGAGCCTGTCCACCGGCGTGTTCATCGTTTGGCCGCGCGCAGGCAAGTGGGCGCGGCAGAGCCTAGTTTACCTGCGCCGCGGCCGCTGCGCCGCGGCCATCGGGTCGTCCGCCCGGACGAGGTCGCCCGCACGTGCGCCTGTGGTTTAATCGTCGCATGCCGCCCGTCGCGCCCGCTCGCTTCCCCCGCATCGCGCTGATCGGCCGACACGGCGAACCCGGCATCGCCGATCCGCTCGCGCGCGTGACCCGCTTCCTGACGGCGCGCGGCCACGCGGTCGCGCTCGACGCCCAGACCGCGGCCGCCGCGGCGACCGAAGGCGTCGCCGTGCTTGCCGACGACGCCCTCGCCGCAGGGACCGACCTCGCCATCGTGCTCGGCGGCGACGGAACGATGCTGTCGGTCGCGCGGATGCTCGCTCCGCACGGCGTGCCGCTGATCGGCGTCAATCTCGGGCGCCTCGGCTTCCTCACCGACATCCCGCTCGCCGAGCTCGAGTCGTCGCTCGAGCGGATGCTCGACGGCCATTACTTCGAGGAGCGCCGCACGCTGCTCGCGGCGTCGGTGCTGCGCCGCGACGGGACGCGTTCCGATGCCCCTGCGCTGAACGAAGTCGTCGTCAATCGCGGCGGGCTCGGCTCGATGATCGAGTGCGTCGTCGAGATCGACGGGCGCTTCGTCTACGCGATGCGCGCCGACGGCGTCATCGTCGCAACGCCGACCGGGTCGACCGCGTATGCGCTGTCGGCGGGCGGGCCGATCATCGCGCCCGAGGTCCCGGCGTTCGCGCTCGTCCCGGTCGCCCCGCACGCGCTGACGCACCGCCCGATCGCGATTCCCGACAGCGCGACGATCGCGATCGGCGTTGCGAGCGGGCGCGACGCCGCCGTGCACTGCGACGGCCACGCGCACTTCGCGCTGTCCGAAGGCGATCGCGTGACGCTCACGCGCGCTGCGCACGTCGCGCGGTTCCTGCACCCCGAGCACCACGACTACTTCGCGATGCTGCGCAAGAAGCTGCACTGGAGCGAGACGCCGGAGCGGCTCAATCCCGGCATCGCCGACTAGGGCCCGCTAACGCTATGAATGCAAGCGTTAACAGGCCCTGAGCGACTCCGCAGCCATGCTGCGCGCCCTCTCGGTCCGCAACTTCGCCGTGGTCGAGGCGATCGACGTCGAGTTCGATGCCGGCTTCACGGTGCTCACCGGGGAAACGGGAGCCGGCAAGTCGATCCTGGTCGACGCGCTCGCGCTCATCCTCGGCGGTCGCTTCGATGCGCTGCAGTTGCGCGCCGGCGCCGGGCGCGCCGAGCTCTCGGCGGTATTCGACGTCGCCGATTGCCCGGCAGCAAGCACGTGGCTCGACGCCGAGGGTCTCGATGGCGACGACGTCGATGCCCGCGCGCGGAACGCCGCGCCCGAGCTCGTGCTTCGCCGCGTGCAGGACGCGCAGGGACGAAGCCGCGCCTGGATCAACGGGCAGCCGGTCACGCTTGCCCAGCTCGCGACACTCGGCGGGCTCCTCGTCGACCTGCACGGACAGCACGCGCATCAGGCGCTCGCCCATGCCGACGCGCAGCGCGCGTTGCTCGATGCATTCGGCGGCGCGACGACCCTCGCCGGCGACGTCGCGCGCGCATGGCGTGAGCAGCGCGACGCCGAGCTCCGGCGCTCCGCGGCGGCGACCGAAGCGGCCGCACTGACCGCCGAGCGCGACGAGCTCGCGGCGCGGCTGCGCGAGCTCGAAGCACTCGCCGCGATGCCCGGAGAGTGGGATGAGCTCGCGTCCCGCCAGCGCCGCCTCGCGCACGCGAAGACGCTGCAGCAGACGGCAGGCGAGACGAGCGACGCGCTCGCCGAAGGCGACGACGCGCTGACCTCGCGCCTCGCACGGATCGGGCTGCGCCTCGAACAGGCGGCTACGATCGATCCCGAGCTCGGTCGCGTCGCCGAGCTCCTCGCACCGGCGACGATCCAGCTCGACGAGGCGGCACGCGCGCTGCGCGGTTACCTGCGGCGCCAGGATCTCGATCAAGGCGAGCTCGAGCGTGCCGAGCGGCGGATCGCCGCGATGCACGAGACCGCGCGAAGGTACCGCATCCGACCGGAGGAGTTGACCGAGCTCGAAGCGGCAACGCGCGCGCGGCTTGACGAGATCGCGCAGGAGAGCGACCTCGAAGCGCTCGCCGCGGCCGCCGCGGCCGCGATGCGCCGTTACGAAGCGCTCGCCGGCAAGCTCTCCGCGCAGAGGCGCGCGGCAGCGGCGATGCTCGGAGAGCGCGTCACCGCGACGATGCAGACACTGGCGATGAAAGGCGGGCGCTTCGACGTGCGGCTCGAGCCGCTCGGCGAAGCGGCGAGCTACGGGCGCGAGCGCGTCGAGTTCGTCATCGCTACGCATCCGCAGCAGGAGCCGGGGCCGCTCGCCCGCGTTGCATCGGGCGGCGAGCTTGCGCGCGTGGCACTCGCGATCCAGGTTTCGTCGAGTGAGGTCGCCGCGGTGGAGACGCTCGTGTTCGACGAAGTCGATTCGGGGATCGGCGGGGCCGTGGCGGCGACTGTCGGCAGGCTCCTGCAGGCGCTCGGCGAACGGCGCCAGGTGCTCTGCGTCACGCATCTCGCGCAGGTCGCCGCGCACGCCGACCACCACTACCGCGTCGTGAAGACGAGCCGCCGCAGCGGCGTGTCGAGCTCGCTCGATGCGCTCGCCGGACCGGGCCGCATCGACGAGCTCGCGCGGATGCTGTCAGGGAGCGAAGTGACAGCGAAGACGATCGCGCACGCCGACGAGCTCTATCGCCAGCATCGCCGCAAGCGCGACGGGGTCCCCCGGAAGATCAGCGGTTAGCGGTCTTGACGTAGTGCGCGCGCGTCGCGCGATGGCTACGCGACGCCACGCGCGCCT
>DASVWR010000160.1:0-55329 GCA_036393115.1 Casimicrobiaceae bacterium
CTGACGACCGTGCTCGAAGGCGAGAGCCTCGTCAACGACGCGACGGCACTCGTCACGCTGGGCTTCGCGACCGCGGCCGTGGTGACCGGCTCGTTCTCGCTTACGAATGCCGCGGTCGAATTCGTCGCCATCGTCGTCGGCGAAATCGCCTTCGGCATCGCGATCGGCTGGATCATGCTGCGAGTTCGTCGTCTCGCAGCGGAAGCGCGTGCGGAGATCCTGCTGGCACTCGCGACGCCGTACGTCGCGTTCTGGCCGGCGCATGCGATCGGCGGATCGGGCGTCATCGCCTGCGTCGTGGCGGGCCTCTACGTGTCGTGGAACGGCCGCAGGCTGATCCGGCCGGCGACGCGGCTGCAGGGCTATTTCATCTGGGACCTCGCCGTCTGGGCGACCGAGGCGGTGATCTTTCTGCTCGCCGGCCTGCAGGCGCGTCAGGTGTTCGCTGCTCTCGCCGACGGCCAATGGTCGCGCGCGGTGATCGGCGGCGCGCTCACCACGCTCGTCGTGGTGGCGGTCCGCTTCGTGTGGGTCTATCCGGCGACCTACCTGCCGCGGCTCCTCGTCCCGCGCATCGGTCGTGCCGACCCGCTGCCGGATTGGCGGCTGCCGTTCCTGGTCGCGTTCTGCGGCCTGCGCGGAGCGGTGAGCCTCGTCGCTGCGCTTCTCGTTCCTGCGACTCTCGACGGTACAGCCTTTCCGGAGCGCAATCTCGTACTGTTCGCGACCTACTGTGTCGTCGCGTGCACGCTGATCGGTCTCGGCGCGGCGCTTCCTGCGGTCGTCCGGGGCCTGCGGATCGATCGAATGAGCGCCGACGAAGCGGCCCGCAATGCGGGGGACGAGCGCCGCGCCCGCCTCGAAGGGATCGACGCGATGCTGCGGGTCGTCGGGCCGGGCGCGCCGCCGGCGCAGGGAACCCGGCGCCGCATTGCCGACAACCTGCAGCAGCGCGCGCAGGAGATCCGTAGCCGGATCGATGGGCATCCGGCAGTGGTCGACGAGGAAGACGACGCGCTGTGGCTGGAGGCGATCGACGCCGAGCGCGAAGCGATCGCCGCGGCGTACGAAGCCAACCGGATCACCGACGAGGCGCGCCGCAGGATCGAGCGCGAGCTCGATCTCGAGGAGGCGCATCTGCGCGAGCGCGCGTCGTCGGCCTGACGACGGCATACGCCGCCGCCAGCCGCCGGCGTCGTGAGCGGAGAGCGCGACGGTTGCGCCCGAGGCGCTTACGGACTCGCCGCCGCCTGCACGAGATCGCGCAGGAACCGCTCGAGCTCGGCGGCTTCCGCATCGGATACCGCGAGCCAGTCCCAGCCGTTCGCGCTCATGTGCGCGACGTTGAAGCCGCGCAGCACGGCAAGCGCCGGCGCCTTGCGCGGCTCCGGACGCACGTACACGTCGATCGTGTGCTTCCGGTATCGATAAACGAGCGTCGCAGTCTCGTGTCCGTCGAGGCTCGTGATGCGGCCGCCGACGAGCGGGAAGCCCTCGCTCGCGAGATCGCGCACCGGAGGCGAGTAATCGAGGCGCGCCGACAGCCACGGCTTCACCGTGTGCTGGTCCGATGACGCCACGGCGATCAGGCGATCGCCGAGCGTGGCGCGGACATGCGCGACGACCGCCTGCGTCGCGATATCGTGCTCGGTGCGATAGCCGACGATCGCGGAGCCGACGGCGAATGCGAACAGCGTCGCGGCGCATCCGGCAAGGGCTCCGCCGCCGAGCCACCGAGCCCGATCGCCGGCGAGCGCGGCGCCGATCCAGCCACGGGGCGTGCGCACGACGTCGCGCGCTCGGACGGTGCGATGCCCGGTGGAGTCGGCGCCAGGGCCCGGCTGCGCGCCCACCTGCGCGTCCGCACGCCCGCCCGCCTGCACGGCCGCCTGCACGCGTTCCCGCAGTCCCGCCGGCGCCGCGTAATACGGTGCTTCGCTGCGCAACCGCTGCCGCAGCGCGAGCACCTCGGCGTGCAGCCCCGAGCACGACGGACAGTCGCGCAGATGCTTCTCGAGCCAGACGCGCTCGAGGCCATGAACCTCGCCGTCCGCAAGCGCGGCAAGCCTCGAGGCAGCCTTGTCACAGTCCACCGTTCATCTCCCTGCTTCGGATATCACGCGCAGTTGCGGCGAGCCCTGCAGCAGTGCGCGTGCGCGCGAGAGGCGCGACATCACGGTACCGATCGGAATGCCGACGACGCGCGCGATCTCCTTGTACGAAAGCTCCTCCATCTCGCGCAGGATCAGCACCTCGCGAAACGCGAGCGGGAGCTCGGCGACCGCATCGCTGAGCGCCTTCGCGTCGGACCTCTTCAGCGCCGCCTGCTCGGGGTCGATCGCCGACCGGTCGATCGCGGCGGCAGCAGCTTCGTCGTCGCGCACGAGCTCGGCCGGACGGTTGCGCTCGCACCAGTCGTAGAAGGCGTGGCGCACGATGGTCAGGAACCACGACCGGGCGTCGCCACGATTCAACGAGTCGATATAGCGCATGGCGCGCAGGCACGCATCCTGGACGACGTCCGACGCGTCATCGGCGTCGCGCGCGAGCCAGCGCGCAAGGTTGTAACCCGCGTTGAGGTGCGGCATGACGAGCTTCTCGAAGCGTGCGTGATCGGGCAAGCCGTGTCTCCCTTTCCCGACCCGTCCTACCGGCGGGCGCCCTGCTTCATTCCCGCATCGTCACGGGAATAAGCGCAACGCCGCGGCGGTAAGCCGCACGACACCCAGGACCTGTCAGTCCGCTGCCCAGGAGATCCGCCATGACGAAGCAAGACCTCGATCACCCGTACTCGGCCGCACGCCGCGACGCCCTCGGCTGCATCGCGCGCTGGAGCGGCGCCGCCGTCGTCTGGAGCTTCGCCGGGGGTGTCCCGTACGCCGTCGGTGCAACCGGAAACGGCATGCGACCTCCGCGCGCCGAGTCGCCGTTCACCTTCGTTCAGATCAGCGACACGCACATCGGGTTCCGAAAGGCGGCAAACCCCGATACGTCGGCAAGCATGCGCCAGGCGATCGCCGAGATCAACGCGCTGCAGCAGGCACCGGCTTTCGTCGTGCACACCGGTGACTTGAGCCATCTGTCGAAGCGCGAGCAATTCGGCGAGGTGCGCGAGCTCCTGCAGGAGCTCGCGGTCGATCGCGTGCACACGATTCCGGGCGAGCACGACACGATCGACGACGGCGCGACCGGCTATCTCAGGTATTTCGACCACGACGGCAACGGGCGTTCGTGGTACAGCTTCGATCACGGCGGCGTGCATTTCGTCGGTCTCAACAACGTGCTCGCATTCAAGCTCGGGCATCTCGCGGCACTCGGCGACGACCAGCTCGCGTGGCTGAAGACCGACCTCGCGGCCGTTTCCAGATCGACGCCCGTCGTCGTGCTCGCGCACATTCCGCTGTGGACGATCTGGGAGCCATGGGGATGGGGAACGGCCGACTCGGCGCAGGCGATGGCGCTCCTGCGCCCGTTCGGCTCGGTCACCGTGCTGAACGGCCACATCCATCAGGTTCTGCAGAAGGTCGAAGGCAACGTCGAGCTCCACACGGCGATGTCGCTCGCGTATCCGCTGCCGACACCTGGCCAGGCCGGCATCGGCGAGCCGGGACCGGTCGCGGTGTCGATGGAGGAGCTCGGCAGAAAGCTCGGCACGCGGCGGATCAGCGTCCATCCCGGGCGTCACCCCCTCGCGCTCGTCGATCGCGCGCTCGGAGCATGAGCCGGAACGAGGAGAACGTCATGCGAAAACCGCTCGCACTCGCACGCGCCGTGTCGATCGGGTGGGTCGCGTTCGTCGCGCTGTCGCCGCTCGCGGCGGCCGCCGACGCGACGGTGACGATCGACATCAGGAGCTTCGCGTTCACGCCGAAGGAGGTCACCGTCGCACCCGGCACGCGCGTGGTCTGGACCAACCGCGATGACACCCCGCACACCGTCACCGCGACCGATCACGCGTTCGCATCACCGGGTCTCGACACCGGAGACACGTTCGAGCACACGTT
Source organism: Casimicrobiaceae bacterium (assembly GCA_036393115.1). Classification (GTDB taxonomy): domain Bacteria; phylum Pseudomonadota; class Gammaproteobacteria; order Burkholderiales; family Casimicrobiaceae; genus VBCG01. The sequence continues at coordinate 4,005 of DASVWR010000160.1, forward strand.
CGACGCCGCAGGCGATTACGCCTATCTCTGCACCGTCCACCCGTACATGACGGGCGTCGTGCACGTCGGGAAACCTTGAAGTGATCGGCTACGAGCCGAGTGCGTCGAGGATCGTCGTGCGCCGCAGGACCGCGGGAAGGAGCAGCGGCGCGCGCCCCTTGCGGTAAAGGACGTAGACCGGCACGCCGCTGCGCCCGAGTCCGGCGAGCGCCTCGGTGATCGCCGGATCGCGGCGCGTCCAGTCGGCGCGCACGAGTGCGACGCCGTTCTGCGCGAACGCGTCGCGCACGCGCGCGTCGTCGAGCACCAGGCGCTCGTTGACCTGGCAGGTGATGCACCACGCGGCCGTGAAATCGACGAACACCGGCCTGCCTTCGTCGACGAGCGAGGCGACGCGCCCGGCCGACCAGCTCTCCCACGCCCCGGAATCGCTCGACGCGAGCGCGCGCACGGCGGCACCGTTCGCCGGCGCGTGCACGCCGGCGAGAAGCGGCCAGGCGACGAGGAGACCCGCGAGGGCGCCGATCGTCGCGATGGCGTTCCAGGCGCGACGCGCTCCGGCCCTTGCATTGCGCCAGGCCCACAGCGCGAACGCGACGAGCACGAGCGTGATGCCGATACGCATCACGCCGTCGTTGCCGATCTGCGCGCCCAGAACCCAGACGAGCCACGCCACCGTCGCATACAGCGGAAACGCGAGGAGCTGCTTCAGGTGCACGAGCCACGCGCCGGGCCGCGGCAGCGCGCGGCGCCAGCGGGGAAACCACGCGAGCAGCGCATACGGGAGCGCCATGCCGACACCGAGTGCGACGAACACCGCGAGCGTCACCGGCACGCTCGCCGCGAGCGCATAGCCAAGTGCCGCGCCCATGAACGGCGCCGTGCACGGCGAGGCGATCGCGACGGCGAGCAATCCGGTGGCGAACGCGTTCACGTTCCGGTTCGCGTGCGACCATGCTGCCGCTCGCAACGGCGCGAGTGCACCGAACTCGAACACCCCGGACAGATTGAGCGCGAGGACGAAGAACAGCACCGCGAGCGCCGCGACGAAGGCCGGCGACTGAAGCTGGAAGCCCCAGCCAAGCTCGTCGCCGGCTGCGCGCAATCCGGCGAGCGCGCCACCGAGCACTGCGAACGTCACGACGACACCGAGCCCAAACGCGATCCCCTCGCCGCGCGAAGCGCGGCGATCGTTTCCGGCGGCGGCGAGCGCGAGCGCTTTCAACGACAGGATCGGAAACACGCAGGGCATCAGGTTGAGGAGCAACCCTCCGAGAAGGCCGAACGCGAGCGCGAACGGCATTGACAGGTCCGCCGTCCCCGGGCCGGATGCGAAGCTCGCGTTCGACACGGCGAGCACGGGCTTCGGTCCCGCCGTCGCCGTCCCGGTCACCGGTACATCGAGCGCGATGGCCGTGATCGCGCCGCCGGCCGCCGGCCAGCCACGCGCGGCCGTCAGCACGCCGTCGAGGCGCGCGAACCCGCCGGCGAGCTCGTGCGACACCGGCAGCGTGATGCGCAGGCTTCCGTCAGCCTCGCGCGTCACCTCCTGTGGCGCCGACGGCTCGATCCAGCGCGGCTCGCTCGCGAAGAAGCCGAGCGATCCCGGATCCGCCGCCGCTTGCTGCGGCCGAAGCACGAGCGTCACCGTCGAGCCGGAAGCTTCGGCGGCGGCAGTCCAGCCCGCAGGCAACGGGCGCGGCAGCATGGCGCGCGCCGCGTCGATCGCCGCGGCCCAGCGCGGATCGGGGCTCGCCTCGCGCGCGACCGGAAGCGCGAGCCTGAGATCGGCGCCCTCCGGGATGCACGTTTCCTTGCACACGAGCCAGTCCGCGCGCGCGGCGACGACCGCGCTCACCCCGACTTCGGCCGTCGCGGGAACCGCGATCGGCACGAGGTGCAGCACGTCACCCTCGTAGCCGTAGTTGACGAGAGGGCCAGCGGGAAGCCTGCGCGGTGCGGGCCATTCGATCGCGCCGGCAGTCCAGCCCGAAGGCAGCCGCCAGTCGAGCGTCGTCGGCAAGCCGGATTCGCCGGGATTGCGCCAGTACGTGTGCCACCCGGGGGCGATGGCGAGACGAAGCGCGACCGTCGCCGTCGTGCCGGGAACGAACGCGGTGCTCGCGGCCACGAGCTCCGCGGCGACGTGCGCGGTCGTCACCGGCGCGGCGCCGGCGATCGGCGCGCTCGCAGAGGCGGCGACGACCGCGGCAGCGATCAAACGAAGCATGCGCGTCATGGGTGGCAACCGGGTGTGCGTCGAACGTGCATCAGCGGCTCGGCTGAATCGGTCCTCGGCAGGCATCATGCAGTGGACGCCCGCGTGTTGCCGGCCGTTCCGGTCGAACGGCGAATTATCCCATGCGGGCGGTCCCGGCCGCCCGGATCGGGTGATGACGGCCGGTATAATCAATCACTTATCGACATCGATCGCGCCGAGGCGCCGAGACCCCGAGATGAACCCGTTCGATCCCGCCGCCATCGAAACCGCCGCCCAGCAGGCGTGGACGGCGCGGGATGTCTATCGCGCGATCGAGAACGATCCGCGCTTCCCGAAGGGGAAGTACTACTGCGTATCGATGCTGCCCTACCCGTCGGGCAAGCTGCACATGGGGCACGTGCGCAACTACACGATCAACGACATGATGTACCGGCAGCTGCGGATGCGCGGGTACAACGTGCTGATGCCGATGGGCTGGGATGCGTTCGGGCTGCCCGCCGAGAACGCGGCGATGAAGAGTCAGGAGGCGCCCGCGAAGTGGACCCGGGACAACATCGCCTACATGAAGAAGCAGCTTCAGGCGATGGGGCTTGCGATCGACTGGTCGCGCGAGCTCGCCACCTGCGACCCTGCGTACTACCGCTGGAACCAGTGGTTGTTCCTGAAGATGCGCGAAGCCGGCATCGCGTATCGAAAGAGCGGAACGGTCAACTGGGATCCGGTCGACCAGACGGTGCTCGCGAACGAGCAGGTGATCGACGGGCGCGGCTGGCGCTCGGGCGCGCCGGTCGAGAAGCGCGAGATCCCGATGTACTATCTGCGGATCACGCAGTACGCCGACGAGCTCCTGCGCGAGCTCGACGCGCTGCCGGGCTGGCCCGAACGCGTGAAGACGATGCAGGCGAACTGGATCGGCCGGAGCGACGGCGTCCGCTTCGCGTTCCCGCACACGATCACCGGCGCCGACGGCGCGCCGATCGACGGTGGCAGGCTGTACGTGTTCACGACGCGCGCCGACACGATCATGGGGGTGACATTCTGCGCGGTCGCGCCCGAGCACCCGCTCGCCGCTCACGCGGCACGGGACAACCCCGGGCTTCGCGCATTCATCGACCAATGCAGGCGCGGCTCGGTGATGGAAGCCGACCTCGCGACGGTGGACAAGAAGGGCATGCCGACCGGCCTCACGGTCAGGCACCCGCTGACTGGTGCCGACGTCGATGTCTGGGTCGGCAACTACGTGCTGATGGGCTACGGCGACGGCGCCGTGATGGGCGTGCCGGCGCACGACGAGCGCGACTTTGCGTTCGCGAAAAGATACGGGCTGCCGATCACGCAGGTGATCGCACCCGCCGCCGACCAGCACGGCGCCGCCGGAGCGCCGGCGCCCGCGGCATTCACGACCGAGCGCTGGCAGTCATGGTACGAGGACAAGACGATCGGCGTCTGCGTGAACTCGGGCCGCTACGACGGCCTCGCCTACCAGCAGGCAGTCGACGCCGTGGCCGCCGATCTCGCCGCGCAGGGCCTCGGCGAGAAGCGCACGACGTGGCGCCTGCGCGACTGGGGCATCTCGCGGCAGCGCTACTGGGGCACGCCGATTCCGATCATCCACTGCGCGTCCTGCGGCGAAGTTCCGGTGCCCGAGCAGGATCTGCCGGTGGTGCTGCCCGAGGACTGCATCCCCGACGGAAGCGGCAATCCGCTCGCCCGGCGCGAGGATTTCCTGCGTGTCGCCTGCCCGTCCTGCGGCGCTCCGGCACGCCGCGAGACCGACACGATGGATACGTTCGTCGACTCGTCGTGGTACTTCATGCGCTACACGTCGCCGGGCGCGCAGACGATCGTCGACGATCGCGACCGCTTCTGGATGCCGATGGATCAGTACATCGGCGGTATCACGCACGCGATCCTGCACCTTCTCTACGCGCGCTTCTGGACCAAGGTGATGCGCGACATGGGGCTCGTCGGCTACGGCGAGCCGTTCACGCGCCTCCTGACGCAGGGCATGGTGCTCGCGCATGCCTACTTCCGCCGCAACGAGCGCGGCGGCATCGACTACGTCCCGCCGGCGGACGTCGAGCCGGTTCGCGACGCGTCGGGATCGATCACCGGCGGACGCTCGAAGAAGGACGGCCTTCCGGTCGAATACGCCGGACTCGGGACGATGTCGAAGTCGAAGCTCAATGGCGTCGATCCGCAGGACATGATCGATCGCTTTGGCGCCGATGCGGCGCGGCTCTTCGTGATGTTCGCAAGCCCGCCCGAGCACACGATCGATTGGTCGGATGCCGGCGTCGAGGGTGCGCATCGCTTCCTGAAGCGCCTGTGGCAATTCGGCCAGACTCGAGGCCTGCGCGGCGACGTCGCGGCGTTCGATTGGCGCGAGGCGCCCGACGCGCTGCGCAGGCTGCGCCGCGAGATCCACCTCGCGCTTAAGCAGGCCGATTACGACTACCAGCGCGTGCAGTACAACACCGTCGTCTCGGCCGGGATGAAGATGCTGAACGCGCTCGAGGGCGTGACCGGCGACGATCGCGCATCGCAGGCACTCGTCCGCGAGGGGCTGTCGATCGCGCTGCGCGTGCTCTATCCGGTCGTTCCGCATACGACATGGGTGCTGTGGAACGAGCTCGGCTATGCCGCGGTCCACGGCGATCTCATCGATGCTCGGTGGCCGGAAGCCGACCCCGCGGCGCTCGCGCAGGAAGCGCTCGAGCTCGTGCTGCAGGTCAACGGCAAGCTTCGCGGCAAGCTCGTCGTGCCTTCCGACGCCAGCACCGCCGCGATCGAGGCGGCGGCGCGCGCGGCGCCCGAGGTCGCGCGCCATGGCGCCGGAGCGCCGATCCGGAAGGTGGTGGTCGTGCCCGGGCGCCTCGTCAATGTCGTGGTCTGAGCGCAGTCGGCGCCCGGCGCACCTCGCCGCGATCGGCGTCGTCGTCGTGCTGTCGGCGAGCGTCGCATCGTGCGGATTCCACCTGCGCGGGCAGGCGAGCTACTCGTTCCATTCTATCTACGTGAACGGTGCCGGCTCGCCGCCGCTAGCGAAGCAGCTCGATCGCGCGCTCGAGGCGACCGGAAGCGCGCGCGTCGTTCCGACCGCGAAGGAGGCCGAGGTGGTGCTCGATCTCACGCGCGTCGCCGACGACAAGGAAGTGCTGTCGCTGTCCGGCGCAGGCGGCGTGCTCGAATATCAGCTCATCAAGCACGTCGAGTTCAGGCTGCACGGCCAGGACGGTGCGCCGTGGCTTCCCCCTGCCGAGATCACGCTGCGCAGGACCTACACGTTCAACGAAACCGAGGTGCTCGCACGCGAGGCGCAGGAGCAACGACTTCTGCACGACATGCAGACCGACGCCGTCTATCAGATCATCCGGCGGCTGCAGGCGGCACACAAGCCGGGCTGACCGCCGACGGTCGGACTCACTCCCAACAACCGGACCGACCGCCGATACGCGATGCAGGTGCGCTACGACGCTCTCGCGGGCCAGCTCGCGCGCAAGCTCGGCGCGCTGTACGTCGTGCACGGCGACGAGCCGCTCCTCGTCATGGAGGCGGCCGATGCGATTCGCGCGGCGGCGCGCCGCGACGGGTGCAGCGAGCGCGAGGTCTTCGTCGCCGAGGCGCACTTCCGCTGGGACACGCTGGTCGCCGCCGGGGCGAGTCCCGGTCTCTTCAGCTCGCGTCGCCTGATCGACCTGCGCATTCCGTCGGGCAAGCCCGGCACCGACGGCGCCGCTGCGCTCGTCCGCTACGCCGCGAACCTCGGCCCGGACGACGTCACGCTGATCACGCTCCCGCGTCTCGATCGTGCCGCGCAGGGCTCCGAGTGGTTCACCGCGCTCGCGCACGCCGGAACCTGCGTCGCCGTGCCGACGCTCGAGCGCGCCGAGCTTCCGGCGTGGATCGAGGCACGCCTCGCGCGAAGCCGCCAGCAGGCGGGAAGCGAGACCCTCGCCTTCCTCGCCGACCGCTGCGAAGGCAACCTCGTCGCCGCGCACCAGGAGATCGAGAAGCTCGCGCTGCTCTTGCCGCCGGGAACGCTCGATCACGACGCGGTCGAGCGCGTCGTCGCCGACGTTGCGCGCTACGACGTGCGCGATCTTTCCGAGGCATGGCTTTCCGGCGATGCGGCGCGGACGCTGCGCATCGTCGCAGCGCTGCGCGGCGTCGCAGAACCGGTGAATCTCGCGCTGTGGCAGCTCGCCGAGGACGCACGCGCAATCGTCGCCGTCCACGACGCGCGGCGCGATGGAATGCCGATCGCCGCCGCGCTGCGCGCGGCGCGCGCCTGGGGTCACCGGCAGGCAGCGCTCGAGCGCGCGACGCGGCGCGTGTCTGCCGACGCAGCGATGTCGCTGCTGCGCGAGCTCGCCGGTGTCGACGCGCTCGCCAAGGGTCAAGGCGTCGGGGACCCCTGGGACGCGCTCACCTCGGTGGCACTCGCGCTCGCCGGACACCCGATCATGCTGGCGCTCTCGGGCGCCCACCGGAGCCTCGCCGCCTGAATCGCGCGTGCACCGATGGGTCGTCGGTGTCGCGCAGGGCTTCCCAGCGGCGGCTTCGGTCGCTACTCTAAGGCCTGTCAGCGATACGCACGCAAGCGCGAAGCTCGCGGAGGCGACCCATGTATCAGAAGGTCCTCGTCGCATTCGATGGCTCCCCCGAGAGCCGGCTCGCCGTCGACGAATGCAGCCATCTCGCGCCGATTACCGGACGCGAGATTCATCTGGTCTGCGTGCTGCACGACCCGTCGCCGTACCTGCTCGCGGGCGAGTTCGTGCCGGAGCCGGCCCTCGCCGTCGATCGGAGCCGCATGGAAGCCGACCTCGAGGAAGCCGCGGCCAGACTCACCGCACGCGGCTTCTCGGTGACCACCCATCTCGAGGACGGCGAGCCGGTCGACGTCATTGCGCGAACTGCGGACGCACTCGGCATCGACCTCCTCATTCTCGGTCACCGCCGCAGCAAGAAGTTCGCGCTTCGCTGGTGGCGCGGCTCGGTCGAGAAGATGCTGGTCGAGCGCGTCCGCTGCAGCATCCTCGTCGCCGGCGATCCATCACCGCGCTGACGCGAGCAGCACCAGCGCGAGCGCGGCGAGCGCGGCGGTCTCGGCGCGCAGCACGCGGGCTCCGAGATGGGCGACGCGCGCTCCGCGCGCCACCGCTTCGCCGACTTCGGCATCGGTGAAGCCGCCCTCCGGCCCGACGACGAGGGTGTCGACCGCCGCGGCCGCGTGAGCGGCGGCAAGACCCGTCGCGGCAGCGCGATCGACGAGCACCGGCGCCGTGCCCGGTGCGAATCCGCCGGCGATCCAGTCGTTCCAGCCGATCGGCGCAGCGAGCGAAGGGATGCGGTTGCGGCCGCATTGCTCGCACGCGGCGATGACGATCTGCCGCCAGTGCCCGTGCCGGCGCAGCAGGCGGTCGCGGTCGGGTGCCTGGCTGCGCCCGGCAACGAGCGGAACGATCGTCGCCGCGCCGAGTTCCACCGCCTTGCGCACGACGAAGTCCATCGCGTCGGCGGCGACCAGTGCCTGCACCAGCGCGACGTCGCGGTCGCTTTCGCGCTCGATCGGATCGTGGCGCTGCGGCACGACGACGACTTCGTGCCGCGACAACGACGCGATCGTCGACGGCCATTCGCCGCCGGCTCCGCTGAAGAGCGTCAGCGCGTCGCCGCGCCGCATCCTCAACGCGTGCGTGACGTGGCGCGCGGTTGCTTCGGGAAGCGCGAGCGGCGCTCCGGCGACCGGACGCGTCCCGGCATCCCCGATGTAGACACGCGGCGTCACGCCGCGGCGCGGGCAGGTCCGGCGAAGCTCACGAGCGCGTCGAGCACGCGGTCGGGCTGCTCGGTCATCAGCGCGTGGCCGCTTCCGGTGAGAGTCAGTGTCTCGACGCTGCCGAGCGCATCGATCAGCGCCCGCGCGTTGCGCGGAGGCGCCATCACGTCGCGCTCGCCCGTCACGACAAGGCAGTCGCAGCGCACCGCCGCTGCCGCCGCGAGGCCATCGGCGTAGCGATGACACGCGTCTAGATCGATCGCCAGGACACCGGGCGCACTGCGCTCCATCAGGCGCAGCGAATTGCCGACCATCCACAACCCGGGCACGCGGTTGCCGCCGAGCGCGCCTGCCGGCCCGAACGACCAGCCGTTGATCAGCTCGAAGGCGAGGTGATCATCGCGCGCGGCCGCAGCGAGCAGATCGTCGGCGACCGTCATCGGCACCGCGGGTGCGAGAAGCGCGATCTTCGCCGCGCGATCGGGGTGGCGCGCCGCGCATTCGAGCACCGCTAGCGAGCCCAGCGAATGCCCGACGAGGACCGCATTCGCCGCGTGCGCGGCGTCGAGGAACGCGGCGATCAAGTCGGCGATCGCCGCGACGCTCGCGAGCGCTGGGCCCTCCGAGCGGCCGTGCCCGGGGAGATCGAGCGCCAGCGCATTCCAGCCGTGCCACGCGAAATAACGCGACTGCAGCGCGAACACGCCGTGGTCGTTCGCCGCGCCGTGAGCGAACACGATCGTCGGCTGCGCCGCGTCGATGCTGCGCGTTCCCGTGTACGCGTAGACGCTGTGGCCCCCGACGTCGAGTCGCATTATGTCTTGCCCGCCGCGTAGAGCGCGCGGCTGAGGTCTTCGATGAGGTCGGACGGATCCTCGAGCCCGACCGAGAGCCGGATCGTCCCTTCGGTGATGCCGGCGCGCTCGAGGTCCGCCCCGCTCATGCGAAAGTGCGTCGTCGATGCCGGATGGATGACGAGCGACTTCGCGTCGCCGACGTTGGCGAGGTGCGAGAAGAGACGCAGCGCTTCGATGAAACGGCGCCCCTGCTCGCGTGTGCCGTCGAGATCGAAGCTGAACACCGCGCCGCAGCCGCGCGGAAGGAGCCGCTGCGCGAGCGCGTGGTCGGGATGCTCGGGAAGTTCCGGGTAGCCGATTCCTGCCACCATCGGATGCTCCTTCAGGAACGCGACGATCGCGCGCGTATTGTCGACGTGGCGCGCCATCCTCACCGGGAGCGTCTCGATCCCCTGCAGGATCTGGAATGCCGTCGTCGGCGCCATGCACGCGCCGAAGTCGCGGATGCCCTCGCGTCGCGCGCGCAGCAGGAATGCCGCGGTCGACGATTCCTCGGCGAACACCATGCCGTGAAAGCCCGCGTAGGGTCCGGTGAGGCCCGGGAACCGCTCGCGCACACCGTCGGCGTTCCAGTCGAAGGCACCCGAATCGACCAGCAGACCGCCGATCACCACGCCGTGGCCCGAGAGGAACTTCGTCGCCGAGTGGTAGACGAGATCCGCGCCGTGCTCGAACGGCCGCACGAGCCACGGCGTCGTAAACGTCGAGTCGACGAGAAGCGGCAGATGGTGCTCGTGCGCGAGTGCCGCCACCCGCGGAATGTCGAGCACTTCGAGGCGCGGATTGCCGAGCGTCTCGCCGAAGAGCAGCCGCGTCTCGGGACGGATCGCCGCCCGCCACGCGTCGAGATCGCGCGGGTCGACGAACGTCGTCGTGATCCCGAAGCGCGGCAGCGTGTAATCGAGGAGGTTGTGCGAGCCTCCGTAGAGCGAGCGTGATGCGACGATGTGCGCACCCGCCGAAAGCAGCGTCACGATCGCGAGGTGGAGCGCGGCCTGGCCGCTCGCCGTCGCGATCGCGCCGATGCCGCCCTCGAGCGCCGCGATGCGCTCCTCGAGCACCGCGCAGGTGGGATTGGCGATCCGCGAGTAGACGTAACCCGCGCGCTCCATGTTGAAGAGCGCCGCGGCGTGATCGGTATCGGGGAAGACGAACGACGACGTCTGGTAGATCGGCGTCGCGCGCGCGCCGGTGATCGGGTCGGGCCGTGCACCTGCGTGCAGCGACAGCGTGTCGAACTGGTGCGTCCTGGGCTTCGTCATCGCCGTCGCTTCGACATCGAGATCCGGCGGCGATCATACGCCATCGCCCGCCGCGCCGGAGCGCTCCGGCCCGCGGGCATCGGCGCGAATCGCGGGCCTCGCCGTGCGGCGGCGTATGCTTGGCGCGTGCAATGAATCCCGTGTTCACGATCGGTCATTCGACACGGCCGCTGCCCGATTTCCTCGCGCTCCTCGCGCGCTCCGCGGTGACGCTGCTCCTCGACGTGCGCACGGTGCCGCGCTCGCGCCACAACCCGCAATTCGACCGCACCACGCTTCCCGCGACGGTCGCCGGCGCCGGCATCGACTACCGCCACATGCCCGAACTCGGCGGACTACGGCACGCGCGCAAGGATTCGCCGAATGGCGGATGGCGCAATGCGTCGTTCCGCGGCTACGCCGACTACATGCAGACGCCCGAATTCGCGGCCGCGATCGACGCGGTCGTTGCGCTTGCCGCGCGCGAGCGCTGCGCGCTGATGTGCGCGGAGGCCGTCCCTTGGCGCTGCCACCGATCGCTGATCGCGGACGCTCTCAGCGTGCGCGGCATCGACGTTCTCGAGATCATCGGCGAGGGTGGCGCGAGGCCGCATCGCATGACGCCGTTTGCCCGCGTCGACGGCACGACCATCACCTATCCGCCGGCGGGATAAAGCCGCGCGAGGACGTCGCGCGCGACCCCGGCGAGCGCGTCGCGCCACGCGCCTTCGCGCCCCTCTGCGTCGCCACCCTTCGTTCGCAGCGCGGCGAGCGCGCGCATCCCGCCGCGCCGCTCGATCGTCTCCATCACGACGTTGCGCCAGAACGCCGGATGCTCGCCTTCGGTCCATTCGCCGCGCCCGCGTCCGTAATGGGCGACCGCGAGATAGCGCAGGATCGCGCCCGGGACGAGATTCGCGACGAACTCGTCGCCCCAACGCAGCGTCGTTCCGGTGGTGCCGCGCACCAGGTTCATGCCGCGCGCGATGCCTGCCGCGCCGACGGCGCCCGCCACGCCCCCGGCAACGAGGCCTGCGCCGAACGTGAGTCCGCCCGAAGCGAGATCGGCGACCAGGCCGGAGAGCGCCCCCGAGACGAAGCCGCCGACGATCGCCGCCTTCTTCTCGTCGATCGGCGCCGTCGCGACAACCTGGCCGGCAAGGCGCGCGGTGACGACGGCGGCGGCGCGGCCTTCGAGATGGTGGATCGCGATCAACCGGTCGGTGCTCGCGCGAATGTCGGCGTCGAGCCGCGTGGCAAGCGCCTCCATCGCGGCGGTGCGCGTCTTCGCGCCTCCTTTGATTGGCAGGCCGACTGCGCGTCCGACGTCGCGAAGCGACTCGGCGAAGCTCGTTTCCGCGACGGGCTCGCGATCCGCGGCTGCGCGCGCGATCGGCGCGGCGAGCGCCTCCATCGACGCCTCGAAATGCGCCTCGCGGCGAGTCTCCCACGCGGCGACGAGGCGGGCGAAGCCCTGCTGCTGCTCGGGCGGGAGCACCCGCGCCACGGCATCGAGAAGGGTCGCCTCCTGCACCCAGCAGCGCGCGAAGGCGTCGAGCGCGACGATGCCGCGAAGGATCGCGCGCCTGCCCAGCGCATCGCGCCACCGCGCGATGTCGGCGGTCTCTTCCGCTGCGGGCCGCGGCGGGCCGGTCTGATTCAGGAGGGCGATCACTGGCTTGCCGATCCATTCGAGGATGCGCAACTCCGGTTCGAGGTAACCGGCGTCCTGCGGCTTCTCCGACGCATTGACGAGGTAGAGCACGACGTCGGCTTCGTCTCGGACGTTCCTCACCGCCTGCTGCGTCGACCAGAACGGGCGATCGCGCAGGCGATCCCACGTCGACGCGAGGAACCACAGCAGCGGACGCGCCGATGCGGCAAGACGCTTCGCGAGGCGCGCGCTGTCGCCGAACCCCGGCGTGTCCCAGAGGACGAGCACGTCGCCTTCGCGCGTCTCGACCAGCGTGTGCCTCTCGGCGGCGGACGTCACGTGCGCGGCGTCGCGAACCTCGCCGACGTCTTCGCCGAGCAGCGTTCGCGCGAGCGTCGTCTTCCCCGCGTTGGTATGCGAGATGAGCGACAGCGCAATCGTTGGCGTGGCGTCGCTCGTCATGCGTCGCGCCCGAGTTGAGCAGCGAGCGCCGCCGAGTCGGCGTCAAGGTCGGGTGCGGCGAGGCGCATGAATATCGGCGTCATCGACGCGGACTCGAACGCGTCGCGCCACGCCGCCTCGCGCTCGGCGATCCTGCCGGGCTGTCCATGAAAGCGCGCGGCGAATTCGGACGTGTCGACGATGACGATCGGCGCTGCCGCGGCTTCACGGCCGCGGGCGAGCATCGAGACGAATGCGACGTGATTCTCGGCTTCGGGCGTTGCGCTCAGGTTGAAGAGCGCGATCGAGTCGGCGAACGCAGCGACCGCGGCGTCGCCGCGTGGGTCGTCGCCGCGTGGGTCGTCGCCGTAGCGCGCCGGCTCCGCCCACGCCCAGTCGATCGGCGTCTCGAGCGCCCGCGTCAGTGCCGCTTCGAGACCCGCGCGGCTGCGCGCCGGAGCGTCGTAGCTGTACGGGATCACGCGCACGCGCGTCGTGCCCGACCGCCACGCGCGGGCGAGGCGCCGGAAGTACGGTGCGTCGAGCGCGAGCGGAAAGCGGCGCGAAGCGCGTGCCGCGCCCGTCCACGCAACGGCGGCGAGAACGAGCCGCGGCACGATCACCACGGCGAGAAGGGTCCCTGCGTAGAGATGGATCCAGCGCGCCGCGTTCGCGCCGGCACTCCCCGGCCCGAGGCGCGCGAGCTCGCCCGCGCCGGGAACCGTGAGGCCCGTCACCAACGCGCCGGGTGCGAGCACGACGCGGAGCAGCGTCGCGACCTGCCCCGCGTCGAGGAAGGTGCTTTGCCACACCGCGCGGTATTCGAGCGCGAGGCCGCGAGCGTAAAGCGCCGCGATCGCGCCGGCTGCGACAGCGGCCGCGCCGATGTGGAGAAGACCGGTCGCGCGGCGCTCGCCCTGCGGCATCGCGAGGCGTGTCCAGTGCACGGCGAACGACGCGCCCGCCTCGACGAGCGGGCCGCTGCGGATCGTGCGGCGCCAGCCGCCGGCGATCGCGGCGGCGAGCCTCGCGATGCCTGCGCGAAGTCGATGGATCGAGCGGCTCTTCGGCCGGGTCCAGGCGCGAACGTGCATCCATCCCAGCACGAGGTAGACCGCGAGGTTCCATGCGAGCAGCGCGGCGAGCGGCGGCGCGAGCAGGTTGATCCTATGTGACGGGCCGGTCCCCGCGGCGCCGACCCCGACGATGAATGCGACGGCGATCGTGATCGCGACAAGCACGCCCCAGTCGACGCGCGCTCGGGCAAGCGCGTCGAGCGCGGGCATACGCTGCCGAAGCCGCGCGAGTGCCAGCGCTGCCCGGCGCGCGATCCACGCGTCGAGGATCGCCGCTTGTCCGAGCTCGCGCGCGGCCGCCTGGCCGACCTCGACGCGCTCGGCATCGCTCCACAGACCGCGCGCCGCATCCGCCGACTCGACTGCCTGAACCAGAACGACCTCGCGCGCTGACGCTTCATTCATCCGTTACCGTGCTCGACGAGCTATGATGAACGCGATCGAATGCTACCAAGGCGGCTCCCGGCAAGGTGACCAATCCCGAGCAACCGCGCTCTGCGCCGGCGAAAGGACGCGGGGCGACGTTCAACCCCGACAACCGCTTCGCGAGCTTCCGTCGCGAAGCCGTTGCCGACGACCCGCCGCCGCCGGGCGCCGACATCGAAGCGAATGTCGGCGCGCACATCGGCGCCGATATCGGTGCAGCCGGTGGCGAGCCTGCCGACGACGTCGCGCGCCCGACGGTCAAGACGACGGTTGCCGTCGCCCGCGCACGCACGATCGTCATGCGCAACGATTCGCCCGATATCCCGTTCACGCAATCGGTCAATCCCTACCAGGGCTGCGAGCACGGCTGCATCTACTGCTACGCGCGACCGACGCACGCGTATCTCGACCTCTCGCCGGGCATCGATTTCGAGACGCGCCTGTTTGCGAAGCCCGACGCTGCCCGGCTCCTGCGTGCCGAGCTTGCGCGGCCGGGGTACCGCTGCGACCCGATCGCTCTCGGCAGCAACACCGATCCCTACCAGCCGATCGAGCGCGAATGGCGGATCACGCGGGCGGTGCTCGAACTGCTGGCCGAGTGCCGGCATCCGTTCACCATCGTCACCAAGTCCGCGCTCGTCGAGCGCGACATCGACGTCATCGCGCCGATGGCAAGGCAGCGGATGGCGCGCGTCTACGTGTCCGTGACCACACTCGATCGCGAGCTCGCGCGCAGGATGGAGCCGCGCGCGGCAGCCCCGCAGCGGCGCCTGCAGGCGATCGCGACACTCGCACGCGCCGGCATTCCGGTCGGCGTCATGGTGGCTCCGGTGATTCCGCAGCTCAACGATCGCCACATCGAGGCGATCGTCGACGCGGCGGCCGGTGCCGGCGCGACCTCGGCAGGCTGGGTGCTGCTGCGGCTGCCGCGCGAGGTCGCACCGCTCTTCCGCGACTGGCTCGCCGCGCATTACCCGGAGCGCGCAGCGCATGTGATGAGCCTCGTTGCGCAGATGCGGGGAGGTCGCGACAACGACGCGGCCTTCGGCGCGAGGATGCGCGGCGAGGGGCCGCTCGCCACCCTCCTCGCGCAGCGCTTCGAGATCGCGTGCCGCCGCCACGGCCTCGCCCGCGGACGCGATCAGAGCGCCCTCGATACGACGCGGTTCCGGCCGCCGCGCATTGCGCGCCAGGGAACGACTCGCGTCCAGCGCGATCTGTTCGACGACGAGGAGGAATCGACGCAATGAGATGGGGACGACATGCGGCATGCTGGGTGGCGGCGATCGTGTTCTTCGTGTTCGGCGCGATCTGGTATGGGGTGTTCGAAGCGCCATGGTCGGCCGCCATCGGGAGAAGCTTCGATCAGATCGCGCGCGAACAGGGGGGCAGGCCACAGGCCTACGTGATCGGCTTCGTCGCGATTCTCGTCATGTGCTACGCGCTTGCATGGCTGATCGAGCGCCTCGAGGCGTCGACGCTCGCCGGCGGCCTCAAGCTCGGTGCCGGCATCGCGCTCTGCTTCGTCGCGGCATCGCTCGCGCTCAACTACGGCTTCGAAGCGAGGCCGGTGACGCTCTGGCTGATCAACGCGGCCTATGCGGTGATCGGCCTCGGCGTCGCCGGCGCGATCATCGGCGGATGGAAGCGACCCGCCTGACCGCGCACCCGTCGGCGCTGGTTCGCGCCAGTGCGCGGCGGCTCGCCGAGTGCCGAGGCGTGGCGCGTGCGCGTCTGCATCTGGCGAGCCGGCGTGACTGGCGAGCCGCGGCGCACTGGCGCGAGCCGGCGCCGGCGGATAGGATGACCGGATGCTCGACTCGCTGATCATCGCCTTCGACCGCGCGCTGCATACGCTGACCAACGCGGTGAGCGCTGCCCGGCCGACTCCCGACGCCGGCGTCGCCGAAACCGAGCTGACACCCGAGGACAAGCGCCACGCGGCAGGGTTGATGCGCGTCAACCATACCGGCGAGGTGTGCGCGCAGGCACTCTACTCGGCACAGGCGTTCGTTGCGCACGATCCGGTCGTCCGTGCGCGCTACGCAGAGGCTGCGCGCGACGAAGAGGATCACCTCGCCTGGACGCACGAGCGCCTCGACGAGCTCGGCGCGCGTACGTCGCTCCTCAATCCTCTGTGGTACGCGGGATCGTTCGCGATCGGCGTGGCGGCCGGAATCGGCGGCGATCGCTGGAACCTCGGCTTCGTCGTCGAAACCGAGCGGCAGGTCGAGGAGCATCTCACTGCCCACCTCGATCAGCTGCCGGCGAACGACGCGAAGAGCCGCGCGATCGTCGCGCAGATGCGCGACGACGAGGCGCGGCACGGGATGATGGCATATCAGGCAGGGGGGATGCCGCTGCCGCTGCCGGTGCGCGGCGTGATGCGCGCCGCTGCCGACGTCATGCGCGCGCTCGCCTACCGCGTGTAACGCCTGCGCCACGCGCGAAGCGCGGCGAGCCGCGCGCGGCGCAGCGCGGCGGCGATCGCGGCACTGCGCGTGCCGGAGCCGCCGCCCGCCGCGACGGCACGTGCCGCCGCATCGCGTGCAATCGCCGCGGCATCGACCGCGCGCACCGCGGCGAGTGCTGCCTCGATCGCGATCGCCGCGCGGTCGCCGCGATCGCGCCCGGCTGCGGCGGTGATCTCGCGGCTCGCTCGCGCGACGAGATCGAGTCGTGCGGGCCTGCGCAGCGCGTCGACGGCGTGGAGAAGATCGAGGAGCGTCGCGGGGGCAGCGGCGGCCGGATCGCCAAGGACACTCTGCCAGCGTGCGACGAGCCGCGCGACGTCGCGACAGTCCGCAGGAACGCGCAGTCGCGCCGAGATCGATCCCACCTCGGCGACGCGCGCGCGCGTGCCGGCCGGTGCGGCTCGTGCAGCGGATTCGAACGGGTAGACGAGGATCGAGTAGCGTGCCGCGAGCGGCAGCGAGCGCCTCGCGGCGCGGTCGAGCGCGCGCGCTGCGGCGCGCCTCGCCGCATCGTCGCGGGCAAGCTCCGGAAGCAGCACCGCGAGCGCGCCGCAGCGGTCGAGCACGGCAAGCATCCGCGACGGGTGCGCCTCGCCGAGGCCGCAAGCGAGCTCCTGCCACACCCGCTCGTGCGCAAGCGTCTCGAGCTCGCCCCCGTCGACGATTTCGCGCATCAGGCGCATCGTCGACGGCGCCACGCGGAAGCCCAGTCGCGCGGCGAAGCGCGCAACGCGCAGCACGCGCAACGGATCCTCGGCGAACGCGGGCGAGACGTGGCGGAGGAGCTTCCGCTTGAGATCGGCCTCGCCGCCCCACGGATCGATCAAACGGCCGTTCTCGTCACGCGCCATCGCGTTGATCGTGAGATCGCGGCGCCTGAGATCGTCCTCCAGCGTGACCTCCGGGGTCGCGAAGAACTCGAAGCCGCGGTACCCGCGCCCTGCCTTGCGCTCGGTGCGTGCGAGCGCGTATTCGTCGTGCGTCTCCGGATGCAGGAACACCGGAAAGTCGCGGCCGACCGGAGTGAAGCCCGAGGCGAGCATGATCTCGGGCGTCGCTCCGACGACGACGTAGTCGCGATCGCCCGCGGTGCGGCCGAGAAGCTCGTCGCGGACCGAGCCGCCGACGCGATAGGTGCGAACGGCTTGCGGCCGCGCGCGCCGCGCCATCAGCGCCCGCTGCGCACGCGGAAGGCGTCGAAGCGGCTGGTCTGCGCGGCCGGCGCGAGCCAATCGGGCGCCGCGGCTTCGAGTGCCGTCGGTGCGAGCCCGAAGAGCGCCGGGAACGCGCAGCCGCAGACGTTGTCGCGCTCCATCGAGCGCAGGTTGTCGCGCGTCAGGAGTGGCCCCGGCAGCCATTCGAGGATTCGAGCCTGCAGGCGCGAGGCGGCCGGGCCGAGCCCGATGACCGGGCGCTCGCGGCCTGCGGTGCGCAGCGCATAGCGAACGAGATCCGAGAGCGTATAGACCGCCGGTCCGCAAAGGTCGTAGCGCCTGCCGATCGTCGCATCGTCGGCGAGCGCCGTGGCGATGCACTCGGCGACGTCGCCGACGTAGACCGGCTGGAATCGCGCTCGCGCGCCCGCGACGATCATCACCGGAAGCGGTCGCGCGAGCTCGACGAAGAGATTGAGGAAACGGTCCTCGCGGCCGAAGATCACCGACGGGCGGAACACCGTCCATGCGAGCGACGACGTGGTGACGACTTCCTCGCCGGCGGCCTTCGATCGGAGATACTGGCTCGGCGCGTCGTCCGATGCGCCGAGCGCGCTCATGTGAACGAACCGACCGACACCCGCATCGGTGCACGCGGCGACGAAGAGCTTCGGCAGCTCGGAGTGCGCCAGCATGAAGCCCTGGCGGCTCTTCGCGTGCAGCACGCCGACCAGATTGATCGCAGCCGTGGCGCCGGCTGCGTGACGGGCGAGCACCGCCGGGTCGTACGGATTGCCCTCGACGACCGACACCGTCGGCAGCAGGATCAGGTGCCGTGCGCGCTCGCGACGGCGCGTGATCACGACGACCGCGTGACCCTGTGCGGCGAGCTTCGCGACGACGTGCCGCCCGACGAAGCCGCTGCCGCCGAGGATCAGAATGCGCTGCCGCGCAGGCTGCATGCGCCCGTCGAGCGGCCAGCGCGCGGTCGGCGACGCTCCAGACGCGGCGGTCACTGCTCACCCGCCGCAAGGTTCGCGCTATCGACGCCGGGGGCGGTGACCATGCCGAGGCGCTCGGTGAGCGGGACGTACGGACGGCCGAGGATCGACGCGTAGAACATCGTGTTTGCGAGCACCTTCTTCACGTAATCGCGGGTTTCACCGAAAGGAATCGTCTCGACCCAGATCGCGCCTTCGAGCGCGCCGGTCGCCGGTCGCCACGCGCGCGCGCGCCCCGGCCCGGCATTGTAGGCCGCGGCGGCGAGCGCCGGCAGGTCGTCGAGCCGGTCCTGCCAGTAGCGGAAGTAGAACGCACCGAAGCGCGTGTTGACGCCGACGTCCGAGATGCGATCGGCCGACCAGTCGTCGAACGCGAGCTGGCGGGCGACCCAGCGGGCGGTGCGCGGCATCAACTGCATCAGCCCGACCGCCCCGGCCGACGAGACGATGTCGGGCGCGAAGCGCGACTCCTGGCGCGCGATGCCATAGAGGACCTCCTCGTCGAGGCCCTGCTCGCGCGCGGCGGAGGCGAATTCGGGCTGCCACGGGGCGAGGTAGCGAAGCGCCGGATCGAACAGCGTCGCCGTGTGATCGGCGGCGTAGATGGCGCGGTCGTAGAGCCCGGCCGCCTTGGCGAATGTCGACGCGACGAGAAGGCCCGCGTCGTCGAGTCCGCGCAGCGCGTTATGCCACTCGCGCTGCGAGGCCCGGCGCAGGTCGAGCCGTGCGAGTAAGAGCATGCGCTCGACGTCGCTGCGCGCCGCGAACGCGGCGAGTGCGGCGGCATCGACCGGCTTCGTCGGCGTCGCGGCGGCGGTGATCGCCGAACTGCCGGCGCCCCGCGCCTCGGCCGCGAGAAGTCCGTAGAAGGTCACGTCGCCGTCGAACGTCGCATAGAGCTTCCGCGCGTCGGCGGAATGTCCCTGCGCCGCGAGTGCACGCGCACGCCAGTAGCGCCACGCCGGGAGCAGCTTCTCGTCGTCGGGAAGCGCCGCGATCGTGCGCGTGACTCCGTCCCAGTCGCGCGCACGCAGTGCGGCGCGAACACGCCAGATGCGCCAGTCGCCGCTCCCCTGCGGCGCCGGGTCGCCGCGCACTTCGTCGAACCATGCGTCGGCGCGCGGGTCGAGCTCGCGCATCGCGTACCATGCAACGCGCAGGTTCCCATAATCGCGATCGGCGGCGTCGAGCCGTCCCCGCCAGCGCAGCCAGCCGGCACGCGCCGCGGCGGCATCGCGCCGTGCCGCGCGGTCGAGTGCGTAGAGCGCGAGCTCGCGCCCGGACCGCGACTTCAGGTTGAAGCGACCGCGCACGACGGCGCGCAGCGGATCACGATCGATGGCGGCGAACTCGCGCGCCGTGACGCGGCTTCCTGCCGGCAGTGCGTCGGCGATCGCGCGCGCGAGCCGCAGGTTGCCGGCGGCGACGGCGAGGCGCATGCGATCGCGACGATCGGTGAGCGTCAGCCCACCGCGCGCGATCAGCGCATCGAACAGCGGCTGGCATGCGGGTGGGGTCGATGCGCCGGTGAACCACAGCGGCTTCGCCGACGCGAGCGCGGCCGCACCTTCGCTGAGCATCCGGTACTGGGCCTCGTCGCACTGCAATTCGACGTCGGGGTCGGCGGGTGGCGGCCACGCGGCGCCGAACGCATCCCATGCGCCGCGCTTCGCGAGCGACTTCAGCCAGTCGACGTGCAGCGTCTGCGCGGGAGGCGTGCCCCGGAATTGCCGGAGGTAGTCGCGGATCGCGTCGTCGCCGACGGTGTCGAGGCGCGAATCGAGCTGCCAGAAGCGGACGTAGAGCGCGAGCGGATGGCTGGCGAGGCCGGGAGCGAGCGCGTCGAGGGCCGCGACGTCGCCGCGATCGAAGGCGGCCTTCGCGGCGAGGAAGGCCGCGTCGTCCGCCGCCGAAGGAATGCCGGCAGGCGCGGGAGCAGCGGCGGAGTCGCCCGCGGTCGGAGCGGCGGCAGAATCGCCCGCGGCGGGAGCGGCGGCGAATGTCGCCGACGCTGCAACGAGCGCCAGCGCCGTCGCGATGGCAGCTGCCGTGCGCGTGAAACGATGGGTGCCGCGCCCTGTCACGCCGAGCATTGTCGCCAACCATCGCGACCTGCACAACACGATTCTCCGCTGCGAGCGACGGGCGGCCCATGCGAGCGGAGCGAACGGCTCGCCGGCTGTCGCGACGACGCAACGCTGCGCTAGAATTCGCGCCACACACTCCGGCGGGACCGCGAATGGCCGTGCGCAAGGCGACGCCCGTGATCGGGCTGGTGATGGGCAGCGACAGCGACTGGGACGTGATGCGCCACGCAGCGGCCCAGCTCGATGCGTTCGGCATCACCTACGAGGCGCGCGTCGTCTCGGCGCACCGGATGCCGGACGATATGTTCGAGTACGCCGAAGACGCCGCAACGCGCGGCCTTCGCGCGATCATCGCCGGCGCCGGGGGCGCGGCACACCTTCCCGGCATGCTCGCGGCGAAGACCACCGTCCCGGTGCTCGGCGTTCCGGTCCCGTCGAAGTACCTGCGCGGCGAGGATTCGCTGCTGTCGATCGTGCAGATGCCGAAGGGCATCCCCGTCGCAACGTTCGCGATCGGCGAGTCGGGCGCCGCGAACGCCGCGCTGTTCGCGATCGCGCTGCTCGCGGCGCAGGACCCGGCGCTGCAGCGCAAGCTCGCCGCGTTTCGCCAGACGCAGACCAACGCCGCGCGGACGCAGCACCTGCCACCGTCGGCGTGAGCGCGCCGGCCCACCGTTCGCAGGCCCGGTCTCCGGCGGACGCGATCGCTCCCGGACAATGGCTCGGCCTCCTCGGAGGAGGCCAGCTCGGCCGCATGTTCTGCATGGCGGCGCAGAGCCTCGGCTATCACGTCGCGGTGATCGACCCGGCCGAAGCGAGCCCCGCAGGAAGCGTTGCCGACCTGCACCTGCGCGCCGACTACCTCGCCTCCGCCGCGCTCGAGCGCATGGCGACGCTCTGCCGCGCGGCGACGACCGAGTTCGAGAACGTGCCGGCGACCGCGCTCGACTTCCTCGCCCGCAACCTGCGCGTCACCCCCGCCGCCACCAGCGTCGCGATCGCGCAGGACCGGATCAGCGAGAAGACCTTCCTGTCCGGGCACGGCTTCGCGGTGACCCCGTTCGCGGTGCTGCGCGACGACGCCGACGTCGCGAAGGCGCCCGCGACGCTGTTGCCCGGCATCGTCAAGAGCGCGCGCCTCGGCTACGACGGCAAGGGCCAGGTGCGCGTCGGCACGCGCGACGAGCTCGCTGCGGCGTTCGCTGCGCTCGGGCGCCGGCCGTGCGTGCTCGAGCGGCTGATCGACCTTTCTTGCGAGATCTCGGTCGTCGTCGCGCGCTGCGACGACGGGCACGCGGTCTCGTGGCCGGTCGCCGAGAACCTCCACCGCGACGGCATCCTCGACGTCTCGATCGTCCCGGCGAGGGTCGCGCCCGCGCTGACAGTGCGAGCCGAGGAGATCGCGACAAGCATCGCGGCCGCGCTCGATTACCGCGGCGTGCTCTGCGTCGAGATGTTCGTTGCGATGGACGGCGCGCTGATGGTGAACGAGATCGCCCCGCGACCGCACAACAGCGGGCATTACACGATCGACGCCTGCGTGACATCGCAGTTCGAGCAGCAGGCGCGTATCCTCGCCGGCCAGCCCCCCGGGGCGACGCTCCAGCACACGCCCGCGGTGATGGTGAACCTCCTGGGCGACCTGTGGCTCGATTCCGGCGGGCGCGTGCGCGAGCCCGCCTGGGAGCGCGTGCTCGCGCATCCCGCATGCAAGCTGCACCTCTACGGCAAGCCCGAGCCCCGGCGCGGCCGCAAGATGGGGCACGTGACCTGCCTCGGAGCGACGCTCGACGACGCGCTCGACGCCGCGCGCGCGATCAAGCGAGCGCTCGCGATTCCCGGCGCGGATGCGCTGTGACCGCGCCGCTCTCCGGCATCCGCGTCCTCGACCTCACGCGGCTCCTTCCGGGGCCAATGTGCACGCTCTACCTCGCCGATCTCGGCGTCGACGTGATCAAGGTCGAGGACACCGGCGCGGGGGATTACGCGCGCGCGATCCGCCCGCCCGGCGCGCAGACTGACGAACGCGCGGCGAGCGCGTGGTACCGGGCGATCAACCGCAACAAGCGGTCGATCGCGCTCGACCTCAAGGCCGACGCCGGCCGTGCGGCCTTCGCGACGCTCGCGCGCACGGCCGACGTCGTCGTCGAGGGCTTTCGCCCCGGCGTCGCCGCCGCGCTCGGCGCCGGATACGACGAACTGCGCGCGATCAACACGCGGCTCGTCTACTGCTCGCTGTCGGGCTACGGCCAGACCGGGCCGCGCGCCGCCGCTGCGGGGCACGACATCAACTACCTCGCCTACGCAGGCGTGCTCGACCAGATCGGAACGCGCAACGGGCCGCCGGTGATTCCCGGTGTACAGATCGCCGATCTCCTCGGCGGCGCCGCGACCGCAGCCATTGCGATTCTCGCCGGTCTCCTCGGCGCGCAGCGGAGCGGCGAGGGCTGCCATCTCGATGTCGCGATGACCGACGCGATGCTCGCGTACCAGGTGTTCGCGCTCGGCATGCTCGAGGAGTGCGGCACCGTTGCGGCGCGCGGCGACGATCTGCTCACCGGAGGCGTCCCGTGCTACGGCGTCTACCCGACGCGCGACGGGCGCTGGCTCGCGGTCGGAGCGCTGGAGCCGAAGTTCTGGCAGACGCTCTGCACGGCGCTCGAGCGCGCTGACCTCGCCCCCTGCGGGCTTGCGACCGGCGACGAAGGCCGCCGCGTGCGGCGCGAGCTCGAAGCGGTCTTCGCAACCGCGACGCTCGCCGAATGGGTCGCGCGTCTCGCCGCGGTCGAATGCTGCGTCGCGCCGGTGCTGCGCTTCGACGAGGCGCTCGCCGACGAGCAGTTCATCGCGCGACGCATGGTCGATCGGCGCGCCGACGGGTCGCGCGTCGTCGCCGCTCCGTTCACGCCGCTGCCGAAGCCCGAGGTCCGCGCGCGCGAGGCGCCGCGCCAGGGCGAGCACTCGCGCGAGATCCTGCGCGAGGCTGGTTACGCGGACGCCGCGATCGATGCGCTCGTCGCTGCGCGCGTGGTCAGCTCCGGCTGACCCGGCGCACCGCGACGCGGTCGAGAACCTGTCGCCGGGCCGCGTCGTCGAGCGTGCCCCACGCGGCGATCTCGTCGAGGCTGCGCAGGCACCCGACGCACCATCCGGTCGCGGGATCGAGCCTGCACACGCCGGTGCACGGCGAAGCGACCGGCGCTACCGGGTCGACGGCGCTTTCTTCGCTCACCGCGGAAGCGGCTCCTTCGTGTCGAGCGCGCGCGCGACCCGCGAGCCCGTCGGCCGGCCGAAATACTCGGCGATGTAGCGGCCGGCGATGCGCAGTCTCACGAGATCGATGCCGGTCTCGATGCCGAGCCCCTGCAGGAGGTAGACGACGTCCTCGCTCGCGACGTTGCCGGTGGCGCCCCTGGCGTACGGGCAGCCGCCGAGGCCTCCGACCGAGCAGTCGAACGTCGCGACTCCGGATTCGAGCGCGGCGTAGACGTTGGCGATCGCCTGCCCGTAGGTGTCGTGGAAATGCCCGGCAAGCTGCGCGCGCGGCACTTCGCGTGCGACGCGGTCGATCAGCGCGCGGGTCCCGCCCGGCGTTCCGGTGCCGATCGTGTCTCCCAGCGAGATCTCGTACGCGCCCATCGCGTGGAGGTGCGCGGCGACCGCGGCGACCGCGGCCGGCGCGATCTCGCCTTCGTACGGGCAGCCGAGAACGCACGAGATGTAGCCGCGCACGCGAATGCCGGCCGCGCGGGCCGCCGCGAACACCGGCGCGGCGCGGGCGAGGCTCTCGGCGATCGTGCAGTTGATGTTGCGCTTCGAGAACGACTCGCTCGCAGCGACGAACACCGCCACTTCGTCGGCGCCGGCGGCGCGCGCCGCCTCGAAGCCCTTGAGATTCGGCGTGAGAACCGGGTAGCGCACTCCCGGCTTTCGGCGGATGCCCGCCATCACTTCGGCGGCATCGGCCATCTGCGGCACCCACTTCGGCGACACGAAAGACGTCGCCTCGACCACCGGGAACCCCGCGTCGGCGAGGAGCTCGATCAGCGTCACTTTAACGTCGGTCGGCACCATCG
The DNA here is from genome assembly GCA_036393115.1 of Casimicrobiaceae bacterium. GTDB lineage: Bacteria > Pseudomonadota > Gammaproteobacteria > Burkholderiales > Casimicrobiaceae > VBCG01. Next base: position 28,498 of record DASVWR010000160.1, read on the forward strand.
CCGCCTCGTTCTGCAGCCCGTCGCGCGGACCGACTTCGACGAGGCGCACCGCCCGCGGAAGCGCAGGCTCGCCCTTTGCAGCCGAGGTACGGGCGCTCATCACACCGGCAGGTCGGCGAGCTCGACCAGGCTCGCGCCGTCGCCGACGCGGTCGCCGACACCGAAATGCACCGCTGCCACCTGCCCTGCGGCCGGTGCGGCGATCGTGTGCTCCATCTTCATCGCCTCGAGTACGATGAGCGGCGCGCCCTTCTCCACCGGATCACCCGGCTTCACGAAGACGGCGACGACGGTGCCGGCCATCGGCGCGGTCAGCCGGCCGCCGTGCTCGTCGGCGATTCCCGCCTGCGCGAGCGGATCGATCGAGCGCAGGCGCATCCGGATGCCTTTCGCGTGGACGTCGCGAAGCTCGCCGTCGGCGACGACGGTCGCATCGAACGTGTCGCCGGCAAGATCGATACGCAGCCGGCCTGCGCGCTCTTCGCAACGGACCTCGAGCGCCGGTGCGGCATCGATCTCGATGCCGACCGAGCCGTCTGACCGCGGATAGAGACGGCATTCGTGCTCGGCAAGCGCATCGGCGAAGCGAAGCGCGACGTGGTGCAGCGCGCTCGCATTCCACCACGCGTCGACCGCGTTCCAGGGCGACCAGCGATCGACGGCCCGCGGCGCCATGCCGTTGCGTGTCGAATCGCCCGCGCGTTCGCGAATGCGCGCGAGCTCGGCGAGCGCAGCGGCGACCAGGAGCTCGCGCGGCGCGCCCGCGGGTGCGGGCAACAGCGCGTCGCGGTGCGCATCGATGAGGCCGGTATCGAGATGCGCGGACGCGAATGCCGCATGTCCGATCACGCGCTCGAGAAAGCCGGTGTTGGTGAGCACTCCGACGACCTCGCAACCGTCGAGCGCCTGCAGGAGGCGCGCGCGCGCGCGATCGCGGTCCTCGCCCCAGGCGATCACCTTGGCGAGCAGCGGATCGTAGAACGGGCTCACCGTGTCGCCGGCGCGGTAGCCGGTGTCGACGCGCACGCGCGAGCTTCCCGAAGGCATCCGCCAGTGCGCGATGCGCCCGATCGAAGGCAGGAAGCCGCGCTCGGGATCCTCCGCGTAGATGCGCGCCTCGATCGCGTGGCCGTGATGCGCAAGCTCGTCCTGGCGCCGCGGCAACCGCTCGCCTGCCGCCACGCGGAGCTGCCACTCGACGAGGTCGAGACCGGTGATCATCTCGGTCACCGGGTGCTCGACCTGCAGCCGAGTGTTCATCTCCATGAAGTAGAACGTGCCGTCCTGCTCGGCGATGAACTCGACGGTTCCCGCGCCGACGTAGGCGATCGCCTTCGCGGCAGCGACCGCGGCTTCGCCCATCGAGCGCCGGCGTGCGGGCTCGAGCCCCGGCGCGGGCGCTTCCTCGAGCACCTTCTGGTGCCTCCTTTGCACCGAGCAGTCGCGCTCGAAGAGCCAGACCGCGTTGCCTTGCGTGTCGGCGAACACCTGGATCTCGATGTGGCGCGGCGCGGTGAGATAGCGCTCGAGAAGCACGCGGTCGTCGCCGAACGAGGCACTCGCCTCGCGCTTCGCCGAGGCGAGCGCCTGCGCGAATTCGCCGGCGCTCGCGGCGACCTTCATCCCCTTGCCGCCGCCGCCTGCCGTCGCCTTGATCAGCACCGGCCAGCCAATCGCCTCCGCCTCGCGCGCGAGCCGCGCGGGATCCTGATCGTGCCCGTGGTAGCCCGGCACGACCGGCACGCCGGCGCGCGACATGATCGCCTTCGCCTCCGACTTCGAGCCCATCGCGGCGATCGCCGAGGGCGGCGGGCCGATGAACACGATCCCGGCATGCGCGCACTTTGCGGCGAAGCTCTCGTTCTCGGAGAGAAAGCCGTAACCGGGATGGATCGCCTTCGCACCGGTGGCGAGTGCCGCGGCGATGATCGCATCGGCATCGAGGTAGCTCTCGCGCGGCGCCGGCGGGCCGATGCGAACGGCCTCGTCGCAGCTTTCGACGTGGAGCGCATCGCGGTCGGCATCGCTGTAGACAGCGACCGTCGCGACTCCCATCCTGCGCGCGGTGCGCGCGACGCGGCACGCGATCTCGCCGCGATTCGCGATCAGGATGCGATCGAACATGCTCATCGCTGCGCAGTTGTCACACGAGTCGTCACACGGGCCGGGCACCGCCGGTGAACCACCCGGCGATGCGGTCGAACATGCGCTTCAGCGTCCGCCAGATCTTCGGCAGCAGCCAGATCACGAGCGCGACGAGCACGGCGAGCACGATGAGCGCCGCCGCCGGATGCGCGAACGCGAGCCACAGGAGGCCGCCGACGGCGACATCCTCGGTGAACGACGCGGCCCAGTTCGTGAACGGCTCGGGCGACGTGTTGATGACCGCGCGGCTGCCGGATTTCGTGAGATGGCTGCCTGCCGCGAGCGTGCCGCCGACGATCGCCGCGGCGAGCGTGAGCGCCGCCGGCGACTGGTCGCCGAACACGCCTGCAGCGAGCGCTGCGCCCGCCGGAATGCGGATCAGCGTGTGGATCGCGTCCCACAGCGTGTCGACCGCGGGAACCTTGTCGGCGAAGAACTCGACTGCGCACATGAACCCCGCCGCGGCGAGTACCAGCGGATGCGCGAGTACCGCGAGGCCGGAAGGCAGGTCGACCCAGCCGAGCCAGCCTGCCGCGCCGACGATGAACAGCACCGCATAGAGGCGCAGGCCGCTCGCGAAGCCGAGCGCGGCCGCGATCGTCATCAGCTGCCAGGTATCAAGATGCGCCCACGCATTCATCGCTTCAGTCCCGGTTCGGTGTCCACGCGTTCATCACATCACCCCCGGTTCTGCGCCCACGCAGGCTTGCGCCGGGCGAGGAAGGCGGCCACCCCCTCGCGCCCCTCGGCCGACGCGCGCACATCAGCAATCCGCGCGGCGGTCGCATCGATCACATTCGTGTCGACCGGGCGGCCCGCGACGTCGCGGATCAGCCGCTTCGATTCGCGCTGCGCCGCCGGTCCCGCCTCGCGCAGCAGCGCGACGATCGCCGCGATCCTCGCGTCGAGTTCGTCGGCAGAAACGACCTCGTGCAGGAGACCGATGCGCTGCGCCTCGGCGGCGCCGAAGCGCTCGGCGGTGAGGAAGTAGCGCCGCGCCGCGCGCGCGCCGATCGCCTCGACTACGTAGGGCGAGATAGTCGCCGGGATCAACCCAAGGCGCGCCTCCGAAAGCGCGAACGTCGCCGATTCGGCGCCGATCGCGATGTCGCACGCGGCGACGAGGCCGACGCCGCCTCCGAAGGCCGCGCCGTGGACGCGCGCGATCGTCGGCTTCGACAGCGCATCGAGCGCATGCAGCATCGCGGCGAGGCCGCGCGCATCGGCGAGATTCGCGGCGTGGTCGAATGCGGCCATCCGCCGCATCCAGTCGAGATCGGCGCCCGCGCAGAAGCTCTTCCCGGCCCCGGCGAGCACGACGACGCGCACCGCCGGATCGGTATCGAGCGCGGCGAGATGCGCGAAGAGATGCGCGATAAGCGTCTCGTCGAACGCGTTGTGCACTTCCGGTCGCGCGAGCGTCAGCGTCGCGACCGCATCCGACACCGACAGCGTGCAGGGCTCGCTCATCGCAGCCCTCTCACATCCTGAACACGCCGAAGCGCGTCGGTTCGGGCGGCCGCTCGAGCGAGGCCGAGATCGCGAGCGCGAGCACGCGGCGCGTGTCGGCGGGATCGATGACGCCGTCGTCCCACAGTCGTGCGCTCGCGAAATACGGATGCCCTTCGTGCTCGTACTGCGCGCGGATCGGCGCCTTGAACGCCTCCTCGTCGTCGACGCTCCAGGTTCCGCCGCGTGCCTCGATCGCGTCCCTGCGCACCGTGGCGAGGACCGTGGCCGCCTGCTCGCCGCCCATTACCGAGATCCGCGCATTGGGCCACATCCACAGGAAGCGCGGGTTGAACGCTCTTCCGCACATGCCGTAATTGCCCGCCCCGTAGCTTCCCCCGATGATCACCGTGAACTTCGGCACCGCGGCGCACGACACTGCGGTGACCATCTTCGCGCCGTCCCTGGCGATCCCTCCCGCCTCGTATTTCTTGCCGACCATGAACCCGGTGATGTTCTGCAGGAACACGAGCGGAATGCCGCGCTGGCAGCAGAGCTCGATGAAGTGCGCGCCTTTCTGCGCCGATTCGGAGAACAGCACGCCGTTGTTGGCGACGATGCCGACCGGGTAGCCGTGGAGGCGCGCGAAGCCGGTGACGAGCGTCGTTCCGTAGCGCGCCTTGAACTCGTCGAGCGCCGAATCGTCGACGATGCGCGCGACCACCTCGCGCACGTCGTAGGGCTTGCGGATGTCGGCGTTGATGACGCCGTAGAGCTCGTCGGCCGGATAGCGCGGCGGCCGCGGCTCGGCGATGTCGAGCGTCACGGACCCGGTCCGGTTGAGGTTGGCGACGATGCGACGGGCGATCGCGAGCGCGTGGTGGTCGTTCTGGGCGAAGTGATCGGCGACGCCCGAGATCCGCGTGTGGACATCGGCGCCGCCGAGCTCCTCGGCGGAAACGATCTCGCCGGTCGCAGCCTTGACGAGCGGCGGCCCGCCGAGAAAGATCGTCCCCTGCTCTCGCACGATGATCGACTCGTCCGACATCGCGGGAACGTAGGCGCCGCCCGCCGTGCACGACCCCATCACCACGGCGATCTGCGCGATCCCTTCGGCCGAGAGCGTCGCCTGGTTGTAGAAGATGCGGCCGAAATGATCGCGATCGGGAAACACCTCGGTGTGGTTGGGCAGGTTCGCGCCGCCGGAATCGACGAGGTAGATGCACGGCAGGCCGTTCTGGCGCGCGATGTCCTGCGCGCGCAGGTGCTTCTTGACGGTCATCGGGAAGTAGGTACCGCCCTTCACCGTGGCGTCGTTGCAGACGATCACGCATTGGCGTCCGGCAACGCGACCGATTCCGGTGATGATCCCTGCCGACGCGATGTTGTCGTCGTACATGTCCCAGGCAGCGAGCTGCGACAGCTCGAGGAACGGACTCCCCGGATCGAGCAGGCAGCGCACGCGCTCGCGCGGCAGCAGCTTGCCGCGGGCGAGGTGGCGCGCTCGCGCGGATTCGCCGCCACCCTTCTCGACGAGGGCGATCTTCGCGCGCAGGTCCTCGACGAGCGCCGCCATCGCATCGCGGTTGACGGCGAACGCCGGGTCGCGCGGCGAGATCCTCGATTCGATCGCCGTCATGCGCTCAGAATCCGTCGCGCGCGAGCCAGCGCTCGACCTGGTCGAAGCGATCGACGCCCCAGAACGGCTCGCCGTCGACGACGACGAACGGCGAACCGAAGACGCCCTGGGCGAGCGCCGCATCGTTCTCGCGCTTCAGCGCGTCCTTGACCGCCGGGTCGTCGATGGCGGCACGCGCCTCCGCGCGTTCGAGACCGATCTCCGCGGCGACGTCGGCGGCGACATCGGGGCTCGAGATGTCGCGGTCGTCGCGGAAGAAGGCGCGGTAGAGCGCGTGCAGGACCGGCGCCGGATCGGCGCCGCCGTCGCGCTGCCACAGCACGATACGCGCCGCAGCCTGGGTAGGAATCGGAAACTTCGACGGCATCCGAAACGGCACGCCGTGAAAGCGCGCGCTGCGCGCGAAGTCGTGCCGGCTGTAATCGCCCTTGACCGGCACCGACGTCAGCGGCACCGCACCGGTCGACTTGAACACGACGCCGAGCAGCATCGGGCGCCATTGCACGCGCCGCCCGTGCCGCGCGGCGAGGTCCTCGATCAGCTCCGAGCCGAGGTAGCCGTACGGCGACGAGAAGTCGAAATAGAAGGCGAGCGTGCGGTTCGTGTCCATTCTGGTCAGCGGATCGTCGCGGTCACCGGCGAATCAGGTTGCTGCCGCTCGCGGTCACGTAGTCGAGGCCGGCGTCGTCGGCTGCCCGCCCCGCGACGTCGACGACGTGACCGCCGAGCGACGCCTTCCACTTTACCGCAGTAACGGTCCATTCGAGCGTCAGCGTAATCCCCGCGGGCACCGCGCGGACGAAGCGAAATGTGAAGCCGAGGCCCAGCGCAAGCTGCCCGTGCGACAGCGATGTCGCATCGAGCCCCATCATCAGCCCCGCGACATGGGGCCCGCTCGCGATCAGCACGCCGAACGGGCCCGCCTTCGCCGCGGCGTCGTCGTGGTGCAGAGGATTGGCGTCGCCGCAGGCGGTCGCGAAGCTCCGGATCGAGTCCACATCGAAGGTCACGCGGCGCGCGAAGCGCTGCCCGGGCGCGAACGGCGGCGCCGTCGCAGGCCCCTGCGCTGTCGCGGGTGCGTGCATCGCCGCCGGCGCCGCGTCAGCGTCGCGCGCGACGCTCATCCAGCGATCGCGCGGCCGATGACGAGGCGCTGGATGTCGCTCGTGCCCTCGTAGATCTGGCACACGCGGACGTCGCGGTAGATGCGCTCGACCGGGAAATCGGTCACGTAGCCGTAGCCGCCGTGCACCTGCAGCGCGGCGGAGGCGACGCGCTCGGCCATCTCGGTTGCAAAGAGCTTCGCCATCGACGCTTCCTTGAGGCACGGTTCGCCGGCGTCCCTGAGGCTCGCGGCGTGCCACACCATCTGCCGCGCGACCTCGACTTCGGTCGCCATGTCGGCGAGCCTGAAGTTCACCGCCTGGTGCTGGACGATCGGCTGCCCGAACGCCGTCCGTTCGCGCGCGTAGTCGAGTGCGGCATGGAGCGCGGCGCGCGCCATCCCGACGGCCTGCGCAGCGATGCCGATGCGCCCCGCCTCGAGATTCGCGAGCGCGATCCGATAGCCTTCGCCCTCGCGGCCGAGCAGGCACTCGGCGCCGATCGCGCAGTTCTCGAACGTGATCTGCGCGGTGTCCGACGCGCGCTGGCCGAGCTTCTCCTCGACGCGCGTGACGTTGAACCCCGGCGTCTTCGTTTCGACGACGAACGCGGAGATACCGTGCTTCCCGGCATTCCGGTCGGTGACCGCGAACACGACTGCGACGTCGGCGTTGGCGCCGGTGGTGATGAACTGCTTGACGCCGTTCAGCACCCAGCCCTCGCCGTGCCGCTCGGCACGCGTCGCGATCGACGCCGCATCCGAGCCTGTCTGGGGCTCGGTAAGGCAGAAGCAGCCGAAGCGACGTCCCTGCGCAAGCGGCGTCAGCCAGCGCCGCTTCTGTGCTTCGGTGCCGAACGCGGCGAGCGGCCCGCAGACGACCGAGTTCTGCACGGCGACGATCGTCGACGTCGCGCCGTCGCCCGCCGCGATCTCTTCGAGCGCCACCGCAAGCGTCAGGTAATCGAGGCCGGCGCCGCCGTATTCCTCGGGGACCACGGCCCCCATGACGCCGAGCTCGCCCAGCGCGTGCAATGCCTCGCGCGGGAACCGGTGCTCGCGGTCCCACTCCCGCGCATGCGGCGCGAGGTGCTCCTGGGCGAAGCTTCGCAGCGTGTCGCGGATCTGGAGCTGTTCGGCGGTGAGGAGCATGAGGGGCGACGGGCGAGGAACGAGGGGATACGTGAGGGTCAAGGTTGCGAGCCGGCGCTGGAGCCGATCAGCGCGAGGCGCAGTGCGAGTGCAGCGAAAATGCCGGCGAGCGCGCGCTTCGACCACCGCGCGAAACCTCGTTGTCCGCTGAAGAGCCGGCGCAGCGTCCCGGCGGCGAGCACGCAGAGCCCATCGAACAGCACGATGATCGCGAGCTGTGTCGCACCGAGGATCAGGCTCTGCACGAGCACGCTGCCGTGCGCCGGATCGACGAACTGCGGAAACAGCGCGAGCTGGAAGAGCGCCACCTTCGGATTGAGGATGCTGGTGATCGCGCCGCTGCGATAGAGCTTGGCGTCGGGGAACGGCGCCGGCGTGGACGGCGGACCGGCGACCGGCTCGCGCCACATCCGCCACGCGATCCACAAGAGGTACGCGGCGCCGGCGATGCGGACGGCGTCGAAGGCGACCGGCACCGTCGCGAGCAGTGCGGAGAGGCCGAGTGCGGCGGCGAGGATGTGCGCGAGCATGCCGGTCGCGGTGCCGGCGAGCGACACGAGCCCGGCGCGGCGGCCCTGCACGAGGGTGCGCGAGACGAGGTAGATCATGTTCGGCCCCGGCGTGATCGCGAGCGCGACCGCGGCGACACAGAACAGGAGCCAGGCCGAAAGCGGCATCATCGCGACGACCTTTCCGCGATCGCTTCGACGAGAATTGTGCGCGACGTCATTGCGCGTATCCGAGCGACGCGAACAGCGGGCTTGCCGCCAGCTCGACGGCGGCCCGATCGGCCGCCGACATCTCGCGGCGCCAGACGCCGATACGATCGTGCTGCGGCGGACGCGCGAGGTTGGCGTGGATGCGCGTGCGGTCCTCGCGCGCGACCATGGATCCGCTCACGTGCCTGCGCTCCCTGAGGCGCGCGATCCGCGCCGCGCCCTGCGGCGCGAAATCGAGCATCCGCGGCGAATACTCGACGCCGAGGAACGCGCAGATCCGTGGCAGTTCGGCTTCGGGCTGCAGCACCAGGTCCTCGTAGCGAAGCTCGTGGTAGTGCGCAACGGCGCCCCCCGCGGCGCGGCCGATCGCGACGTGCTCTTGCCACGCGGCGCCGAGCGCGGCGTAGTCCTGGCTCGGCGCGAACCAGGTCTTGCGCCACGACAGCACAGTGTCGCGCGGATCGCGGATCACGTGCAGGTAATGGGCTTCGGGCAGCAGCCGAGCGAGCTCGCGCATGACGAAGATGTTGTCGGGAGTCTTCTCGCCCGCGCGGCGCTTTCCCTGCGCCTCGGCGTACATCGAGTAGAAGGCCCGCGCGGCGTCGGCGATCGCAAATGGCGCGACGGCGGCGATCCGCGCCTCGAAGGCCGCCCGATCGAGGCCGAAATCGGACCAGTTGGAGAGCGGCGTGCGATCGGCCGTGACGAGCTCGACGAAGCGCTGCCGCAGCGCCTCGCCTTCGCCATGAAGCCCGGGCAGGTACTTGAGGAAAGCCGTCTCGGGCGGAATCGCGAGCTCCGGGTGGCTGTCGAGCATCACGGCGAGGAGCGACGTTCCCGACCGCGGACAACCGACGATGATCGGAAACGGCGGTGGCACGACTTCGCTCGCCGGTGCCTCAGCGGACGAGCTCGATCGCGAGCGCGGTCGCCTCGCCGCCGCCGATGCAGAGCGCCGCGACGCCGCGCCGGCCACCGTGCTTCCGGAGCGCACCGAGGAGCGTCACGACAATGCGTGCGCCCGAGGCGCCGATCGGGTGACCCAGCGCGCAGGCGCCGCCGTGCACGTTGACGCGATCGTGCGCGATGCCGTGCTCCTTCATCGCGGCCATCGTCACGACGGCGAACGCCTCGTTGATCTCGAAGAGATCGACATCGCGCGTCGACCACCCCGCCTTGCGGTACAGCTTCTCGATCGCCCCGACCGGAGCGGTGGTGAACAGCGCCGGCTCCTGCGAGTGCGTCGCGTGGGCGACGATCGTCGCGAGCGGCGCGAGCCCGCGCTCGGCCGCCGTCGATCGGCGCATCAGCACCAGCGCGGCCGCGCCGTCGGAGATCGAGCTCGAATTGGCTGCTGTCACCGTTCCGTCTTTGCGAAACGCGGGTTTCAGCGTTGCGATCTTATCGGGGGCGGCCTTGGCCGGCTGCTCGTCCTGATCGACGACGACTTCGCCCTTCCTGCCGGGGACGGTGACCTTGGCCATCTCCCAGGCGAAGGTGCCGTCCTGGTTGGCGGCGAGCGCGCGGGCGAGCGACGTGCGCGCGAATTCGTCCTGGGCCTCGCGCGTGAAATGGAAGCTCGCAGCGCAGTCTTCGGCGAAGGTCCCCATCAGGCGCCCCTTGTCGTACGCATCCTCGAGGCCGTCCAGAAACATGTGGTCGTAGACGGTCTGATGCCCCATCCGGTAGCCGCCACGCGCCTTCGGCATCAGGTACGGTGCGTTGGTCATGCTCTCCATTCCGCCGGCGACGACGACGTCGATCGAATGCGCGACCAGCGCGTCGTGGCCGAGGATCGCCGCCTCCATAGCCGAGCCGCACATCTTGTTGACCGTCGTGCAGCCGGTGGCGAGCGGAAGGCCGGCCTTCAGCGACGCCTGGCGGGCCGGAGCCTGGCCCTGGCCCGCGGGAAGTACGCAGCCGAAGATCGTCTTGTCGATGTCCTCAGGCTTGACGCCGGCGCGCTCGACCGCGGTCCTGATCGCAACCGCGCCGAGATCGCTCGCCGCGAGCGGCGAGAAGACGCCCTGGAAGCCGCCGATCGGGGTGCGGGCCGCACCGACGATGACGATGGGATCGTTGCTCATCTGATACCTCTCTTTGCGTCGTTCCGGCCGCGTCGTCTGCCAGGCTGCTTCGTCTGGTCGAAGAGCTCGCTGCCGATCAGCTACTTCGTTTGCTCGAAGAGCTCGCGGCCGATCAGCATGCGGCGGATCTCCGAGGTGCCGGCGCCGATCTCGTAGAGCTTGGCGTCGCGCCACAGGCGCCCGGTCGGGAACTCGTTGATGTAACCATTGCCGCCGAGGCACTGAATCGCCTCGCCGGCCATCCACGTCGCCTTCTCCGCGGCGTAGAGAATCGCCCCTGCTGCATCCTTGCGCGCGGTCTCGCCGCGGTCGCAGGCCCGGCCGACGGCGTAGACGTAGGCACGGCAGGCGTTCATCGTCGTGTACATGTCGGCGAGCTTTCCCTGCATCAACTGGAACTCGCCGATCGGCTGCCCGAACTGCTGCCGCTCGTGCACGTAAGGCAGCACGACGTCGAGGCACGCCGCCATGATCCCGAGCGAGCCTCCGGCGAGCACGGCGCGCTCGTAATCGAGCCCGCTCATCAGCACGTTCACGCCGCGGCCGACTGCGCCGAGCACGTTCGCATCGGGGACGACACAGCCGTCGAACACCAGTTCGCAGGTGTTCGATCCGCGCATTCCGAGCTTGTCGAGCTTCTGCGCCGTGCCGAATCCCGCCATGCCCTTCTCGACGATGAACGCGGTGATGCCGCGCGGACCCGCGGCGGGATCGGTCTTCGCATAGACGACCAGCGTGTCGGCATCGGGGCCGTTGGTGATCCACATCTTGTTGCCGGTGAGCGCCCAGCCGCCGCCGCGCCTCTCGGCGCGAACGCGCATCGAGACGACGTCGGAGCCCGATCCGGGCTCGCTCATCGCGAGTGCGCCGACGTGCTCGCCGGAAATGAGCTTCGGCAGGTATTTCTTCCGCTGCGCGTCGGAACCGTTGCGGCGGATCTGGTTGACGCACAGGTTCGAGTGGGCGCCGTAGGAGAGGCCGACCGCGGCCGAAGCGCGCGAGATCTCCTCCATCGCGACGATGTGCGCAAGGTAGCCGAGCCCGGCCCCGCCGAGCGATTCCTCGACGGTGATGCCGAGCAGGCCCATGTCGCCCAGCTTGCGCCAGAGGTCGTGCGGGAACGCGTTGTCGCGGTCGATCGCCGCGGCGCGCGGCGCGATCTCGGCCGCGGCGAACGTGCGCACCGACTCGCGCAGCATGTCGATCGTCTCGCCGAGATCGAAACCGAGCGAAGGCCAGGTGTTCATCGGGATCCTCGTTGGGCGGCGGCGCGGCGAACGGGTGCCGTCGCGACTTCAGGCGTCGGCCTTGCCGCGCATCACCATCAGCGTCTGCTGCATGATGGCGACGAGCGTGCGCGATCCCGAGCGCTCGGCGTGGACTTCGCCGCGCGTGATCGTAAGCGTGCGTCCTGGCTTGACGACGAAGCCCTGTGCGACCAGGCGCTCGCCGGCCGCAGGTGCCACCAGGTTCAACTTGAACTCGACGGTCAGGACCGAGCTGTTCTCGGGAAACAACGTGAAGCCTGCGTACCCGCCGGCGGAGTCGGCAATCGTGGCGACGATCCCCGCGTGGACGTAACCGTGCTGCTGGGCGAGCGCCTCGCGCGGCGCGAGCGAAATCGAGCACCAGCCCGGCTCGACCGCATCGAGCTCCGCGCCGATCAGCGCCATCGCCCCCTGCTTCGCGAAGCTCGCGCGCACGCGTGCCGCGTAACCCGCGAAAGCAGGCTCGAAGCGCGCCCGCTCGTCCATGCGTTCCGTGGCTCCTTGCCGCATTGACGGATTGTACACCCAGGCATTACGTTTACGTAAACGTCAATTTGCCGCCTGCGCGGCGACAGCCTGACCGGCACCGGCGAGGCGGCGCCGGCACTCGCGCTCGATGCCGTCGATCTCCGAGAGCACGATCTCGATGTCTTCGCGCTGCTGAAGCAGGCGCCGCCGGCGCTCGGCAAGGAGCTCGAGGAATGCCGCAAGCTGCGCGCGCTCGTTGCGGCGCACTTCGTAGAGATCGAGCAGCTCGCCGATCTCGGAGAGTGCCAGGCCGAGGCGCTTGCCGCGCAGGATCAGCTTGATCCGCACGCGCTCGCGCTCGCCGTAGACGCGCGCGCGTCCGGCGCGCGCCGGCGCGATCAGCCCGCTGTCCTCGTAGAAGCGGATCGCACGCGTCGTCAGCGCGAACTCGCGTGCGAGCTGCGAGATCGTGTAGGTCGCCGGCCGCGGCGACGAAACGGTGGCGGTGCGGGTTCGGGATGGCATGGCGTTCCTGTGCAGTCTCGCAGGTTCGCTCGTGGGTACGCGGCGAAATCGGGCGCCAGGCAGGATGCGGCTTGCGCCTGTCACGATACCATAGCGGGATGGACCAGCTGCCGATCGCGCCGCCCGTCCACGGCGGCGCCGTCGAAGTGGCGCCGGGTGTCTGGTGGCTGCGCATGCCGCTGCCCTTCGCGCTCGATCACGTGAACCTCTGGCTGCTCAAGGATGGCAGCGACGTGACGCTCGTCGACTGCGGGTACGGCGATGCGGTCACGCGCGAGCTCTGGCGGCGTCACTTCGAGAGCATCCTCGCGGGCGCCAGGATCACCCGCATCGTCGCCACGCACTGCCATCCGGACCACCTCGGCAACGCCGAGTGGCTCGCCTCGCATTTCGGCTGCACGGTCACGATGACCTACGCCGAGTTCATGGCCGCGCACGCGATGATCGCGGCGGGGGCGGGGCTCGGGCCCGCGGACGTCGGCGGTCTCTTCGCCCGCCACGGCATGAGCGGTGAGCACCTGGCAGAGCTCGCCGCGCGCGGCAACCAGTACCATCGCGGGGTCCCCGAGGCGCCGCATTCGTTCGAGCGGATCGTCGGCGGTGATTCGATCGCGCTCGGCGGCAAGGCCTGGCGCGTCATTGCGGGCTACGGCCACTCGCCCGAGCACGCCGCGCTCGCCTCGCCCGACGCCGGGCTGCTGATCTCCGGCGACATGCTGCTGCCGCGAATCTCGACCAACGTCTCGGTCTGGGCGGGCGAACCCGACGCCGATCCGGTCGCGCGCTTTCTCGATTCGCTCGCGCGCTTCGAGACGCTGCCGGCGGATACGCTGGTGCTTCCGTCGCACGGCATACCGTTTCGCGGCATCGGCGAACGCGTAGCGGCGCTGCGCGACCATCACCGGATGCGCCTCGACGAGCTTGCCGCCGCGCTGGCCGTAGCGACGTCGCCGCAGTCGGCCGAGGACGTGATCCCCGTGCTGTTCAGGCGCAAGCTCGATCTGCAGCAGCGCTTCTTCGCGATGGGCGAAGCGATCGCCCACCTCAATCATCTCTGGCACGCCGGCCGCGCGCAGCGCGTCGCTGCCGCCGACGGCGCGATCCGCTTCGCCGCGTAGAATGCACGACTGCCTCTCTCGACACCGATCCGACACCCGATGGCCAGCCCCAGCGTGACCCCCGGCGCGAGTTCCAGCCCGCGTTCCTCCTCCACCCGCCGCGGCGCGCAATCGGAGACGCAACGCGCGGCACCGAAGCCATCCGTGCAGTCGGCCACCACGGGCGCATCAGCTGCCGGCAACGCGGCAACCGCCGCCACGTACGACCCGATCGCATTCGCCGAGTCGCTCGCGACCGCCGCCGAGAAGAGCGCCAAGCTGATCGGCGAGTTCGCGACGCGCAACGCCGGCGGGCGCGCCGCGGTGCCGAGCGACGAGCTCGGCGTCGGCAAGGCGTTCATGGAGCTCACCTCCAAGATGCTCGCCAACCCGGCGCGGCTCGCCGAGGCGCAGCTCGGCCTCTGGCGCGACTACATGACGCTGTGGCAATCGTCGGTGCTGCGCATGCTCGGCGCGCCCGCGGGTCCGGTGGCCGAGCCCGCGAAAGGCGACAAGCGCTTCAAGGACGCCGGCTGGCAGGAGCACGTGCTGTTCGACTACGTCAAGCAGTCGTACCTGATCGCCGCGCGCTGGCTGCACGGGCAGGTCGCGAACGTCGAGGGCATTCCCGAGCACACGAGGAAGCGCATCGATTTCTTCACCCGCCAGTACATCGATGCGCTCGCGCCGTCCAACTTCGCGCTCACCAACCCGGAGGTGTTCCGCGAGACGGTGGCGAGCGGCGGCCAGAACCTCGTGCGCGGGCTCAACAATCTCCTCGACGACATCGAGCGCGGCAACGGCCAGCTCAGGATCTCGATGACCGACTCGAAGGCGTTCGAGCTCGGCGTCAACATCGCGACGACGCCGGGGAAGGTCGTGTTCCAGAACGACCTGATGCAGCTCATTCAGTACGAGCCGTCGACGAAGAAGCAGTGGAAGCGCCCGCTGCTCGTCATCCCGCCGTGGATCAACAAGTACTACATCCTCGACCTGCGCGAGAAGAACTCGTTCATCCGCTGGGCCGTCGGCGAAGGCATGACGGTGTTCGTCGTTTCGTGGGTCAATCCCGACGCGCGCCTCGCGCACAAGGACTTCGAGGACTATCTGACCGACGGCCCGCTCGCGGCGCTCGATGCGATCGAGAAGGCGACCGGCGAGGCCGACGCGAACGTGGTCGGCTACTGCCTCGGCGGAACGCTCCTCGCGGCGACGCTCGGCTGGCTCGCGGCGAAGAAGCAGAAGCGCATCGCCAGCGCGACGTTCATGACCGCGCTGATCGACTTCAGCGCGCCGGGCGAGCTCGAGGTGTTCATCGACGAGGAGCGCGTCGCGTCGCTCGAGAAGCGGATGAAGGAGCGCGGCTATCTCGAAGGCAGCGAGATGGCGAACACGTTCAACTCGCTGCGCGCGAACGACCTCATCTGGTCGTTCGTAATCAACAACTACCTGCTCGGCCGCGATCCGTTCCCGTTCGACCTCCTGCACTGGAACGTCGACTCGACGCGGATGCCGGCGAAGATGCATAGCTTTTATCTGCGCAACATGTATCTGAAGAACCGGCTGCGCGAGCCGGGAGGGATCACGCTCGCCGGCGTGCCGATAGACCTTTCGAAGGTGACCGTCCCGACCTATTTCGTGTCGGCGATCGAAGATCACATCGCGCCGTGGAAGACCACCTGGCTCGGGCCGCGCCTCCTGAAGGGCAAGTCACGCTTCGTGCTGTCGGGCTCGGGGCACATCGCGGGAATGATCAATCCGCCGGCGGCGAACAAGTACGGCTACTGGACGAACTCAGGTGAGGCACCGTCCGCCGACGTATGGCTTGCCGCCGCAACGCCGCACGAAGGATCGTGGTGGCTCGACTGGCGCAAATGGATCGAGCGCGAGCAGGGCCGCGAGGTGCCGGCGCGCGTCCCCGGGAAGGGTGGTCTCGCGGTGCTCGAGGATGCCCCGGGCTCGTACGCGAGACTTCGCGCCGACGCCGAGTGACGGCGCTCGCGCCCGCGACCCGGTCGGCGCGCGGATAGCGCCACGATCAACAGGAGATTTCACGCAATGCACACCATCCGTCGTTCGATCGCCGCGGTTGCCGCATCGCTCGCGTTGGCAGCGCCGGCCGCGCAGGCGCAGTACTCGGGCGCGTTCATCTTTGGCGACAGCCTGAGCGACGCCGGGCAGTACGGCGCGCGCTTCACGACCAATCCGGGCCTCGCCGTGCCGATGTACGTTGCGCAGCACTTCGGGATCAGCGTGACACCGTCGTTCTACGGCGGCACCGACTACGCGCAGGGTGGCGCGCGGGTCAACGCGACCTCGCCGCTCATTCCGCCATCGGCGCCGAACCTGTCGATCGCCGACCAGGTGTCGCTGCAGCTCGGCAAGGGACCCCTCAATCGCAACGCGCTCTATCAGCTCTGGGGCGGCTCGAATGACATCCTCGTGCTCGCCGGCGAAGTCGGCGCCGGTGCGATCACCCCGGCCGACGCGCAGGCAGCCGTCGTGCAGGCGGCGACGGATCTCGTGACGCAGGCGGTGCGGCTGCAGTCTTCCGGTGCGCGCTACCTGATCGTCTACAACGTCCCCGACATCGGCGCCTCGCCGCTCGCCGCCGCGGAGGGCGCGCAGGCGAGCTTCACGGCGCTGTCGAACCTGTTCAATACGACGCTGAACGCCGGCATCGCGGCGGCCCACCTGCAGGTCGTGCAGGTCAACGTCTTCAAGCTGCTCGACGAGGTGGTGGCGAACCCGGCCGCGTTCGGCTTCGTCAACGTGACGACGCCGGTGTGCACGACGTCGTCCTCCCTTCAATGCACGCCGTCGACGCTGCGCGACCCGAACGGCGCGCTCACCTGGGCGTTCGCAGACAGCGTGCACCCGACCACCGGGCTCGCGCTGATCGGCGCCGAGGCCGCGCTGTCGATGCTGCAGGGACCGGCGATGATCGGCGCGCTCGCCGAGGAGCCGCTCGCGGCCGAGACAGCTGCCTTCCGGGCGATCGACGGCCGGATGATGTCGAGCCTCGATGCGCGCCCGGCGTCCGGCAAGCTCAACGCCTGGGGCAGCTACGACTACGGGCACCACGACATCGACGGACCGTCGCTCGACGGTAACGCCGATGTCGACATGCTGAACGTCGGCGGCGACGTGAAGCTCACCGACCGCCTGCTCGCCGGCGGCGCGTTCGGCTACTCCGACCACAAGGGTGATTTCGGCGGCGGCAACGGCGGCTTCAAGCTTCGCGAGACGACCGGCACCGCGTACGCCGGCTACGGCGAAGGACCGTGGTACGTCGGCGCGACGCTCGGCGCCGGCGACCTCGACTACCGCGACGTCCACCGCGACATCCGCCTCGGCGCGCTGACGCGAACCGAATCGGGCGACACGCGGGGATGGCACGTGATCGCGAGCGTCCTCGGCGGCTACTGGTTCAGCTACCGCGACCTGCTGCACGGACCGTTCGCGCGGCTCGCGTACCAGAAGATCCACGTCGACGGATACTCGGAGCACGGCAGCGACAGCACGGCGCTCTCGTACGGCGAGCAGGAGCGCGAATCGCTGGTGTCGAGCCTCGGCTGGCAGGTCGCCGGGCGGCTTGGCAACGTCCGTCCGTTCGCGCGCGTCACCTGGGACCACGAGGGCAAGGACGACAGCCGTTCGGTGTCGGCGACTCCGATCGGCCTCGCCGGCACCTACTCGGTGCCGGTGGTCAAGCCCGACAACAGCTGGGTCGAATACACGCTCGGCGCGAGTGCCGATCTCGGCGGCGTCACCGGCTATCTCAGCGGCAGCGCGACCTCGGGCAGGAGCGACGGCAACGGTTACGTGATCAGCGTCGGGCTTCGCGTCGGGCTGTAGCCGCGCGTGAGCGCCTGAGCTCCGCGAGGCGCGCGACGCCGTCGATCGTGCGGGTCAGTCCGGGCGGCGCGGCTTCCTCTTCCTGCCCGCGAGCGCCGCGTCGTAGAGCGGGCGCGGCATCACGCGAAGCACCCTGCCGAGGAGCCCCATCGGCCACGGCACGACGGCGAAACGCCGCCGCGCCGCGATCGCCCGCGCGATCCTGCGTGCCGCGGTGCCGGCGTCGATCAGGAACGGCATCGGATACGGATTGGCGGAGGTCATCGGCGTCGCGACGAAGCCGGGGCAGATCGTGACCACCGCGACGCCGCTGCCGCGGAGCTCGACGCGCAGGCTTTCGAGGTACGCAATCGCCGCGGCCTTCGACGCGCTGTACGCGCCCGCGCCGGGCAATCCGCGATAACCCGCGACGCTCGCGATGCCGACGAGCGTGCCGCGGCGCGCTTCGCGCATCGGTGCGACGAAGGGGTGGAACGTGTGGACGACGCCGAGCACGTTGGTCTCGATCACCCGGGCGAATGCGCGCAGGTCTTCGGCGTGCTCGGTCAGCGTGCCGCGCGACACGCCGGCGTTGGCGATCACCACGTCGGGCACGCCAAAGCGGGCGATGAACGCAGCACCCGCGGCAGCGAGCGCCGCCGCATCGCGCACGTCGCAGGCCCAGGTCGCGACCTCGGCGGGAGCGAGCGACCCGGCAACGCGCGCAAGCGCGTCGGCACGGCGCGCGACGAGCCCCACCGCGGCGCCGCGTGCGGCGTAGTGACGAGCGAGCGCCTCGCCGATCCCGGAGGTCGCTCCGGTGATGAAGACGCCGGCCGCGGCGGCTCCGGTCAGCCCTTGGCGCGCTCGGCGCGCGCCTTGGCAATCAACTGGTCGATCGCACCGGGCAGCGCCGCGTGCGTGCCGACGCGGTCCGACGAGGTGATGAACTTGCCGTCGACGATCACCGTTGGAACCGACTCGATGCCGTAATCCTTGCCGAGCTGCATCGCGCGCTTCACCTTGCTGTCGACGGCGAACGACGCATACACGGCAGCGACCTGCTTCGCGTCGAGCCCCTGCTTCCCCGCCCAGTCGAAGAACGTCTTGTCGTTCGACAGATCGACGCCTTCGGAATGGATCGCCTTGAACACCGCCGGCGAGAGCTTGCGCGCGTCGCCGATCGCATCGAGCGTGTAGTAGACGCGAGCGAGCCTGACCCACGCCTCGTGGAACATCACCGGCACGCGGCGAAATGCGACGTCGGAAGGCAGCTTCGCGAGCCACGTATCGAGGTAGGGCTCGAGGGCCGCGCAGTGCGGGCAGCCGTATGAGAAGAATTCGATCACCTCGATCTTCTTTCCGGTCTCCACCGGTTGCGGATTGGCGAGGCGCGCGTAATTCTTCCCTTCGACGAGCGGTGTCGGCGCCTGCGCCTGCGCCGCGGCGGCTGCCGATCCGACGAGCGCAAAGGCCGCTAAGGCAGCCGCGGCGCGCAGCGCCGTTCGACGCGATATTCGTGCTCGGTGCACATTCATCTCGAACTCCATCAGGTGTCAGGAAACGGTATCAGACGACGCAATCTTCACGAGCGAATCACCGCGACATCGAATCCGCGCTTTGCCAGCTCGGATTTCATCCGCGCGAGCTCGTCGGCATTGTCGTAGGGGCCAAGACGCACGCGATAGCGCGTGCTGCCGTCGGGAAGCGCGCCCGCCTGGACCGAGGCCTCGAGGCCCGCGAGGGCGAGCCGCGCCTTCAGGTTCTCGGCATCGGCCTCGGTCGTGAACGACCCGGCCTGCAGCCACGAGTGCGCGGCCGGCTTCGCGGAAGAGCCCGCACCGCCGGCGACGGTCGGCGCAGGCGCCTGCGTTCGCGCGGCCGCGCTCGTCGCGGGCAGCGCGCTCGTCGCGGGCACCGCAGCGGGAGCGATCGCCGCAGGCGCCGGGGCCGGTGCGGCACGGCTCGCAGCGCGGCTCGCGTCGGGCTGCGGCTTCGCGTCCTCGACGCCGGGAAGAATCTTGTAGAAGTCGAAGCGCGGCTTGCCCGGTGCGGGCGCAGGCGCCGTCGACGCGGCCTCGGTCGAAGCCGCCTGGCTCTCGTCCGCATGACGGGCGAACGACAACGCCGGATTGTTCCTCATCAGCCAATACGCGACTCCTGCGGCAAGGCCCAGCCCCACGACGATGCCGATGAAGATCCCCACCAGCGTTCCACCCGCGCTTCGATGGCGCGCGGGGGCGCGGGCACCTCTGGGTCCAGGCAAGGCGGTGGGAGCGGTCATCGGGTCGAAAAGTTCGCGGGTCGAGTCGCGCGGCGCAAAGACGCGCCGCGGCAGCGGGCCTACATGCGTTCGGGTGCGGCGATGCCGAGGATCGCCAGCCCGTTCGCGAGGACGTGGCCGGCGGCGACCGCCAGCGCGAGCCGCGCATCGCGCAACCGCGGGTCGTCGACGAGGAAACGCTCGGCATTATAGTAACTGTGGAATTCCTGCGCCAAATCCTTCAGATAGAACGTGATCTGATGCGGCGCGAAGTCGCTTGCCGCGGCGGCGACCTCGTCCGGGAAATCGGCGAGCCGTCGCATCAGCGCGATCTCGTGGTCGCTCGCGAGCGGCGAGAGGTCGGCGTCTTTCAGGCGTGCCGCCGCTTCGCTGCGATCGATCCCGGCCTGGCGCAGCACCGCGGCGACGCGCGCGTGCGCGTACTGCACGTAGTAGACGGGATTGTCCTCGGACTGCGAGCGCGCGAGATCGATGTCGAACACGAACTCGGCATCGGCCTTGCGCGACACGAGGAAGAAGCGCACCGCGTCGCGCCCCGCTTCGTCGATCAGCTCGCGCAGCGTCACGTAGCTGCCGGCGCGCTTGCTGATCTTCACCTCCTCGCCGCCGCGCATCACGGTGACCATCTGGTGCACCACGTAATCCGGATACCCGGCCGGGATGCCGATCCCCATCGCCTGCAGCCCGGCGCGCACGCGCGTGATCGTTCCGTGATGGTCCGAGCCCTGCACGTTGAGCGCGCGCGCGAACCCGCGCTCGAACTTTGTCACGTGGTAGGCGACATCGGGAACGAAGTAGGTGTAGCCGCCTTCCGACTTGCGCATCACGCGATCCTTGTCGTCGCCGAATGCCGTCGTGCGCAGCCACAGCGCGCCGTCACGCTCGTAGGTGTTGCCGGAGGCGACGAGCTTCTGCACGGTCGCCTCGACTCGCCCGTCGGCATAGAGCGAGCTTTCGAGGTAGTGGTTGTCGAAGCTGACGCCGAATGCAGCGAGGTCGCGATCCTGCTCGTCGCGCAGCGCCGCCACCGCGAAGCGACGGATCGCGTCGAGGTCGGAGAGGTCGTGTCCGTGCAGCTCGAGATAGCGCTGCGCGACCTCGCGCACGTACTCGCCGCGGTAGCCATCCTCGGGAAAGGTCCCCGATTCGCCGAGGAGCTCGTGCGCACGCGCGCGCACCGACACGGCGAGATTCTCGATCTGCTGGCCGGCATCGTTGTAATAGAACTCGCGCGTGACGAGCGCACCCTGCCACTCGAGCAGGTTGGAGATCGCGTCGCCGAGCGCTGCCTGCCTCCCATGCCCGACGTGCAGCGGGCCGGTCGGATTGGCCGACACGAATTCGACGATCACGCGCTCGCCGGCGTAGCGATCGCCGCGGCCGAAACGCTCGCCCTGGTGGAGGACCTCTTGCGCGATCCGCCGTTGCGCCTCGGGCTTCAGCCGGAAATTGATGAATCCGGGACCGGCGATCTCCGGCGCCTCGATCAGGTCGGCGAGCTCGGCGGCGATCGCCGCGGCAAGCTCGCCCGCAAGCTCGCGCGGCTTGCGCCGCGCGGACTTCGCAAGCGCCAGCGCGGCGTTGGTCGCGTAATCGCCGTGCGCACGGTCGCGCGGACGCTCGATCGCCACCGGAAGCGGCGCATCCGCAGGTACGTGTTCGCGAGCGATTCGAACGACTGCGGCGGCAATGCGCTGCCGGGGATGTGCGCTCGACTCCGCGGCGCCGGAGGACTCTGCCATGGAACCGGAATTATGTCAGAACGTCACCGGATCGACGTCGATCGTCCAGCGCAGCCTGCGCCTCGCGAGCCGCTCGACGGCCTCGCGCCAGGCGGGCAGGAACGCCTGCAACACCTCCCGTTGCCGGCTTTGCGCGAGCGCCTGGCCGCGCTCGAAGCCGGCACGGCGCGCAAGCGTCGCCGGAACCGGGCCGAACAGCTCGATTGCGTCGTCGTCTCCATCTCCCGTCGCCGCGGCATTCACGCGCGCGGCATTCGCGCGCGCGGTATTCGTGCGGGCCGCGAGCTCGCGCCCGCAGGCGAGAGCGCGAGCGAGGAAGCGGTCGACCTCCGCGCGCTCGTGCGCTTCGCAGGTCAGCACGGCGACGCGCATCACCGGCGGCAGCATCGCCGCTTCGCGCTCCGCGAGGACGTCGTCGGCGAAGCGTGCATAGTCGGCTTCGGCAAGCGTCCGGTACACCGGATGCGCAGGGAAATCGGTCTGCACGATCACGCGTCCCGGAAGACCCGCACGCCCCGCGCGCCCGGCGACCTGCACGAGCTGCGCAGCGAGCCGTTCGGTCGCGCGGAAGTCGGCGCTGTAGAGCGCGTTGTCGGCTCCGAGCACGCCGACCAGCGTGAGGCGGCCGAAGTCGTGGCCCTTGGCGAGCATCTGCGTGCCGACCAGGATGTCGATCTCGTGCGCATCGACGCGCCTCCTGACCGACGCGAACGCGTCGCGGCCGCGCGTCGTATCGCGATCGACGCGGACGACTCGCGCGTCTGGAAACATCGTGCGGATCGCCGCTTCGAGACGCTGCGTTCCGAAACCGAGCGCCGCGAGGTCGACGTTTCCGCACGACGGGCACGCCCGCGGCAGCGGCTCCACGTGGGCGCAGTGGTGACAGCGCAAGCGGTTCGGCGCGCGATGCACGACGAGCCTCGCCGTGCAGCGCGGACACGCCGCTTCCCAGGCGCAGGCGGAGCACTTCAGCGACGTTGCGAACCCGCGCCGGTTGATGAACAAGAGCGACTGCTCGCGCCGCGCGAGCGTCGCGGCGAGCGCGTCGAGGAGCGGCGCGGTGAGCCCATCGGTCGCGGCCGCCCCGCGCACCGGCACGAAGGCGATCGCCGGTGCCATGGTGCGCTCTACGGCGCGCGACGCCAGCGTCAGGAGCCGCGCGTGGCGCGAACGCGCGCGACGCCAGGTCTCGATCGACGGCGTCGCGCTGCCGAGGACGATCGGAACGCCGCGACGCCGCGCGCGCCACAGCGCGAGGTCTCGCGCGTGGTAGCGAACGCCGTCCTGTTGCTTGAACGAGTCGTCGTGCTCCTCGTCGACGACGACGAGCGCGAGGCGCGGCAACGGAGTGAAGACGGCGAGGCGCGTCCCCAGCACCACCGCGGCCGCGCCGGTCGCCGCGGCTTCCCAGTTCGCACGGCGCGTTCCCGCGGGCAATGCGCTGTGCAGCGTCACCGCATGCACCTGCGGCAGCGCTCTGCGCACGCGCTCCTCGAACTGCGGTGTCAGATTAATCTCCGGAACGAGGATCAGTGCCTGCCCGCCGCACGCAACGGCCTCGCGCGCAGCGTTGAGATAGACCTCCGTCTTGCCGCTTCCGGTGACACCGAAGAGAACGAAGGCTGCGAAGCTCCCCCGCGCGCCGACGATAGCGTCGACCGCGTCGCGCTGCGCCGCGTTGAGCGGGTGCGGCGGTGACGGCTCGGTCGGCTGCCCGTCGGCGGCGCGCTGCCCGTCGGCGGCGCGCTGCTTGTCACGAGCGCGCCGCGCGCCGCGAGCGCGCGCGAGCGGAGGGACCGCCAGCTCGAAGGCCATTCCGGGTGCGCACTGGTAATAGCGCGATACGAATTGCGCGAGCGCGACGATCTCGTCAGGCAGTTGCACGCCCTCGATCACCTCGTCGATCGCAAGGAGGCGCTCGGAATATTCGGACGTGCTCTCGATTCCGACGACGACGCCGACGCGACGGCGACCGGAGAGCTTCACGCGCACGACCGCGCCGGGGTCGACCGCGAGTCCGTCCGGAATCCAGTAGTCGAAGGTCGCGAATGCCGCAACCGGAAGCACGATTCGCGCGATCGACATGAGCTCCGGTGGCTCCGCTCAGCGAGCGCGCACGCGAGTCGCGCGGCGCGCGATCGCGAAGGCTGGCATGCGCGTCTTAATCACGCACCTGAGATTCAGCGTCCAACTCGTTCATTTGGAACGCTTCGCACTCGGCAGGTCTTCGCGCCAATGTGCATAACTTTGTGCGTAAGTCCCCGGGGTGACTGTGACGCGACTCGGAGAAACCGTGGCGTAGTTGTTGCATCGATCGGACGCTCGATCAACTTCGGGCATCTTTTCATCGGGTTAGCGCTTGCGTTTCGCGCAAAAATCGTCACTCGTCTGACCGTTGCCGTGCGTCGGTCGATGTGTGCATAAGTGTGCGGCCAGATCACGTCCGCCGCGCTTGTCAAGCCCTCGGCCGCGGCCCTCGGTGTCGGCGACGCGGGCCGTCAGCGAGCGGCCACGCCCGGGACGGCGTGCGCGTGGACCGCGTCGACCACCGCGCGCACGCTCTCGACCGGCGTCGCCGGCACGATGCCGTGCCCGAGGTTGAAGACGAAGCCGGGGGCCGGCCCCGCCGCGTCGAGCACCGCGTTCGCGGCCGCGACGGCGTCCGCGGGACCCGCGGTGAGCGCAATCGGATCGAGATTTCCCTGCAGCGCCACCATTGCACCGACTTCCCGGCGCGCCGCAGCGAGGTCGACGGTCCAGTCGATGCCGAGCGCGCTCACCCCGGACGCAGCCATTGCGCCGAGCGAGCCCGCGCGGCCCCGCGTGAACAACAGCGTCGGCACGCCGTCGGGCAGCGCACGCAGCACGCGGCACACCGGTTCGAGCGAGAAGCGCCGCCATGATGCCTCGTCGAGGAGGCCGCCCCAGCTGTCGAAGATCATCAGCACGTCGGCGCCGGCGCGCGCCTGCTCGGTGAGGCACGCAGCGACCGCGTCGGCGTTGACGTCGACCAGCCGCAGGACGAGATCGGGACGCGTGAAGATCATCCTGCGCAGCGTCGCGAACTCGGCGCTCGAGCGGCCCTCGACCATGTAGCAGGCGAGCGTGAACGGGCTGCCGGCAAAGCCGATCAGCGGCACGCGCCCGGCGAGTTCGCGCCGGATTGCCGCG
This sequence comes from Casimicrobiaceae bacterium, assembly GCA_036393115.1. Classification (GTDB taxonomy): domain Bacteria; phylum Pseudomonadota; class Gammaproteobacteria; order Burkholderiales; family Casimicrobiaceae; genus VBCG01. The sequence goes on from DASVWR010000160.1 coordinate 53,183, forward strand.
ATCGCGTCGAACATATACGCGAGCTTCGCCGGATCGGGGGCGGCGAGGCCGGCAATCGCAGACTCGTCGCGCAGCGGCCGTGCGAAGCAAGGTCCTTCGCCTTCGGCGAACGACAACCCGAGTCCCATCGCGTCGGGGATGGTGAGAATGTCAGAGAACAGGATCGCCGCGTCGAGCGGGAAGCGCGCAAGCGGCTGCAGCGTCACTTCGGCGGCGAGCTCCGGATTGCTCGCGAGCGCCATGAAGCTTCCGGCGCGCTCCCTGACACGCTGGTACTCGGGCAGGTAGCGACCCGCCTGGCGCATCATCCACACCGGCACGCGGTCGACCGGCTCGCGAAGAAGCGCGCGCAGCAGCCGGTCGTTCGCGGGCCGCCGGGTGGGCGCGTCGCTCATCGACCGAGCAGGCGGCCGCGTCGGCGTGTCGCTCATCGTCCGAGCGGGCGCCCGGTGATCCGCTCGAGCACCGCGAGCGGCGACGAGTCCGGCCGGTAGAGCACGCTCGCGGGCAGGTGGATCGTTTGCTCGAACATGAACTGGCCCGAAGCCGCGGCGTGCATCACCTGGTCGGAGAAGCAGAGCCACGTGGTGCCGGGGCGAAAGCGCACTTCGCGCTGCGGACTCTTCGTCTGATAGTCGAGGTCGGCTTTCGCGCGGTCATGGAGATTCAGCATCAGGTGATCGTAACCGCTGCGCTGCCCGCGCGTGACGTGCAGCGCCGCAAGCAGCGCCGCTTCGCCGGGAAGCATCGGCCGCACGCGCGGCAGGAGGCGGCGCGCCATCGACTCGAAGCGCTCGCCGACGCGCCATACGCGATCCTCGCCGTTCGGATTGACGTTGCAGAACACGCGAAGGATGCGCTGTCCGCGATTGGGCCGCGACGGGAAGGCATCGATGTGCAGCCGCGTGTCGTCCTTGCGCCACGACGTTGCGCGCCCCGATGCGGGGCAGGGGCGAAAGCTCGTACGCGCACCGGCGAGCGCCGGGCCGTAGCGCGGGAAAAGCGCCGCGACGAGCGCGCTCGCCGAGCGCCTGAAGCGATCGACCAGCGCGGCGAGTCGAGCGAGATCGCCGGCCGCGCCGGCGGCGCCGTGCAGCGTCGCGCCGTCGAGGCTGATGTTCTTCGCGCGGCCGTCGGACCAGCGCACGTCGAGAAAACGCCGCTCGTCTGCCGCGAGCTCGAAGGCGAGCCGCGGGAGCACGAGAACACCGCCCTCTTCGAGGACCTGCGCGTAGCGCTCGGAGTCGGCCGGCTCGACGCAGGGGTGCCAGCCGCCGACGTCGAGCGTGACGACCGGTGCCACGCCGTCGGATTCGTGCTCCGCTGCCGCCGGATCCGGCGCAGCGGATGCGGGCGCTACGTTCGATGCGGCGATCAGCGCGGCAGCTCCGAAGCACCCATCAGGAAGGCATCGACCGCGTGGGCGCATTGCCGGCCCTCGCGGATCGCCCACACGACGAGCGACTGCCCGCGGCGCGCGTCGCCGGCGGCGAACACCTTCGGCACGCTCGTGCGGTAGTCGTCGGTGCCGGCCTTGACGTTGGTGCGCGCGTCGCGCTCGACGCCGAACTGCTCGACGAGTCCGGTATCTCCCGGACCGGTGAAGCCCATCGCGAGCAGCACGAGGTCGGCCTTCATCTCGAACGCGCTGCCCGGAACCTCGGCCATGCGCATCGCGCCGCCCGCGTCGCGCTGCCATTCGACGCGCACGGCGACGAGCTTCTCGACGCGGCCGTTCGTGCCTTCGAAGCGCTTCGTCGCGACGGACCAGTCGCGCGCGCAGCCTTCTTCGTGCGACGACGACGTGCGCAGCTTGACCGGCCAGTACGGCCACACGAGCGGCTTGTTCTCGACTTCGGGCGGCTGCGGCAGCAGCTCGAACTGCACGATGGAAGCGGCGCCCTGGCGATTGGACGTACCGACGCAGTCGGAACCGGTGTCGCCGCCACCGATGACGATCACGCGCTTGCCCGTGGCCAAGATCTGGCCCGCGACGCGGTCGCCCGCGACGACGCGATTCTGCTGCGGCAGAAACTCCATCGCGAAGTGAACGCCGTCGAGTTCGCGGCCCGGCACCGGCAAGTCGCGCGGTTTCTCGGCCCCCCCGGTCAGCGCGATCGCATCGAACTCGGCGAGCAGGTCGCGCG
>DASVWR010000161.1:0-16444 GCA_036393115.1 Casimicrobiaceae bacterium
GAACGGTGTGCTCGCGATGCTCGCGGCGGCCTGGTACTACCGCCGCCTTCCGGGGGTGCGCAGGGTGCTGCGCCCGATGTACGAAGAGCTTGGCGTACCCGGCGGGCGCTGACGCTCGCAGCCGCTCGAGCCCCGGCGCGCATTGTCGTCGGCTCGTCGGCGACGACCATGCGCTCGCGTGTCGCGGGCTGGGTCAGTCCTTCGCCGCTGCGGACGCCGCGCGCTTCTGCAACAGCGCCGGCACCGGCCGCGATCGCCGCGCCGCGTGAATGTGCGCGTGCGCGTGCGGCGCGTGCGCGGCGCCCGTCGCTGATCCGTTGCCGGGCACCGAGGCACCGTTCCCGTGGGTCGGCGCGGCGGTACTCGCGACGATCGGCTGGTCGGGATTCTTCGCGTACGCCTCTTCGCGCTCGGCCCGCCGGTCGCGCGGCGCCGGCGCGTCGTGATGCGGGCGCGCCGCGCTGCGCGGTGCGCCGCGCGACGCGTTGCCTCGTGCCGTGCCCGCTGCCGTGCCGCGCGCGGCACGCTCGCGCGTTGCCGTCTGCGCTGCGGCACGCGGCAGGCGCTCGCGCGATGCGCTCGCGGCGGCGCCTACGTCGAAGCCATTCAGTTCGCCGATCGCGATCTTCTTCTTCAGGAGCTTCTCGATCTCGCCGAGGTACTTCTCTTCCTCGTGCGCCACGAGTGAGATCGCCTCGCCGGTCGCCCCCGCACGGCCGGTGCGGCCGATGCGGTGGATGTAATCCTCGGGGACGTGCGGGAGCTCGAAATTGACGACAAGCGGCAGATCGTCGATGTCGAGGCCGCGTGCGGCGACGTCGGTCGCGACCAGCACCTGCAGCTTGCCTTCCTTGAACTTCGCGAGGGCTTCGAGGCGCGCCGCCTGGGTCTTGTCGCCGTGAATCGCCGAGGTCGCGAGCCCGTCGCGCTCGAGCTGGCGCGCGAGCCGCGATGCGCCATGCTTGGTGCGCACGAAGCACAGCACCTGCCAGACGTTGCGCGAGCGCACGAGGTGGGCGAGGAACGCGCGCTTCGCGTCCTGCGGCAGCTTGAACGCGCTTTGCACGACCGTTTCCGCCGCAGTATTGCGGCGCGCGACCTCGATCAGCTTCGGCCGATTGAGAAGCTCGTCGGCAAGACGCTTGATGTCGTTCGAGAACGTCGCCGAGAAGAGCAGGTTCTGCCGCTTCGCCGGCAGGAGCGCCATGATGCGCTTGATGTCGGGGATGAAGCCCATGTCGAGCATGCGGTCGGCTTCGTCGAGCACGAAGGTCTCGACGTTGCCGAGGTTCACGCTCTTCTGCTCGATATGATCGAGGAGGCGTCCCGGCGTCGCGACCAGGATCTCGACGCCTCCACGCACGATCGGAAGCTGCTGGCGGATGTCGACGCCGCCATAGACACAGGTCGAGCGCAGCCCCGTGTACTTGCCGTATTCGCGGATCGATTCCTCGACCTGGATCGCGAGCTCGCGCGTCGGCGCGAGGACGAGCGCACGCACGAGGTGCCGTGCGGGCGAAGGGCTGGTGTTCGCGTGCGGCAGCAGCCGCTGCAGGATCGGGAGGCCGAAGCCCGCGGTCTTGCCGGTGCCGGTCTGGGCGCCGCCCATGATGTCGTGCCCGGCCAGAACCTCGGGGATCGCCTGCGCCTGGATCGGGGTGGGGGTGGTATAGCCCGCTTCGGCCACCGCGCGGAGGATCTCCGGGCGCAGGCCGAGCTCGGTGAAGCTCGTGGTTGCCATGCTTGCTCCTGATACGCGGCCTACCGCGTCGTGCGCGGTTTCCGGTCCAGGCAGCGGAATTCGTCTAGGTTGAACGCGATCGGCAGGACCATCGTCGGCCCGGCCGGGCGGAGCGGGCGGTGACCGGAACGGCCGCCCGAATGGCGCATTATACCTTAAGTCACGGATTCTTCGAAATTTTGTGGCGGAAGGGTGCCCGCAAGCCCTATACTTCCACGTTTTCGTCGCCGCGGCGCAACATGCACGCCGCGACTCGCGCAGCGCCCACTCATGACTCCAATCCGCGCCGACCTCCGCAACATCGCGATCATCGCCCACGTCGACCACGGCAAGACGACGCTCGTCGACAAGCTGCTCGTGCAGGCCGGAACGTTCGCGCGCCATCAGCACGTCGGCGAGCGGATGATGGACAGCAACGACATCGAGCGCGAGCGCGGCATCACGATCTTCGCCAAGAACTGCGCGATTCGCTACACGCGTGGCGGGACGACGACGCACATCAACATCGTCGACACGCCCGGGCATGCCGATTTCGGCGGCGAGGTCGAGCGCGTGCTCGGGATGGTCGACGGCGTGCTGCTTCTCGTCGACGCCGTCGAAGGCCCGATGCCGCAGACGCGCTTCGTGACGCTGAAAGCGCTCGCGCGCGGGCTGCGGCCGATCGTCGTCGTGAACAAGGTCGACCGCAGCGGTGCCCGGCCCGAGTGGGTCGTCAACCAGACGTTCGAGCTCTTCGACCGTCTCGGCGCCGACGACGCCCAGCTCGATTTCCCGGTCGTCTATGCGTCGGCGCTCGCAGGCTGGTCGACGCACGACGTCGCGACGGCGCGGCGCTGGGCGGCGTCGGGCGCGAACCCTGACGCCGAGCCGCGCGATATGCGCCCGCTCTTCGACACGATCCTCGATCACGTGCCGCCGCCGGCGGGCGACGTCGGCGGGCCGCTGCAATTCCAGGTGAGCGCGCTCGACTATTCGAGCTACGTCGGGCGCCTCGGCATCGGAAGGATTCGTCGCGGCAGCATCGCCCCGGGCCAGGAGGCCGCCGTGCTCGGCAGCGGCGCGACGGAGACTGCGCCGGTCGTGGCGAAGATCGGCCAGGTGTTCATGTTCGAGGGTCTCGAGCGCGTCCCGGTCGAGCGTGCCGCCGCCGGCGACATCGTGCTCGTCACCGGCATCGACGACCTCGCCATCGGCACGACGCTCGCGGCACCCGAGCGGCCCGAGGCGCTGCCGCCGATCGCCGTCGACGAGCCGACGCTCGCGATGCACTTCCAGGTCAATACGTCACCGCTCGCCGGCCGCGAAGGGAAGTACGTCACCTCGCGCAACCTGCGCGAGCGCCTTGCGCGCGAGCTTCTCACCAACATGGCGCTCAAGGTCGACGACACCGCCGACACCGACGTGTTCCTCGTCTCGGGCCGCGGCGAGCTCCACCTCACGATTCTGATCGAGAACATGCGTCGCGAGGGCTACGAGCTCGCGGTGTCGCGGCCTCGCGTCGTGACGCGCGTGATCGCCGGTGAGGTCTGCGAGCCGTGGGAGGCGCTGTCGGTCGACGTCGAAGCGCAGCACCAGGGCGCGGTGATGGAGGCGCTCGGCACGCGCCGCGGCGAACTCGCCGACATGGCGAGCGATGGCCAGGGGCGCACGCGGCTCGACTACCGGATTCCCGCGCGCGGGCTGATCGGCTTCCACGGCGAGTTCATGAACCTGACGCGCGGCACCGGGCTCATGAGCCACGTGTTCGAGATGTGGGCGCCGGTCAGCGGCGAGATTCCCGAGCGGCGCAACGGCGTGCTCGTCTCGCAGGAGGACGGCGAGGCGGTCGCGTATGCGCTGTGGAACCTGCAGGAGCGCGGGCGCATGTTCGTGTCGCCCGGCGACAAGCTCTACGAGGGCATGGTGATCGGCATCCACAGCCGCGACAACGATCTCGTCGTGAACCCGATCAAGGGCAAGAAGCTCACCAACATCCGCGCCGCCGGCAAGGACGATGCGATCCTGCTTACGCCGCCCATTGCGCTCACCCTCGAGTATGCGGTCGAGTTCATCGCCGACGACGAGCTCGCCGAGGTGACGCCGAAATCGATCCGTATCCGCAAGCGCCTGCTCAAGGAGCACGAGCGCAAGCGCGCGAGCCGCGAGGCGGCGTAGGGCGCGGCGGACGCAGGAAGACCACCGAGGCTGTGCACCGGCGCGGCGCGATCGACAGCGTGACCGAAGAGACCGTCCTGACCCGCGCGAGCGCCGAGCGGTTCGCCCGTACGGCGCTCGCCAATGTCGCGCGCGAGTATCCGGCGAAGCTCGATCACGTGCTTGACTGCGACGCCGATGCCGTGCCGCCGCGCGTGCTGCACCCTGCGTTCTACGGCAGCTACGACTGGCATTCGTGCGTGCATATGCACTGGCTGCTCGCGCGGCTGCGATATCGATTTTCGGATTTCGCGTGTCGCGACGAGATCGCGCGCCTCTTCGACGCGCGGCTGTCGCCGGATGCGATCGCGGCCGAAGTCGCGTACCTCGCGCGGCCGGGCAGCGCCTCATTCGAGCGCACTTACGGCTGGGCGTGGCTCCTGAAGTTTGCCGACGAGCTCGGGCGGTACGACGATGCCGACGCGCGGCGCTGGGCGCACGCGCTGGCGCCGCTCGCCGATGCATTCGCCGAACGTTACGAACGCTATCTGCCGCGCGCCGGCTACGCGATCCGCCACGGCATGCACGCGAACAGCGCGTTCGGGCTCATGCTGGCGCTCGACTATGGGCGCGGAGCGGGTACCTCGCCGCGCGCGCCGGCGCTGCTCGCCGCGTGCCTCGATGCAGCGCGAAAGTGGTACGGCGACGATCGCAATGCTCCGGCGGCGTACGAGCCTTCGGGAGCCGACTTCCTGTCGCCGTCGCTCGTCGAAGCCGCGCTGATGGGGTGCGTCCTCGAGCAGGCAGCTTACGAGCGCTGGCTCGCAGCGTTTCTCCCCGGCCTCCAGCTCTGCGAGCCGGCGAATCTCTTCGAACCGGCATCGGTCGCCGACCGGAGCGACGCGCAGACCGTTCACCTCGATGGCCTCAATCTGTCGCGCGCGTGGTGCTTCGCGACGATCGCCGGGGCACTCGGCGTGAATCACCGCGCCGCCGATCATCGCTTCGCCGATCACCGCCTCGCGAGCGTGCTGCGGCAGGCCGCCGACGCGCACCTCACCGCGGGTTGGAAGGGATTGGAGAGTGGCGACTACGCCGGCGGGCACTGGCTCGCGACGTTCGCGATGCTCGCACTCGAAGCCCGCGACGCGAAGCGTCGCACCGGCTGCTAGACTCGCTGCTCATGAGCGAACTCGCCTGGCTCGTGATCGCTGCGCTCGTCGCCGTGGTGATCGTTGCGGCACTCGTCGCGGTCACGCTGCGTCGAGTCGACGCGCTCGCCACCGACCGCGAGGCAGCCGCGCGCGACGCAGCGTCGCTTGCGGCACGGTTCGACGTGCTCGCTGCCGGAGTCGCCAATCACGAGCGCGACGTCCGCGGCGACCTCGTCGCTGCGCGCGACGATGCCGCGGCGTCGGCACAGCGTCTGCGCGAAGAGCTAGCCGGTGCCGGCAACCGACTGCGCGAGGAGACCGGTCTCGCATCGAAGCAGTTGCGCGAGGAAGTGGCGGGGACGCTCGCGCGCCAGCAGCAGGGCCTCGTCGAACAGTTGAAGGCGTTCGGGGAGCGGATCGAGGCGGCGACGCAATCGTCCGAAGCTCGCCTCGAAGCGATGCGCCGTACGATCGAGGAGCGCCTCGAGCTTCTGCGCGCCGACAATGCGCAGAAGCTCGACCAGATGCGCGCGACCGTGGACGAGAAGCTGCAGGCGACGCTCGAGCAGCGCCTGGGAGCCTCGTTCAAGCAGGTCTCCGAGCGTCTCGAGCAGGTTCACCGCGGCCTCGGTGAGATGCAGAACCTCGCGACCGGAGTCGGGGACCTGAAGCGCGTGCTCACGAACGTCAAGACGCGCGGAAGCTGGGGGGAAGTCCAGCTAGGGACGCTGCTCGGCGACCTGCTCACGGCCGACCAGTACGAGCAGAACGTCGCCACGCGACCCGGAAAGGACAATCGCGTCGAGTTCGCGATCAAGCTGCCGGGCCGGGGCGATGGAGCGCCGCCGTGCTGGCTGCCGATCGACGCCAAGTTTCCGCTCGATGACTGGCAGCGTCTGCAGGACGCGATCGAGCGCGCCGATCCCGGCGCAGTCGAGGCGAGCCGCAAGGCGCTCGACACATTCTTCAAGTTCCAGGCGAAGACGATCCGCGACAAGTACGTCGAGCCGCCCCACACGACCGATTTCGCGATCCTGTTCGTGCCGACCGAGGGCCTGTTTGCCGAAGCGGTCGCGCGGCCCGGGCTCGCCGATGCGCTGCAGCGTGACTACCGCGTCACGCTCGCCGGACCGACCAACCTCGCCGCGATGCTCAACAGCCTGCAGCTTGGCTTCCGCACGCTTGCGATCGAGAAGCGCTCGACCGAGGTGTGGAACGTCCTCGGCGCGGTCAAGACCCAGTTCGGTCACTTCGGCGATCTGCTCGCGAAGACGCGCGACAAGCTCGACGACGTCGGCAGGACGCTCGACAAGGCGAGTAAGCGCAGCACGACGATCGCCCGCAAGCTGCGCGACGTCGAGAAGCTGCCCGAGGTCGACGCCGAGCGCCTGCTGCCGCTCGACGGTGACATGACCGAAGGTGACGAAGCGGACGGCGCAGACGACGCGAGCGGTAACGACGAGGCGAGCGATAGCAACCGGACGAGTCGCGGCGGCCGGGTGAGTGGTCTCGAGCCCGAGTCGTCGAGCGGCTGACGGCTCGCATCGCGGGTCGGCCGCTTCCAAGGATCGGCGATGTTCGAAGCGCTGCGTCGTCTGCGTCGCCGGCGCGTCCTGAAGCGCTCGGCGATTCCCGACGAGCTCTGGGACGAGGCGCGCGCGTCGCTGCCGTTCCTCGCGCGGTACCCGGACGACGATCTCGCGCGCCTGCGCGAGCTCTGCGTGCTGTTCCTCGACGCGAAGAGCATCGTCGGTGCGCGCGGGCACGAGGTCACCGCGCTGCAGCGCGTGGTGATCGCGATTCAGGCCTGCCTCCTCGTGCTGAACCTCGATCTCGCGCTCTACGATGGCTTCGAGAACATCGTCGTCTATCCGGACGAGTTCGTTCCCGGCGGAGAATGGGAGGACGAGACCGGGGTCGTCCACAGTCGCGACGAGCCTCTCGCCGGCGAAGCGATGTCTGGCGGTCCCGTCGTGCTTTCGTGGCCCGACGTCGAAGCCTCGGCGAACTGGAGCGAGGCGCAGATGAACCTCGTCATCCACGAGTTTGCGCACAAGATCGACATGTGGGACGGCGACGCGAACGGCTCTCCTCCGCTACCCGACGCCGCGGACCGAAAGACGTGGGGCGAGGTGATGAGCAAGGCGTACGCGAACTTCTGCCGGCGCGTCGATCGCGGCCAATACACGAAGATCGATCCCTACGCCGCCGAGAGCCCCGGCGAGTTCTTCGCCGTGCTGTCGGAAGTCTTCTTCGCGGAGCCGAAGCTCCTGCGGCGCCAGTACCCGGACGTGTACCGCGCGTTCGCCGGGTTCTATCGGCAGGATCCGCTCGAAGTGAACTGAAATCCGGATCAGGGCAACGCGCGACCGACGATGCGCTCCTCGTCCGTCGCCGCGACGAGCGGACTCGTCGTGCCGAACGTTGCTCCGGCGTGCGAGGCCTCGCCGAGCCGCGACGCGCAGAACGCCCCGGCGACGAATCCAGGCGCATGTCTGACGAGCTCACTCGCCGAAACCGCGAGCGCGATCGCCTGCGCGAGCCTCCGCGCTCCCGCCGGATCGTCCGGAGCCCGTTGCAGCAGCGACGCGAGCCTCCCGACGTGTGCGTCGTAATCGCGGTTGATTCCGCGCAGCGCACGCAGCTCGCCAAGAAGCGCCTCCGCAGCCTCGGGCTCGCGCGCGAGCGCGCGGACGACGTCGAGGCAGACGACATTGCCCGAGCCTTCCCAGATCGAGTTGACCGGCGCCTCGCGGTAGAAGCGCGCGAGCGGGGTGTCCTCGATGTAGCCGTTGCCGCCGAGCGTCTCCATCGCTTCGGCGGTTACGGCGATGGCACGCTTGCACACCCAGAATTTCGCGGCGGGCGCGATGACGCGTGACGCGGCGCGCATCGCGGCATCGGTGGCGTCACCCGTCGCAGCACCGGTCGCGTCATCGACGCCGCGCGCGAGGCGCAATGCGAGCGCCAGTGCGGCTTCGCTCTCGAGCGCGAGATCGGCGAGCACCGCGCGCATCAGCGGCTGGTCGACGAGGGTCGCGCCGAACGCGACGCGGTGGCGCGCGTGGTGGATCGCCCAGGTCAATGCCGCGCGCATGATGCCGGCGCTTCCAATCACGCAGTCGAGCCGCGTGAAGCCGACCATTTCGAGGATCGTGGCGATGCCGCGGCCGGGCTCGCCGACGGGCCAGCCGAGCGCGCGGTCGAACTCGACCTCGGACGACGCGTTCGAGCGGTTGCCGAGCTTGTCCTTCAAGCGGCTGATCCGGATCGCGTTGTGACCGCCATCGGGGAGGAACCGCGGGAGCAGAAAGCAGCCGAGCCCGGCGCCGGTCCGCACGAGCACGAGGTGCGCGTCGCACTGCGGCGCCGAGAAGAACCACTTGTGCCCGGTGATCGACCAGGTGCCGTCGGCGAGGGCCTCGGCCTTCGTCGTGTTCGAGCGCACGTCGGAGCCGCCCTGGCGCTCGGTCATCCCCATGCCGACGAGGGCAGAGCGCTTCGACGCGAACGGCAGCTCGCGCGGGTCGTAGTCGCTCCCGCGCACTTTCGCGAGTAGCGTTGCGGGGAGCGACCCGACGCCGTGCCGCGCGAGAACCGGCGCGGCGGCGAAGGTCATCGTGAGCGGGCACTGCGTGCCGTTCTCGACCTGCGCATGGAGGTAATACTTCGCAGCCCGCGCGACCTGCGCGCCGGCGCGCGGATCCGACCACGGCGACGCATGCTCGCCTTCCGCCATCGCGCGGCGCATCAGCTCGTGCCAGGCGGGGTGGAACTCGACGCGGTCGACGCGCTCGCCGCGGCGGTCGTGGGCGATCAGGCGCGGAGCATTGCGATTCGCGTCGTCGGCGAGCGCGTACGCCTCCGCGCTTCCGAGCCAGCCACCCCACGCATCGATCGCAGCTTCGGCGAAGGGCGCCTCGCGCGCGACGGCCTCGCGCAGCGCAGTGTCGATGCGAAACAGGTTGCGGCCCTCGAACGGCGGCGGCTGGTTGGGAAATGGCGTTTCCATCATGGGCGTTTCACGGACATCATTCGCGCGCGCGGCTCATCGACCGCCGGGCCGTGCGACTCATCGACCGTCAGGCGCCGCGCCGATTCCGGCGCCCGCGCGAGCATCCACACCGCGGCGAGGATCAGCACGCCGCCGGCGACCTGAATGGGCGCGATGCGCTCGTCGAGTACCAGCGCGGCAAGGATCACCGTCACCACGGGCTCGACCGTCGACAGCGTCGCGGCGCGCGTCGCGCCGACGCGCGCGAGACCGGCGAAGAAAAGCGTGATCGCGATCACCGTCGAGACGAGCGCGATCGCGGCGACGGCGCCCCAGCCTGCCACCGACTGCGGCCAGTGCACGCCGCGCGCGAGCGCGGCGACGAGGTAGACCGCGGCGGCCGACATGCACACGGTCGCCGACGTGGCGTCCGGTGACACACGCGCGGCGACGCGGGTGCCGACGACGATGTAGATCGAGTAGATCACCGCCGACGCGATCGCGAGCGCGATGCCGAGCGGGCGCGCCGAGCTCGCGGCGGCGAGCGCCGGGGCGACGGTCAGCACCATGCCAGCGAGTGCGACGACGAGCGCCGCGACGCGGTTTCGGGTCAGGTGCTCGTGAAGAAACACCGCGCCGAGCACTGCAACGAGTGCGGGGTAGAGGTAGAGCAGCAGCGCGACGACACCGGCGGGAGCGTAGGTGAGGGCCGCGAAGAACGCGAGCGACTGGCTCGCGTAGCCCACTGCGCCCATTCCAATCAGGATCACGAGATCGCGCCCGCGCGGCAGCGCCACGCCGCGCGCGCGCGCAAGCGCCGCGAGCACGATGCCGGCGAGCGCGAAGCGAAGCGCGAGCAGCGACGGTGTGTCGACACCCGACGCGTAGGCGAAGCGCGCGAAGATCGCCATCGCGCCGAACGCGACCGCGGAGCCGACGACGAGCGCGATGCCGAGCGCCCGGTTGCTGGTCACGACTCGGTATTCGGTGGCTGCATCGCCGGCGTCGGCTGCGTCGCAGACTTCGGTCGGATCGCCGATTTCGGCCGGAACGCCTTGCAGACGTCGTCGCGCGTTTCGACGTAGGGGCCGCCGATGAGGTCGAGACAGTACGGAACGGCCGGGAAGACGCCATCGAGCGTCTCCTTGATCGCCTTCGGCTGGCCGGGAAGGTTCAGGATCAGCGCGCGGCCGCGTACGACGCCGACCTGGCGCGACAGGATCGCCGTCGGCACGTAGCGCAGGCTCACCTGGCGCATCTGCTCACCGAAGCCCGGCAGTACCTTGTGCGCGACGGCGAGCGTCGCCTCGGGGGTGACGTCGCGCGGCGCCGGGCCGGTGCCGCCGGTCGTGAGCACGAGGTCGCAGCGGACGACGTCGACGAGCTCGATCAGCGTGCGCTCGATCACCGCCTGCTCGTCCGGAATCAATCTCGTCTCGGTGCGCCACGGCGACGCGAGCGCGGCTTCGAACCATGCAGTGAGCCCCGGCAGGCCCTGATCGGTGTAGACGCCGGACGATGCCCGATCGGAAATCGATACGAGGCCGATCAGGAGCGGACGCTCATCCACGATACGGCCCGCTACTCACCGCGACCCGGCGTCGCGTGACGGGGCGCTGCGCGACCCGGATCCACGGCGCGCCCCTCCGGACCACCGCGTCAGCGCATCGATGAGCGGCTGCGGATCGACGTCGCGCATCAGCCGTCCGATGTACTGCATCTGGCGGCGCTTCGCCTCGTGGCGGGTGAGCTTGCGCGCAAGCGTGATGGCTTCGGAAAGCTGCTCGGAAAGACCGAGCGTCGCCACGCGGGAAGGGTCGACCTCCACGAGCTCGCGCCCGAGGTCCTGCAGCGCGTGCATCATCTCTTTGCGCTGCGTCTTCGACGGGCGCTCGGCGGTCTCGGGGGCGGGCGGTGTTCCTGCGCGCGGCTCGCGCGCGGTCGTACGCATGGCGTGAGGGGTGGTATCCACGGTTCGCGCGTTCAGCCGGCGCACGACAGCGTCGGGGCGCGCTTTGCTATGATAGCCGACGCGGGCGATGCACACTCACGCCCCCGCCTTGACCATGCATGCCGCGGCGCCCGCAGTCGACCTTCGATCACAGTCCTTCAACCGCGCGGACGCGACGGAGTCCGGCGCAGGCTTTCCGGCCGCGACCGCGACACTCGAACGGATCGCGCGCTTCGTCCTCGACGCGTCGCGCGCCGCGGGCGCCACCGCTGCCGAGACCGAGGTGTCGCAGGCGGTCGGGCTCTCGGTCGGCGTTCGCCGCGGCGACGTCGAGACCATCACCTGGCATCGCGACAAGGGCGTCGGCGTCACCGTCTACGTCGGCGCGCGGCGCGGTCACGCCAGCACCGCCGATTTCGCCGACGACGCGCTACAGGAAGCGGTCAGCAAGGCCGTCGCGATTGCGCGCTATACCGAGGAGGACCCCGCAGCCGGGCTCGCCGACCCCGCGCGCCTCGCGCGAAGCTCGCGCGACCTCGACCTCTATCACCCGTGGGCGCTCGACGTCGACACCGCGGTCGCACTCGGCTGCGAGGCCGAGGCAGCGGCGCTTGCCGTCGATCCGCGGCTCACGAACAGCGAGGGCGCCGGCGTGTCGCACGGCGCATCGGAGTTCGTCTATGCGAACTCGAACGGATTCTGCGGTGGATACCGGAGCTCGCGCCACTCGATCGACTGCTCGGTGGTCGGCGAGGAGAACGGCAGCATGCAGCGCGACTACTGGTACACGTCGGCGCGTGCGCCGGGTGACCTCGTTTCGGCGAGCGAGGTCGGCCGCATCGCGGGCGAGCGCACCGTACGCAGGCTCGGAGCGAAGAGGCTCGGCACGCTGACGTGCCCGGTGTTGTTCGAGGCGCCCGAGGCGGCGGATCTTCTCGGCGCGTTCGTGCACGCGGTATCGGGTGGAACCCTCTACCGTAGGACGTCGTTCCTGATGGACTCGGTCGGCACGCAGGTGTTCGCGCGTGGCGTCACGATCCGCGAGGAGCCGCACCTTCTGCGCGCGCGCGGCAGCGCGCCGTTCGACGACGAGGGAGTCGCCACGACGCCGCGCACCGTGGTTGCCGACGGCACGCTCGAGGGCTACTTCCTCGGCAGCTACTCGGCGCGCAAGCTCGGGCTCGCGACCACCGGCAACGCCGGCGGCGCGCACAACCTCGTCGTGCCGGGAAGCGAGGATCTTCCGGCGCTCATGCGCCGGATGGGGCGCGGACTGTTCGTCACCGAGCAGCTCGGCCAGGGGATCAATCCGGTGACCGGCGACTATTCGCGCGGCGCGGCGGGATTCTGGATCGAGAACGGCGAGATCGCGTATCCGGTCGAGGAGATCACCATCGCCGGAAACCTGAAACAGATGTTTCGCGACATCGTCGCCATCGGAACCGACGTCGATAAGCGCGGCTCGCGCCACGTCGGCTCGGTCCTCGTCGCCGGCATGACGGTTGCCGGCGCGTGAGCGCGAGGCGCAAATGATCGACGGCGCCGTGATCGACGCGGTGTCGTCTTGAAGTCGACGCGGACGCGCCGCTCGTCGATGGCGACCATCCAGCCGCTGGTGGGATGGGTCCGCGGCCTCAACGATCCGCTTCGCAGCGCGAAGCACGCACAGCGCTGGATCGCCCGTCTTCCTGCGCGCGATCCGCTCGAGATCCAGAAGCAGGCGCTCGAGCTCATCGTCAACTTCCCCGGGGCGCGGCGCGAAGCCACACTCGCACAGGTCGAGGCGCTCTTGAAGCTCGACGCGCGACTCGAGCCGATCGTCGCCGACCTGACCGCGCAGTACGCGCAGAACTACCACAAGAGCAGCGCCGTCGAGTCGCGGCTGTGGCACGCGGCTTTCGATCTCGTCAAGGCATTCGTCGGCGCCTACAACCAGGCACTGACCGCCGGCTTCCCGCACGTCCAGCACCGCCGCTGGCGCGTCGTGCTGCCGTGGTGTCTGCTCCGCCTCGCGCATTACCGTGGCGTCGACGGCAAGTTTCGACTGTTCCGCTACAGCCACTGGATTCCGGCGCAGTGGAAGGAGTTCCACGAGATCTTCGATCTCGGCCGCACGCGCTCGTGGCAGCGTGAGCCGCTGCTGATCGGTCCCGCGCACTTTGCGGGGCCGGCAACGTCGCTCGAGCACGTGTACCTGCGCACGCTGCTGCTGATGCGCCTCGACTCGGGCAATTTCACCCCCGATCAGGTCGAGTGGGTCGCGCGGCAGATCGACGACTGGGCGATGGCGCTGACGCTTTCGAGCACTCCGGTCGAAAGCGCCGGTTTCATGGTCGACCTTGCCGGCACGCAGGGCTTGCGGCGGCGCGACAAGCGACCGATCGGCGGACAGGTGCTCTACGTCGATGCCGCGCCGCTCTACTCGCGCATCGTCGAGAGGCTGCGCTGGCTCCCCGAGCGCGACGACAATCCGGCGCCTCCGGGCGAGCTCCCGGCGCGCGAGCAGCGCCTCTTGCTCCTGCGCCTCGCGTCGCTGTTCGGCCCCGAAGCGATCGCGCAGGCACCGCGTGCGAGCCGACAGCAGGCCGACGAGCACGTGCGCGTCGTGAGCGGCCTGCACGCGCTGACCCGCGCGGTGGCCGAGATCGGACAGCTCCCCGAGGCGGCGCGGACCCCCGGCGTGATGACGAGCTTCGACGAAGCGACGATGGTCAATCCTGGCATCAACCCAGCGTCGATCGAGCGCCGCGTGCGCGGTTCGCGCTGGCGGATGGTCGATCGCAGCGAGACCGGCTGCCGGCTCGAAGCCCCCGCGCGGGAAGCCCCGGCACGGCTCGGCGAACTCCTCGCGATCCTCGACGACGACAACTGGATACTCGGCGTGGTACGGCGCATGCAGCGCCAGCAGGTCGACGAGATGACCGTCGGCGTCGAGATCATCGCGCGGCGCCTGGTTCGCGTGCTGATGCGAAGCTGGTCCGCGCCGGCAGACACCGTGCGCGGCGGCCAGGAACGACCGTTCTTCGGCATCTACCTTCCGCACGTGGCGGAGAACCGCCAGGCGTCGCAGCGCAGCCTGATCGGGCCCGACGACCGCTTCACGCCGGGCGGCATGATCGAGCTCGATACCGGCAACGCGCGCTACCTGATTCGCCTGACGACGACGCTCGAACGCCAGACCGGCTGGACCTGGACGCGCTTCAACGCGGTGCGGAAGCTCGGCGTCTGAAGCGCGCGCCCCCGCCTCCACGGTCGCCCGCGTTCAGGCTGCTAGAATGGCGCGCGTGTTCGCACCGGACATGACTTCTATTGGGAGGAGGGATCAGATGGAGCGCCGTTCGTTCATCAAGCATGCGGGCCTCGCGGGAATCCTCGCGGCGGGCTCGGCACCTGCCTTTGCGCAGGGCGTAACGGAGGTCAAGTGGCGGATGGCATCGAGCTTCCCACGAAGTCTCGACACGCTATTCGGCGGCGCGGACGGAATCGCGAAGCGCGTCGCCAGTTCTACCGGAAACAAGTTCCAGATCCAGACGTTCGCGGGCGGTGAAATCGTTCCCGCGTTCGGGGTCGTCGACGCGGTGCAGAACGCGACGATTCAATGCGCGCACACCGCACCGTACTATTTCTTCGGCAAGGATCCGACGTTCGCGTTCGGCTGCACCCTTCCCTTCGGCATGAACACGCGTCAGCAGAATGCGTGGATGTATCACGGTGGCGGGCTCGAGCTGATGCGCGAGTTCTACAAGGACTACAACATCATCAGCTTTCCTGCCGGCAACACGACCGCGCAGATGGGCGGGTTCTTCCGCAAGCCGATCAAGACGGTCGCCGATTTCAAGGGCCTCAAGATGCGCATCGGGGGCACCGGCGGACTGCCGCTGCAGAAGCTCGGCGTCATTCCACAGCAGATTCCCGGCGGCGATATCTACCCTGCTCTCGAGAAGGGAACGATCGACGCCGCCGAATGGGTCGGACCGTACGACGACGAGAAGCTCGGGCTCTACAAGGTGGCCAAGTACTACTATTACCCGGGCTGGTGGGAAGGTCAGGCCGAGCTCGACCTGTTCGTCAATCTCAAGGCGTGGAACGACCTGCCGAAGGAATACCAGTCGGTGCTCGAGTCGGCCTGCGCCGAGGCCAACGTCGACATGGCGGCGAAATACGACGCGCTCAATCCGGCGGCGCTGAAGCGGCTGATCGCCGGGGGCGTGAAGCTCGAGCCGTTCTCGAACGAGATCATGGCCGCGTGCTACAAGGCGACGGTCGAGGTCTACGACGAGATCGCCGAGAAGAACGCAAAGTTCAGGAGAATCTACGAGCCGTGGAAGAAGTTCCGCAATGACGAGATCTCGTGGTTCCAGGTCGCCGAGAACCGCTTCGACAACTTCATGATCGCGGCGGCGCGGATGTCGCAGGGCAAGAAGTAGCAGGAGCGGCAGGAAGTCACGAAACATCCCGGCGCGCGCCGGGCGTCTTTCGCGGCCCCGCTACGGGGGGGCCGCTTCGTTTCAGGACCCGCTCGTTGGGTCGCGACTCGTCTTCACGCCTCGGTTGCCGCGCGTTACTTGCCCGGGCTCGGGCCAAACGCCTTCTCGAGCGCCTTCTCGGCGCGCTCCTGCTCGCTCTCTGCGCCGCCGGCGCCCGGCGCGCTTCCGGGCAGCGTCACCGGCGACTCCTCGGGGACGATGATCTGCACCTTGTTGATGTCGACCGTCGGCTGCCCCGACTTGTAGACGAGCACCATCTGCGGGAACGCGATCACCAGCGCAACCATGATGATCTGAATCCCGACGAACGGGATCGCGCCCCAGTAGATCTGGCCGGTGGTGACGCCCTGGGTCAGTTTCTTCGACACGCGGTCGACGTAGGCCTTCGCCGGTGCGACGCTGCGCAGGTAGAAGAGCGCGAAGCCGAACGGCGGGTGCAGGAACGAGGTCTGCAGGTTCACGCCCAGCAGCACGCCGAACCAGATGAGGTCGATGCCCAGCTGGTCCGCGGCGGGGCCGAGCAGCGGGATCACGATGAACGAGAGCTCGAAGAAGTCGAGGAAGAAGGCGAGGAAGAACACGAGCAGGTTCACGACGATGAGGAACCCGACCTGGCCTCCGGGCAGGCTCGTGAGGAGGTGCTGCACCCACACGTGGCCGTTGACGCCGTAGAACGTGAGACTGAAGACGCGCGATCCCACGAGGATGAACACGACGAAGGTCGAGAGCTTCGCCGTCGATTCCATCCCCTGGCGCAGGAGCTTCAACGAGAGCCGCCGCCGCGCGAGCGCCATCACCAGCGCCCCGCTGGCCCCCATCGCCCCGCCCTCGGTCGGGGTTGCCCAGCCGAGGAAGATCGTGCCCAGCACGAGGAAGATGAGCGCCAGCGGCGGGATCAGCACGAAGACCACCTGCTGGGCGAGGCGCGAGAGCAGCCCCGTCTTGAAGAGCCGGTCGAGGAACGCCGCGGCGAGCGCGAAGGCC
>DASVWR010000162.1:0-4004 GCA_036393115.1 Casimicrobiaceae bacterium
CGCGCTCGATCGCTACACGATCCGCGTGGAGCTCACGGATCCCGACTACATCTTCGAAGGCTACCTCTGCTCGAGCCCGATGGCGGCAGTCGCGCGCGAGGTGATCGAGCGCTACCGCGACGACAACGGCTGGGCGATGGACCACCCGGTCGGCACCGGCGCGTTCCGGCTCGAATCGTGGCGCCGCGGCCAGCGGATCGTCCTGGAGAGCAATTCGGCATTTCGCGAGCTTCGGTTTCCCGAGCCGCGCGATGCCGTGGACCGCGCGCATTTCGCCGCGCTCGCGGGGATGAAGCTGCCGCGCGTCGATCGCGTCGAGATCACGATCATGGAGGAGGCCAATCCGCGTCTTCTCGCCTTCGACTCGGGTGCGCTCGATTACGTTGAGCTGCCGACCGAGCTCTCGCGCCACGCGCTCGGTGCCGACGGCGAGCTGACGGCGGCGTACGCGGCGCGCGGGGTCACGCGGCAGCGGCTCACGCAGCCGGCGCTGCAGTATGCCTACTTCAACATGCAGGATCCGGTGGTCGGCGGCTACACCAACGACCGGATCGCACTGCGGCGCGCGCTCGCGATGGCCTTCGATACGCCAGAGATCATCCGCGTCGTCTACCAGGGGCAGGCCGAGCGCGCGACGCAGCCGATTCCGCCGAGCGTTCCGGGGCACGACCCGTCGCTCGACGTCGCCGCAGCGTACGATCCTGCCGCGGCGCGCGCGCTCCTCGACCGGTTCGGCTATGTCGATCGCGATCACGACGGCTTTCGCGAGCTTCCCGATGGCCGGCCGCTCGCGCTGACGATGGCGTCGACGCCGACGACGCGCGACCGCGAGATCGACGAAGTGTGGATATCGAGCCTCGCGAAGATCGGCGTGCGCATCGCGTTCGTCAAGCAGCGCTGGCCGGATCTCCTCAAGATGGGCAAGGCGGGCCAGCTGCAGATGTGGCGGATCGGCTGGATCAACGCCTACGCCGAAGCCGATGCGTTCTTCCAGCTCCTCTACGGGCCGAACATCGGGCAGACCAATTACGCGCGCTTCGACCTTCCCGAGTACAACGCGCTGTATCGGAAATCGCGCACGCTACCCGACGGCGCCGAGCGCGACGCGATCTACCGGAAGATGTCGGAGTTGATCGCCGCGTACGCGCCGTGGCAGCTCGGCGTGTATCCGATGGAGAACACGCTGCTGCAGCCGTGGCTCTCGGGCTACAAGAAGCACGCGTACTGGGAGAACCCGTGGCTCTACCTCGGGGTCGACCCCACGCGCGTCGCGGCGCGCTGACGCGGCGCCGCTGCGCGGCTCACTGCATCGCGCTGAAACGGCGCCGCTACGCGGCCCGCCGCGCCGCGCTCAGCAGGAGCGCTGGAGCTGGCTCGTGATGCTGTCGCCCGGCGCCACCTGGTTCTGCAGCACCCGCGGTTCGTTTGCCTTCACCTGGCCGATGTCGAGCGTACCCTGGGCCTGCTGCATCGGCGTGCCGTCGGTGCCTTTCTTGTTCTGCATTCGCATCGACTGGTAGATCGTGTCGATATGCACCACCTTGCACTGCGTCCGTTGCGCCTCGGCGTTCGCCACGGCCTCGGGACCATTGAGCGTTTCGCAGCCCGCGAGCGCGAGCCCGGCCAATGCCACTGCACCCATTGTCCACGCATTCATCGCGGTCTCCTTCGACCAGTATGGACGTGCTACCACGAGCCTGTTAACAGCCCGCGACCTCAGCTTAATCCTCCGCCGGGCGGCGGTAAAGCCGGCCCGCGGTCACCGGATCGCCTGGTCTCCGCTGGGCTCGAGCTGAAACGGGTAGACGGCAGGCAGGCCGAGAAGTTGCGTCAGCTCGTCGAGTGCACGGCGCGATTCGTCGAGGAGGGCGGGATCGCGCAGGTCGGCGGCTTCGAGGTGGTCGCGGTAGTGGGTGCGGATCCAGCCGTCGAGGGCCGCGTCGAGGCGTGCGTCGAACACCACGCCGGGATGCATCGCGGCGCGCTCGGCCTGGGTCATCGGCACGCGCAGGCGCAGGCAGGCGGGGCCGCCGCCGTTCCGCATGCTCTGGCGCAGATCGAATACGATGACTTCGGCGATCGGGCTCGCGTCCGTCGTGAGCCGATCGAGGAGGTCGGACGTCGCGCGATGCGCGCGGCACTCGGCGGGCGCGACCAGCAGATACCTCCCGTCGCTGCGCGCGATCAACTGGCTGTTGAAGAGGTAGGTCGCGACGGCGTCGGCGACGGGAAGCTCCGCCTCGCGCACCACGATCGACTCGAACGCCGGCCCGACGAGGCGCGTGAGCGCCTGCAGGATGCCCGGCTGGTCGACGAGCGCGCGCTCGTGGCAGAACAGCAGCGTGCGTTCGCCGACGGCGATCACGTCGTTGTGAAAGACGCCGGCGTCGATCGCATCGGGACGCTGCTGGGCGAAGAGGCAGCGGCCCGGGTCGAGCCCGTGCCGGCGCGCGATCGCTTCGGAGGCTTCGCGCGTCTGCCGCGCCGGGTAGCGCGACGGCGCGGGTCCGGGGCCGAATGCGCGGCGGCCGAACACGAAGAGCTCGACGCCAGGGTGATCGACGTCCACGCCGAAGCGCGTGTGGTTGGCGGCGCCCTCGTCGCCAAACTGCGGCACCGCGGGGAGCGGATCGTGCACCTCGAAGCGCGCACGATCGGCGAAGATCGCGCGCAGCACGCGCGTCGTCGTCCCGGCCTCGATCGCGCGGTGAAGATGCGTGACGAGGTTAGCGGGCGTCAGGTGCAGCCGGTTGTCGGCGCAGTCGGCCGACGGGCTCACCGTGGCGGCATTGGCCGTCCACATCGCGGCAGCCGACGAGCACGCGGCGAGGAGCTCCGGAGTCTGGCGCCCGGCGCGCGCGACGATGTCGTAATCGTCGCCGCGAAAGCCCAGCGCGCGCAGCACCCACACCGCCGGGCGCTCGTGCGGCGGCAGCACGGCCTGCGGAATGCCGAGCGAGGCGAGCGCGCGCATCTTCGCCAGGCCCTGCAGCGCCGCCTCGCGCGGGTTCGCGACCTGGCGCGCGTTGCGCTCGGCGGCAAGGTTGCCTCGCGCGAGTCCGGAGTAGCTGTGCGTCGGACCCGGAATGCCGTCGAAGTTCATCGATCCCTCGGCGAAAGCGCGACGGCACGGATGCTGTCGCCCTCGGCGACCGCCAGCGCTTCGGCGGCGTAAGGCAAGAGCGGGAAGCGATCGACGCGCGCCGGCGCCGCGGCGAGGAGCGCGCGAAAGCCCTCGAAGCGACGATTGGAGACGAGCCACAGGATGTCGTCGGTGAGGCTGTCGGGGACGGGATCCTCCTCGCCCAGCGTGCACGGCAGCACGGTCGAGCGGCGGACCGCGTCGATGTTGCCGGTGGCGCATTCGACGGTCGGCCCGGCATCGAAGATGTCGACGTAGCCCTCGTAGCGGAAACCTTCCTGTTCGAGCATCGCGCGCGCGGGGACGGTGTCGGCGTGGACCTCGCCGATCGCGGCGCGCGCCGGCTCGGGCAGCAGCTTCACGTACACCGGATGGCGCGGCATCAGCTCGGCGATGAACGACTTCTGGCCGGTGCCGGTCAGGTAATCGGCACGGCGATAGTCGATCGCGAAGAAGTGACGCCCGAGGCCCTCCCAGAACGGGCTCGTTCCCGAGGCATCGACACGACCGCGCAATTCGGCGATCACCTTCGCCGCGAAGCGCTCGGCGAACTCGGCGATGAACAGGAGCCGCGCTTTCGACAGGAGCGGCCCGTTCCGCGCACGGCGGTACGCCTGGTCGAGGAAGAGCGAGCAGAGCTCGGTGTGGCCGGTGTGGTCGTTGGACAGAAACAGCGTCGGCGCGACCGTGTAGACGCCGAGCGCGCGCGACGCGTGCACCAGCGTGCCGACGTGATAGTTGTACCAGGGCTCGGTCAGGCCGACGGCGGCCTCGATCGCGCTGATGCCGACGACGCGCTCGTCGCTGCCGCCGCCCTGGCGGTCGACGAGCACGAACATGAACGTCGTCGCCGCCTTCTCCG
>DASVWR010000163.1:0-26195 GCA_036393115.1 Casimicrobiaceae bacterium
AGGACCTGGAGCGGCTCACCGGCGCGCCGGTGGTCGACGTGGTGCGATGAGTCCGGACGTCACCTCCGGTCGGCCCAGCACGTCGTCGACCTCGCCGGCTGCGATGCAGCGGCCGCCCTCGATCAGCACCGCCGCATCGGCGAGCCTTGCGATCTCGGCGAGCGAATGACTGACGTAGACGATCGGGATGCGCAGCTCCGCGCGCAGCCGCTCGATGTAGTCGATGATCTCGCCCTTGCGCGCCGGATCGAGCGCGGACAGGGGCTCGTCCATCAGCAGGATCCGCGGCTGCGCGAGGAGCGCGCGTCCGATCGCGACGCGCTGGCGCTCGCCGCCCGACAGCGTCGCGGGCCTCCTGCCGAGCATCGATCGCAGGCCGAGTAGCTCGACGATGCGCGCAGGCTCGATGACGCGCTCGGCGGGCGCGCGCAGCCGCAGGCCGTAGAGCAGGTTGGCCTCGACGCTCAAGTGCGGAAAGAGCAGCGGATCCTGGAACACGTAGCCGACCCGTCGCCGATCGACGGCCACGTCGATGCCCCGCCCCGAGTCGTACAGCGCGAGACCGTTCACCACGATGCGCCCGCGCTCCGGCGTCACGATCCCCGCAATCGCGTCGACGACGCTGGTCTTGCCGGCGCCCGAGTGGCCGAACAGCCCGACGACCGGCGCGTCGACCGCGAAGCGCACGGCGAGGGCGAACGAGCCGAGGCGCTTCTCGATGTCAACGGCGATCATCGCCGCCCCTTCGACGTGCCACGCGATCGAGCCATTCGGATGCCGCGAGTGCCGCGAGCGACAGCAGCACGGCGAGCAGGCTCAGTCGAAACGCCTGCGACTCCGCGCCCGGAACCTGCGTATACGTATAGATCGCGAGGGGTAGCGTCTGCGTCTCGCCGGGAATGTTGGACACGAACGTGATCGTCGCCCCGAACTCGCCGAGGCCGCGCGCGAACGACAGCATCGCGCCCGCTGCGATGCCGCGCAGCGCGAGGGGCAGCGAGATCGACGCGAACACCCACGTGCGCGAGGCCCCGAGCGTGCGCGCGGCGATCTCGAGGCGCCGGTCGATCGATTCGAACGACAACCGGATCGCACGCACCATCAACGGGAAGCCCATGATCGCCGAAGCGAGCGCTGCTCCGGTCCAGCGAAACGCGAAGACGACGCCGAACCAGTCGCCGAGAATGCGTCCGATGGGCCCGTGCCGCCCGAACAGGACGAGCAGCACGTAGCCGACGACCACCGGCGGCAGCACGAGCGGAAGATGGACCGCCGCGTCGAACAGCGTCTTCCCCGGAAACGAGAGGCGTGCGAGTCCCCACGCGATCGCGATGGCGAACGGGAGGCTGCAGGCGACGCTGACGACGGCGACCCGAAGGCTCAGGCCGACGATCACGAACTCGTCCGGAGTCAGCGCGTGCATCGCGTGAAAGTGCTAGGGCACGACGCCGAAGCCGTAGCGCATCCAGATCACCCGCGCAGGCGCCGAGCGCAGATCATCGAGGAGTGCACGGGCGGCCGCGGACTTGCTGCCGGCGACGAGCGCAGCGGGGTAGACGATCGGCGGATGACTGCCCGACGGAAACGTGTCGACGACTTTCACGCCCTTGTCGGCCAGCGCATCGGTCCGATACACGATGCCGAACGGCGCTTCACCCCACGACACGAGCGCGAGCGCCGCGCGAACGTTCTCGGCGCGCGCGACATGCTTCGCCACGCCCGACCACACGCCGAGGTGAACGAGCGCGCTCTTGCCGTACTTTCCGGCGGGCACCGCATCGGGATTGGCCATCGCGAGCCTGCCCACGCCGAGCGCTGCGGCGAGCCCGAAGCCCGGGCCGATCCTGAGCGTTGTGGCTGCGAACGCTGGCTCGACCAGAACCAGCGCGTTGGAGAGAAGATCGACGCGTGTCGCCGGCTCGATCAGGTGGCGCTGTTCGAGGTAATCCATCCAGTCGCGATCGGCCGAGATGAAGAGATCGGCCGGCGCCCCGGCTTCGATCTGTCGCGCGAGCGCGTTGCTCGCGCCGTAGGAGACGACCGCCCGGTTCCCGGTCGACTTCTCGAATCGCTTTGCCTGAGCGTCCATCGCCTCCTTCAAGCTCGCCGCGGCGAAGACGGTCACGTCGGCGGCGCGCACGGTCGCTGCCGCGCCTGCGAATGCCAGCGCGAGCGCGATGCACAGCCAGTTCCGGGCGACGAGGCGCACCGGGCCTCCGGTCACGGTCAGGGATTCGTAATATACAGACGTATACGACGATGCAGCAAGGACCCATGCGCCATCGCATCGCAGACCGTCGCCGTCATTGCAGCCCCATCACCGCCGGTGCCTTCACTGCCGGCCGGCTCGCCGATCGTGGCAACCTATAATCGGGGTGCCATGCGTGTTGCTGCGATCGCCATTGCACTTGGAGCGCGTCGACGATGACCGTCGGCGCGGCGCTGCCCGGCGACGTTAGGATGCACGGCTTCGGCCGGCGCGTCGAAGTCGGCGCGGTGCTCGAATGGGTCGATCATCACGCGATGTGCCTCGGTGCGACGTCGGTGGCGCTCGACGAGGCAGCCGGGCGCGTTCTGGCCACACCGGTCGTCGCCTCGCTCGACGTGCCCGAGTTCGATCGCTCCGCGATGGATGGCTATGCGATCCATGGCGCCGAGACGGCGGGGGCGAGCGACTACAACCCGCTAGCGTTCACGATCGTCGGCGACGCGTTACCCGGGCGTCCGTTCGCGGGCGCTGTCGCAGAAGGATGCGCGGTGCGGATCATGACCGGCGCGCCGCTTCCGGCGGGAGCCGATGCGGTGGTTCCCGCCGAGTACGCGCATGAGAACGACGGCCGCGTCGAGCTGACACAGGGCGTCGGCCCCGGCAAGCATGTCGGTGTGCGCGGCGAGGACATTCGCAGTGGTGCGGCGGTACTCGATCGCGGCCGATCGCTGCGTGCGCAGGACATCGGCCTGCTCGCGTCGCTCGGCATCGCGCGGGTCGACGTGATCGAGCGGCCGCGCGTGCGCATTCTCGTTACCGGCAACGAGATCGTGAACGCGGGTGAAGCGAAAGGCATCCACCAGATCTACGATGCCAATTCGCCGATGCTGGCGAGCCTCGTTGCGCGCGACGGCGGCGTCGTCGAGAAGCGGCTGAAGCTTCGCGACGACGCCGAGTCGATCCGCGCGGCGCTGACGGCGAGTGGCGCCGACGTGATCCTCGTCTCGGGGGGCTCCAGCGTCGGACGCGAGGACCACGCGCCGCGCCTTCTCGCGGAAGTGGGCGAGCTCGCGATCCACGGCGTCGCGATGCGGCCGTCGAGCCCTGCGGGGGTCGGGCGTATCGGCGACGTTCCGGTGTTCCTGCTCCCGGGCAATCCGGTGTCCTGCCTCTGCGCCTACGACTTCTTCGCCGGACGCGCGATCCGCCTGCGCGGAGGACGGGCGCCCGGCTGGCCGCATCGCACGCGCGATGGCGTCGTCGCGCGCAAGATCGCGTCGGCGGTCGGACGCGTCGATTACTGCCGTGTGCGCTGGACCGGCGACGGCATCGAGCCGCTCGCGCTCTCGGGCGCGTCGATTCTCTCG
The DNA here is from genome assembly GCA_036393115.1 of Casimicrobiaceae bacterium. Classification (GTDB taxonomy): domain Bacteria; phylum Pseudomonadota; class Gammaproteobacteria; order Burkholderiales; family Casimicrobiaceae; genus VBCG01. The sequence goes on from DASVWR010000163.1 coordinate 3,577, forward strand.
TCGACGACACGCGCCGACGGTTTCGTGATCGTCCCGGCCGAGAGCGAGGGCTATGCGCCCGGCACCACGGTGACGGTTTACCTCTATGAATGAGCCGCGCAAGCCGCCGATGCGGCCCGATCCGCGGCAGACGCAGTTCCTGACGGTCATCACGCGCGACGAAGCGACGGCGCGCTTCCAGCGTCATCTGAGGCTGGAACCCCTTGGCCGCGAGACGGTGCCGCTCGGAGATGCACGCGGGCGCATTCTCGCCGACGACGTCCGCTCGTCGGTCGACGTTCCGGCCTTCGATCGGTCGAATGTCGACGGCTTCGCCGTGCAGGCCTCGGACACGTTCGGCGCGATGGAGGAGGCGCCGCGCACGCTGGCGATCAACGACGAGGTGCTGGCGACGGGAATCGCGCCGCGGCAGGAGGTCGCACCCGGCCGCGCGACGATGATCGCGACCGGCGCGATGGTGCCGCGCGGCGCCGACGCGGTGGTCATGGTCGAGCACACCGAAGCCACCGCCGACGGCACGCGGCTCGAGGTGACGCGCGCGGTCGCACCCGGCGACAACGTCAGCTACGCGGGGACCGATATCGCGAAGGGCGAGACCGTGCTTCGCCGTGGCGAGCTTGTCACTTCGCGCGAGATCGGCGTCCTCGCGGCGGTCGGGCTCGCCGAGGTCGCCGTGTTTCGCCGCCCGCGCGTCGCGATTCTGTCGACCGGAGACGAAATCGTCGCTCCGGGTTCGCCGTTGCGTCCGGGGACGGTCTACGACTCGAACGCCGCGATCGTCGGTGCGGCGGTCGAGGAGCTCGGCGGCGAGGCCATTCAGCTCGGCATCGTCCGTGACGACGACGCAGCGCTCGCCGATGCGCTCGCGCGGGCGCTCGCGTACGACGTCGTCGTGCTGTCGGGAGGGACGTCGAAGGGCGCCGGCGACCTTTCGTATCGCGTGGTCAGCGGCCTTCGGGATCCCGGCATCGTCGCGCATGGCGTCGCGCTGAAGCCGGGGAAGCCGATCTGCCTCGCCGTCACCGCAGGGAAGCCCGTGGTGATCCTCCCGGGCTTTCCGACTTCGGCGGTGTTCACGTTTCACGAGTTCGTAGCACCCGTGCTGCGCGCATTCGCGGGCCTGCCTCCGGCCACGCGCGAGACGGTGACTGCGACGCTGCCGATGCGCGTCAACTCGGAGCGGGGCCGCACCGAGTACCTGCTCGTGAGCCTCGCGCACGCCGACTCCGGGCTCGTCGCCTATCCGATGGGCAAGGGATCGGGCTCGGTGACGGCGTTCAGCCACGCCGACGGATTCATTGCGATCGACCAGCACACCGAGATCGTCGATGCGGATACCGAAGTCGCGGTCCAGCTCCTCGGGCGCGACGTCGAGCCCGCCGACCTCGTCTTCGTCGGCAGCCACTGCGTCGGCGTCGACGATCTCGTCGGCAGGCTGCGCGAGCGCGGCATCACGGCGAAGACGATGTACGTCGGCAGCATGGGCGGGCTCGCCGCCGCGAAGCGCGGCGAATGCGACGTCGCCGGCATCCACCTGATGGACCCCGCGACCGGCGAATACAACCGCCACCTGGTGACCGAGTCGCTGACGCTCCTCCCCGGCTACGGGCGCATGCAGGGCATCGTCCATCGGCCCGGCGACGCGCGCTTCGCCGGCAGGACCGCGGCCGAGGCGGTCGCCGCCGCGCTTGCCGATCCGCAGTGCGTGCTCGTCAATCGCAACGCCGGCAGCGGCACGCGCATCCTCGTCGACCGCCTGCTCGACGGACGGCGCCCGCCGGGTTACGCGGTGCAGACGCGGTCGCACAACGCGGTCGCCGCGGCGGTGCAGCAGGGGCGGGCCGACTGGGGTGTCGCGATCGACACCGTTGCGCGCGACTACGCGCTCGAGTTCATTCCGCTGCAGGAGGAGCGCTACGACTTCGTCGTCCCTACCGCGCGCCTCGATCGTCCCGCGGTGCGCGCGTTCCGCGAGCTCCTCGCCGATCGCGCCGTGCGCGCGGCTCTCGCGACGCTGGGCTTTCGCGCGTAGGGAAGGTCCGCTACCCGATCGCGCGCATCACGCCGAAGATGACCGCGGCCCCGGCGCAGGTGAGGACGATCAGCATCCCCGCCGTTCCGGGCGCTGCGCGTGAGTGCGCTTCGGGGAGGATGTCGGCGGCGCCGATGTAGAGCAGGAAGCCCGCGAAGAATCCCAGGTAGAGCATCAGCGCGTACGGCGGAATCGTGAACGAGAGGGTCGCGAGCGCGCCCGCCACCGGAGCGATCGCGTCGAGCACGAGCATCACGAGGGAGCGTCGCCGCGTGTTGCGATGGACGAGCATCAGGCTCACCGTGTTGAGGCCATCGCAGAAATCATGGCCGACCACCGCGAGCGCAACGGCAACCCCTACCGCCGGCGACACCTGGAATCCGAGACCGATGCCGATGCCGTCCATGAAGCTGTGACCGATGAGCGCGAGCGCGGAGAGCACGCCGACGGTCGGGTGATGATGCGATGCGTAATAGGGTTCGTGGCCGTGGTGCACCAGGACGAACTTCTCGAGGCTGTGGAACACGAGAAAGCCCAGGACCATCGCGATCATCGCTCCGGTCATCGATGACGAGAGCCGGTTCGCGAGCCCCGCGATCTCCGGAAGGAGATCGAAGGCGACGACGCCGAGGAGCACGCCCGCGGTGAAGCTCAGGATGTAGTGGATCGATGACCTGAAACGAAGCGCGAAAGCTCCGCCGCCGAGCGTTGCGGCAAAGGCAGCGAACGAGAGGAGCGTCGCCGTCATGTGATCACCGTCGAGTGACCCGCGTCATGTGGCGGCCCGCCTGCGCGCGCGGCGGTCAGCGCCGCCGGTGATCCGATCGGAAGCGCATTCGGGGCAGCGGCCATAGAGGGTCAGGCTGTGGTCGTGCACGACGAAGCCCGGCGGCGCGAGTCGTTCGAGCGCGCGCGGGCAACCGGCGACGTCGTAGACGCGCCGGCAGTCCGTGCATTGAAAGTGATGGTGGTGCTGCGCCGCGCTTGCTTCGTAGCGCCGGGTCTCCCCCGGCAGCGTGACGGTGCGCACCGCGCCGGTCTCGACCAGCGCCTTGACGCTGCGATAGACGGTCGCGATACCGATGCCGGGAATCCTCCCGCGCGCCGCGCGCAGGATCTCGGCGGGCGAAAGCGGCCGCTTCGCCGACGTGATCGCCGACGCGATCGCCTCGCGCCGGCGCGTACTGCGCGGCGCGGAGTCGCGTCGCGCGTCCTCCGGTCCGGATTCGCGTCGTGCGTTCTCCTGTCGCCGGCCGATCACCCTGATAATGATAACGCATTATCGATTGGTCCGACCGATGCTGCGACGAGATGACAGGGACTCGATCACGAGGCAGTCGCCGAGTGTGGATTCATCGGCGGCATTGAGCGAGAATGCATCGGTCCCGGGGCCTGCAGCACCGGCGCCGGGTTGAGGTGACAGCACGGCATGAATAGGGCACTCGCGACATTCATTTCCCGCGTCGATACGATCGTCGAGCGTCACTCGAGGGACGAGCATGCGACGCTGGAGTCGGTCGACGCCGCTCTGCATGAGCTGGTCTCCCGTGACGACTGGCTCGACGAATCCTGCGCGCGACCCCACCCGACCTGCTATCAGCAGTATCTGCTGCACGCGGATCCGCAGGGCCGCTTCAGCGTGGTGAGCTTCGTCTGGGGCCCGGGCCAGCGCACCCCGATCCACGATCATTGCACCTGGGGGGTGATCGGCATGCTGCGGGGCGAGGAGATCGGCCGACCCTATCGCCTGGACAGCGGGCGTGTCGTGCCGGACGGCCCCGAGGAGCGACTCGTGCCCGGCCAGACGATGAGAGTGTCACCGTCCATCGGCGATATCCATACGGTCCGCAACGCGTTCGATGACCGCATCTCGATCAGCATTCACGTATACGGCGCGGACATCGGCAGGCAGAGGCGCCATGTCTACGATGCGACGAGCGGCACGGTGAAGGAGTTCGTGTCGGGCTACTCGAACCATCCCGACTACGGCAACCCGGGGAGCTCTGCCGAGCGTCCTATCGGGTGAGCCACGATCGCGAGCGCACGGTCACGATCGCCCACGGAAAGATCCACCACAGCGCGAAGAACGCGAAGTAGGCGTAGAGAATGCCGTGCACGAAGCGCATCGAGCGTTCGGAGCAGAGGTAGTAGAGCATCGAGAACGCGGCCCCGACGCCGATCGCGAGCAGCGCCTTGAGGGCGATCGCCGGGTCGGCCGCGATCGCGGCGGCGAGAACCGCGAGCCCGATCCAGCCGATCGGGACGCCGAGGCCGAACATCGCCTTTTCGAGCGCCGCGAAGAGCATCGACGCGAGCGGGCGCTTCCATACGATCCGCAGGAAGCGCAATTCCTCGCGCACATGGCTGCGATCCCAGCGCAGGTACATCCGGCACAGTCCCGCGTAGGTCGTCGGCACCAGCGTCTGCACGACGGCGTTGCTCTGGTAGACGGTGTCGAAGCCGCACGCCATGATGTCGTTGGTCAGCGCGCGGTCCTCGCCGAACGTGCATCGTGCACCGAGGAAGCGCTGCGCGAGCCACGGCTCCAGGACTTTCTTAACGACGCTCGCCCGATAGGCGGCGAGCGCACCCGGGCAGCAGTAGACGGTCCGACACGTCGACTGCACGCTGCGCTGGACGTCGAACGAGAGGATGAATCGGACGTGCAGCATCCGCGAGATCACGCCGCGATCGCGATTCCACGCAGCGACCTTGCCGGCGACGGCGCCGATCCGCGGATCGCGGAACGGGCCCGCCATCGCGAGAAGTGCATCATGCTCGATCACGCTGTCCGAATCGACCGTCACCAGGATCGCGCCGCGGGCGATGCGAAATCCTGCGGCGAGCGCCTCGCGCTTGCCGCGGTTTTGCGCGAGCCGCAGCGTCGTCACCCGACCCGCATGGCGGGCCGAGCCGCGCACGATGTACTCCCAGGTGTCGTCGGTGCTCCCGTCGTCGACGACGACGATCTGCAGGCGGTCCGCCGGATAGCGGGCACCGGCGATCGAGTCGATCGCCCGCTCGACGGTCGGCCCTTCGTTGTACGCCGGGATCACGACCGTCATCGTCGGCGCCGCGTCGAATTCGACCGGGAGTCGGGGGCGGTAGGCGAACCAGAGCGCGGTTCGCCCGATCAGCATCAGGACTCCGAGCGAGACCCAGATCACGCTGGGTCGGAGCAGCGACGGGTCGAGGCTTCGCGCCTCGAGTGCCCTGCCGATCAGGCGCGCGACGGTGCCGTCGAGCGCCGCGTAGACGATCGCGGCGAGCCCGAGCACGATGGCGATCTGCAGGCAGGTCCGGTATGCGCGGGACGCGCGCGGAGGATCGAGGGGAAAGGATGTGGAAGCAGACATCGGCGCGCGCAGTCAGGGTCGTCATGTCGATTACAACCCGCCGCTGCGGCCGGACGATTTCCGGAATATTGCGTCGTGTGACGGTGCCATCGCCTATGTTGCGTACTGTTTCCGTGCGAGACCCGGATCACATTACGATACGGTCTGTGTTCCGAAGGAGACTGCGCGTGGGGCAATTTCGTGGCCAACCCACGATCGGATGAATCGCCGGCCCGTGCCGGCACGATTCTCGTCGTCGATGACGATGAAGAGATTCGCAGCCTCGTTGCCGACTATCTCGGGCAACAGGGTTACGAGGTCGCGGTCGCCCGCGACGGGACCGGGATGTTCACGGCACTCGACGCGCGTCGTCCGGATCTGGTCGTACTCGACGTGATGCTCCCGGGCGAGGATGGTCTTGCGCTCTGCCGCCGGCTGCGTGCGCAGTCCGACCTGCCGGTGATCATGCTGACCGCGCGCGGCGACGACATCGATCGCATCGTCGGCATCGAGATGGGCGCTGATGATTACCTCCCGAAACCGTTCAATCCGCGCGAGCTGCTGGCGCGCATTCGCAGCGTGCTGCGGCGTGTGCGCGCGCCGCCGGTCGCCGCCGTGCAGGCACGGCAACTGCGCTTCGCAGGATGGACGCTCGACTGCGTCGCCCGCCATCTCGTCGATCCGGGTGGAGTCGTCGTGCCGCTGAGCGGCGCACAGTTCCGACTCCTCATGGCTTTCGTCGAACGCCCCCAGCGGGTACTCGACCGCGACCAGCTCCTCGACGTCACGCGGGGGATCACCGCGGACGCGTTCGATCGCAGCATCGACGTCCAGGTAAGCAGGCTTCGACAGATGCTGCGCGATAACGGACGCAGGCCGCAGATCATCAAGACGGTGCGCAACGGCGGCTACGTCCTCGCGGCGACCGTCGAGCGGGTGGGCTGATGCGACTCGTTCCGCGCTCGCTGTTCGGGCGCACCCTGCTGGTGCTCGTGGCCGGCCTCGTGCTCGCTCAGGTCGCGAGCCAGACGCTCAACTTCTTCGACCGCGGAAGCGGTGTGTATCGGCTCGCCGCACAGCAGACGGCGCTTCGCATCGCGCGCGCGGCGCGGGTGCTCAACCGCGTGCCGCCGCACGAACGGCAGGCAATCGTCGACGAGATGAACGGCGGCAGCTTCAGCGTCGCGCTCGCCAACGCACCGGTCGGCATGGCGGTCGGATTCGCCGGGTACGACCGCTACGAGCGCGAGCTGTCGGCGCTGATCCGCCATTACCTGCGCACCGACTGGAGCACGTCGGTCGTGATCACCAGCCTCGGCCGCGACGCTCGTCCGCGCAACTACGAGGCGGTCGATTCGACGCCATTCGAGCAGTGGCTCGCGCGACACTTCTATTTCCTCCGCCCGGGCACCTATTCGACGGTGGCGCAGGTGCAGCTCGAAGACGGCAGCGTCGCCGTCTTCTATGCGCGGATGCCACAGGAGCCGCTCTCCCGCATCGAATCGCTGCTGCCGCATCTCCTGCTCACGCTCGCCATCTTCGTGATACTCGGCGCGGTCGCCGTCGCGACGATCACGGGTTCGTTGCACCGGCTCGCGCGCGCTGCCGACCGCGTCGGCGTCGATCTCGAAGGGCCCCCGCTGCCCGAGACCGGCCCGAGCGAGGTGCGCAGCGTGATCCGCGCGTTCAACCGGATGCGCGCGCTGCTTCGCGACCAGGTTCACGAGCGCACGCGAATGCTCGGGGCCGTCTCGCACGATCTGCGTACCCCGGTGACGCGCCTGCGGCTTCGAGCGGAGACGATCACCGATCCGGACATGCGCGCGAAATTCGTGCGCGATCTCGACCAGATGCAGGATCTGACCGCCGCTACGCTCGACTTCTTCAAAGGCGTCGGGAGCGATTCGCCGCGGTCGGCTGTGGACATCGCAGCACTGCTCGCGAGCCTTGCCGAGGACTGGTGCGAGACGGGCGCCGATGTCACCGTCGCCGGTGCCCCGCGATCACCGCTCGTCGCGCACGCGCAGGCGCTCCGACGCTGCCTCGACAACCTCGTGGAGAATGCGGTGCGCTACGGCGGGCGCGCGCGGATCACCGTCGCGGACGACGGCTCGGCGCTGGTGATCGCCATCCGCGATGGCGGGCCGGGGATACCGGCTTCGGAGCAGGAGCGCGTGTTCGAGCCGTTCTATCGCCTCGAGCCGTCGCGCAGTCGCGACAGCGGCGGTGCGGGGCTCGGGCTCGCGATCGCGCGCAACATCGCGCGCTGGCACGGCGGCGACATCGTGCTTCGCAACGTCCCCGGCGGCGGGCTGGTCGCCGAAGTCATCCTCCCGCGTTCACGCACGATCCCCGCGTCACCATCGCGCGAAGCGGTGCGCGGCACCGCGCATCCCTGAGATGCGGTACGTCCCGGTGTTGCCGAGCTTTACAGGATCGCGGCCGGCCCGTCGTCGCGACGCTCGCGCAGAACCGGCGCGAGACGCCAGGCGAAGAGCGCGAACGCGGCGACGGCGGCACACCCCCCTGCGATTTCGATAGCACGCGCTCCGGCGATCGCGCCCGCCGCGATCAGCAGCGTGGCGGCGTGCACGAGGCCGAACTGGCACCACGCGCTTGCGCCGGCGCGTATCGGTGCGCCGGTGAAGCGCGGCAGCAGATGCTCGCCGAGGCCGAGGACGACGAACGCGATGAATCCCATCCCGTAGACGTGCAGCGCGGCCGAGCGCCATGGCGGATCGCCATCGATGCCGCCGCCGAACACCAGCGCGGCGCCGCCGAGCGCGAGATAGAACACGGCGGAGGCGACCGACCACCCCGAGGTTGCCTCGAGGCTCATCCCGACGTAACGCGACGCCGCGGGCCCGGCGGCGCGCTCGGGGGCGGCGGCGACGAGCGCAGTCGCCTCGGACGGGGAAGGCACGCCGATGTGGCCGAGCGTGCCGTCGATGATCGTCGAGGGGATGGTGCGCACGCCGAGGCGCGACACGATGGCGCGTCCTTCCGGCTGGGCGACGTCGAGAACCTCGAACGCGATTTCGCGCCGGTCGGCGATCGCGCGCCACACCTCCTCGGCGTCGCGGCACGGCGCGCACCATTCGGAGGTCAGCAATTGCACACGGATCGTCATGATGGCGCCGGGTTGCGCGCGGTCGCGCCGATCACTGCGTGCAGCGCATGCACTGCAGCCGGTACTTGTCGATCCACGCTTTGAGCGCGTCGATTGCCTGCTCGCCGCGGGTGAGGCGCGCGTACGCGGCGTCGATGTCGTCGGGACGGACGACGACGAGCCACGCATCGGTGTACGGCGCGATGTTGACGAGCCCGGGGTCCGCGGCGACGGCAGGATTGACGCGCTCGAGCGTCGCGTCGAACGGGCAGGGCACACCGCCCACCCATTTGCCCGATTCGAGCGTGGCGACGCTGCGGCCCGCGCTGCGGTGCGAGCCGACCTTGCGGAACGTCGCCGCCACGACGCGGCCCGCCATCGTCTGCGCCGGGTCGGTCATGCCGAGCGTGAACGTGCCGTCGTCGTTCGGCCGCGCCCAGAGGTAATCGAGGTCGTACCAGAGGTCTTCGGGAAGCTCACAACCGGAGTATTCGGCCATCGTCGTTGCGGCCATCAGCCGCGGCGCGCCCACGGGCGCACCGTTGCCACGGCGTTGATCGCGAACATGAGGAAGGCCGCCCATACCAGCGCACCACCCGTCGCGGTGAGCGCGCGCATGCCTGCGAGCCAGCCGGCGACCATCAGCAGCAGTCCGATATTGGCGAAAGCGAACTGGACGTCGGCCATCCGCTCGGAAAACAGCGGATGGCCGGTGAACCGCGGGAGGATGTGCAGGCCGATGCCGAACACCATCATGCCGACGAACCCGACCAGCATCAGGTGCGCATGCGCGCGCAACGCAAGCGCCGGCAGCGCCCCGGGCGCCGCGAGCCACGCGAGCCCGAGCGCGCCACCGAGCAGCGCGTAGGCAAGTGCACAGGCGACGAACCAGCGATTGCGGGGAAGCACGGAGCGATGATACCGCCGTAGGCTATGCGCTGCGGTCGGAGCGGTCGCTTGCGGATTCGTGCGCGAGCGCCGCACGCCACGGCGCGAGCAAGCTCACCATCTGTGCGAAGACCTTCGGCGTCGCGGCAATGACCTGTCCGCCGTGAAGGTAGTTGCCCTCGCCGGCGAAGTCGCCGATGAGGCCACCGGCTTCGAGAACGAGGAGACTCCCTGCGGCGACGTCCCACGCATTGAGGCCGAATTCGAAGAATCCATCGTAGAACCCGGCCGCCACGTAGGCGAGGTCGAGCGCGGCCGCGCCGGGCCGTCGCAGGCCGGCGCTCTGCTGGATCATCACGCGCATCATCTGCAGCCAGATGTCGAGCTCGCCGCCTTCGCGGTAGGGGAAGCCGGTGCCGATCAGGCACTCGCGCAGATGGGTGCGGCGCGACACACGGATACGCCGGTCGTTGAGGAACGCGCCACGGCCGCGCGTTGCGGTGAAGAGATCGTTGCGCACCGGATCGTAAATGACACCCTGCGACACGACGCCGCGGTGCGCCAGCGCGATTGACACGCAGTAGTGCGGGAAGCCGTGCAGGAAGTTCGTCGTGCCGTCGAGCGGATCGATGATCCACAGGTTCTCGGCATCGCGATTGCGATCGCGCGCCGTGCCTTCCTCGGCGAGGATCGCGTGGTCGGGATAGGCGGCGTGCAGCGTCTCGACGATCGCCGCCTCCGCCGCGCGGTCGACCTCGCTCACGAAATCCTTCGGACCTTTGCGCGTCACGGTGAGGAGGTCGAGCTCGCGCGACCCCCGCATGATGATGTTTCCGGCGCGGCGGGCCGCCTTCACCGCCGTGGTCAGCATTGGGTGCATGGAAATGTCCGGTGCGCGCGGCATCGCCGCATGACAGAATGCGGCTATCCCGATTCTACAGGTGCGGGCCGTCCAGCCGCGCGCGGTGCGCCCGCCTGCACGATGAACGCGAACCAGCCCGCGTACACGCATGCGCGCGCGAGCGCAGCCGCGACCGTCGCGGCGAACCCGGCCGCACTCGCGCGGATGCGCACGGTGCTCGTGCGCCCGACCCTGCCCGCCAACATCGGCGCCGCGGCACGGGCGCTGATGACGATGGGGCTGACCCGCCTCGTGCTCGTCGCACCGTCGCAGTTCCCGCACGCCGAGGCCGCCGCGCTCGCCTCGGGTGCGGGCGAGGTGCTCGATCGTGCAGCGGCGACCGCAACGCTCGACGAGGCACTCTCGGGAACGCAGCTCTCGATCGGCTTCTCCGCGCGCTCGCGTCACTTCGCCGGCCGGGTGGCGACGCTCGAGTGCGCCGCGTGCGAGGCCGCCGAGGCGGCGACGGAAGGCGAGGTCGCGCTCGTCTTCGGCACCGAGATGTCGGGGCTCGGCAACGACGAGCTTGCGCGCTGCACGGTCGCGGCCAGCATTCCGGCGAACCCGGCGTACCCGTCGCTCAACCTCGCCGCCGCAGTGCAGGTCGTCGCATGGGAAGTCCGCCGCGCCGCGCTCGCCGACCGCGACGACGCGGCGCCCTCGCGTGCCCGCTTCGCACCGGCGACGTACGACGAGATCGAAGCGTTGTACGCGCACGCACAACGCACGCTCACGCGGCTGGAGTTCTTCGATCCGCAGCGCCCGCGGCACCTCTTTCAGCGGTTGCGGCGCCTCTTCGGCCGCGCCGGCCTCGAGCGCGAAGAGGTCAACATCCTGCGCGGCATCCTCGCCCGCATCGAGGCGCGTATCGGTCCGCTACGCTGAGCTCGCGCGAGCGTCAGGTCGAGCCGCAGGCCGAATGGCCCGCTGCCTCGAGCTTGGCGAGGCGCGCGGCATGGCGGGTACGGCGCGATTCGAGTTCTTCGATCTTCGTCGCGTAGCGGTCGCAGACCTGCTTCGTCGTGCACTTCGTGCTTGCGTCGCGCGCACGCTCGATCGCGTATTGCACCTTGTCGATCGCCCGCTGCTCGCGCGCGATCTTCGACTTCGCCTTGCGGCACGCGCTCGACTCGGCGGCCGGAGCCTGAGCCTTCGGCGATTGCGCGACCGCAGCGGCACCCGGAGCGGCGCCTGGAGCGCTGGCCGGAGCGGCGCCCAGTGTCGCCTGGCACCAGGCAGGGGGGATGCCCGCGACCGAGATCGCGAACGTCACCGCGAGCGCGGCCATTGCGCGGCGGGTGGCCACTGCGCGGCGGATGGGCAGGATAACGGGGGTGATGAAACGGGTGCGCACGATGGCTCCTCCTCGCCAGATGAAATGCGACCAGCTGGCATAATGCCTCAATGCTCGATCGCCTGCGCGAGGACATTCGCGTCGTCTTCGACCGCGACCCCGCGGCCCGAACGGCTTGGGAGGTCCTGACCTGCTATCCGGGCCTGCACGCGCTCGTCTGGCATCGGGTCGTCGCTCACCGGCTGTGGAAGGCCGGTTTCCGCTGGCTCGCGCGCTGGCTCGCCCACTGGAGTCGGTGGGCCACCGGCATCGAGATTCACCCCGGCGCCGTGATCGGACGTCGCGTGTTCATCGACCACGGCATGGGCATCGTCATCGGCGAGACCGCCGAAATCGGCGACGACACGACGCTCTACCACGGCGTCACGCTGGGTGGCACCTCATGGAACAAGGGCAAGCGCCACCCGACCCTCGGCAAGGCAGTCGTGATCGGTGCGGGCGCCAAGGTTCTCGGGCCGATAATCGTGGGAGATGGGGCCAGGATCGGGTCCAATGCCGTCGTGATCAGGGATGTTCCCGCGGGCGCGACGGCGGTCGGCATCCCGGCGCGGGTCATCGCCGGGGAGGATTACGATCGCCGCGAAGCGCAGGCGGCCAAGATCGGATTCTCCGCGTACGCCGTGACCGCAGGCGTCGACGACCCGATTGCGGAGGCGATCCACAAGCTGCTCGATCACGCGTCGGCGGTCGACGAACGCTTCGCGCAACTCGTCGAGCAGTTGCGCCGTGGCGGCGTCGAGTGCAACGCGGACAAGGCGGTCGCCGAAGCGTTCGACGTCGGCAAGATCAACAAGATGCTCGAATGAACTTTGCCGGCGCATGACCGACTAATTCGATCAGGTATGGCGAACCGGCGAATACGTTGCACGGCCGGGTTCGCATCGATGGCGATGAGGCAATCGTGCGCCTGACGACGAAGGGACGCTTTGCGGTGACGGCGATGCTCGACGTCGCGCTTCATGGCGCGGCGGGGCCGGTCACGCTCGCGACGATCTCCGAGCGGCAGAAGATCTCGCTCTCGTATCTCGAGCAGCTGTTCGGCAAGCTGCGACGGCACCGTCTCGTCGACAGCGTGCGCGGCCCCGGCGGCGGCTATCGCCTCGCGCGCGACGGCCAGGCGATCACCGTGGCCGACGTCATCGTCGCCGTCGATGAGCCGATCGACGCCACGAGGTGCGGCGGCGACGAGCACTGTGTCGACGTTCGCTGCTCGATGACGCACGACCTGTGGACGGGCCTCAACGCGCACATCTTCAGCTATTTGGGCTCGGTGACGCTCGCCGACCTCGTGCGCCAGCAGAGCGACACGCGCGCCGACGTCGCCGGGATTCGAGCCTCGACGCAGGAGCCGCGCGCGGCGCAGGCGAGCGGCGAGCCCCAGTCGCGCGAGCCGGCGGCGACGGTGTAAGCTGGCGGCCCCGGCGGCCGGTCGACGCACCGCCGAGCGATCCTCATGCGTGCGCCGATCTACCTCGATCACGCGGCGACGACGCCCGTCGACCCGCGCGTCGTCGCGGCGATGCTGCCGTGGCTCGGCGAAGGATTCGGCAATGCGTCCTCGCGCAGCCATCCGTTCGGCCGCCGCGCATCCGCGGCGATCGAAGGCGCCCGCGGCGAGGTCGCCGCGCTCGTCGGTTGCGACGCGAGCGAAATCGTCTTCACGTCGGGCGCGACCGAGTCGATCAACATTGCTCTGAAAGGCGCCGCATCGTTTCACCGCGACCGCGGCCGGCACCTCGTTACGCTGGCGACCGAGCACCGCGCGACGCTCGATACGCTCGATGCGCTGGCCGGCAACGGATTCGAAGTGACGCGCGTGCCAGTCGGAGCCGGTGGGCTCGTCGACCCGGCGCGGTTCGCGGCGGCGTTGCGGCCGGATACCACAGTCGCTTCGGTGATGGCCGTCAACAACGAGACCGGCGTGGTGCAGGACATTGCTGCGCTCGGCGCGATCTGCCGCGCGCATGGGGTCGTGTTCCACGTCGACGCGGCGCAGGCGACGGGGAAGCTCGCCCTCGATCTCGCGTCGCTTCCCGTCGACCTGATGTCGCTGTCGGCGCACAAGACGTGTGGGCCGAAAGGCGTCGGCGCGCTGTTCGTCCGCCGCAGGCCGCGCGCCCGCATCGACGCGCAGACGCACGGGGGCGGCCAGGAGCGCGGGCTGCGCGCCGGCACGCTGGCGACGCACCAGATCGTCGGCATGGGCGAAGCGTTCCGTCTTGCGGGTCTCGACATGGACGCCGAGAACGCGCGGATCGGCGCGCTGCGCGACCGGCTGTGGCGCGAACTCTCCGCGATCGGTAGCGTGCATCGCAATGGCGATCCGGACCGCTGCGTGCCGCAACTCTTGAACGTCGCGTTCGCAGGCATCGCCGCCGAGGAGCTGATGCTGGAGATGGAGGAAATCGCGGTGTCGACCGGCTCGGCGTGCGGATCGGGCTCGACCGAGCCGTCGCACGTGCTGCGCGCGCTCGGCGTCTCCGACGAGCTCGCCCATGGGACGCTGCGCTTCTCCCTCGGGCGCAGCACGACGGCGGAGGAGATCGCGTACACGGCGGAACGGGTGAAGCGCAACGTCGCCGCGCTGCGCGGCGCGGCAGGACGCGCGCGCCCGCGCCGTCGCGGGCTCGGCGGAGGGGTTACAATGGAAGCCCAGTCGTCACCGGATTGACCACGATGTCGATCACGCTCACCGAATCCGCCGCAAGGCACGTCGCAGCGCACCTCGCCCAGCGAGGCAGGGGCGTCGGCCTGCGCCTCGCAGTGCGCAACTCCGGCTGCTCGGGCTTCGCCTACAAGGTCGAGTATGCCGACGAGATCCAGCCCGACGACATGGAGTTCGAGTCGCACGGCGTGCGCGTGCTGGTTGACGCGAAGAGCCTTCCCTACGTTCAGGGCATCGAGCTCGATTTCACGAAGGAAGGTTTGAACGAGCGCTTCACGTTCAACAATCCGAACGTGAAGGATCAGTGCGGCTGCGGCCAGTCGTTCAACGTCTAGGTCCGAAAACCGGGACGGACCACGTCTTTCGGGTAGTCAGGCGAAGAGGTTCAGCACCGCGTCGAGCCCGCAGTGATCGATCGCGTGCGTCGCCCGCGCACGCACCGCGGGCTTCGCGCGCCACGCCACGGCGACGTCCGCGATGGCGAACATCGGCAGATCGTTTGCGCCGTCACCGATCACCGCAACGAACCCGTCGTCCCCGCGCAGCCGCTCGGCGAGCGTCGAGATCAGCGCGGCCTTCGCCGCGGCGTCGACGATCGCTCCGCTGACGCGGCCGGTGAGCCTGCCGGCGCTTACCTCGAGCTCGTTCGCGACGGTCCAGTCGATCGAGAGCGCCGCCTGCAGGCGATCGGTGAAGAACGTGAATCCGCCCGACGCGAGCAGCGTCTCGACGCCTCGCGCGCGCAACGATTCAAAGAGCCGCGCGGCACCCGGCGACAGGCGCAGGCGCTCGCCGTAGACGCGTTGCAGCGCCTCCACCGGCAGTCCTTCGAGCAGCGCCACGCGGCGCACGAGACTCTCGCGAAAATCGATCTCGCCGCGCATCGTCGCTGCGGTGATCGCGGCGACCTCGGGCTTGATGCCGCGCAATGCGGCGATCTCGTCGATGCACTCGATCGTGATCAGCGTCGAGTCCATGTCCATTGCGACGAGCCGCAGCCGCTCGAGTCGGCGCGCCCGCGGCACCAGCGCCCAGTCGCAGCCGATGGCGGCGAGCGCAGCGGCGATCCCGTCGAGGGCTCGCGGCGCAACCAGCCTGAACGCTGCGCACTCTCCGCGGTCGAGCACGACGACGTCGGACGCCCCGGTCAGCGCACGCAGGACAGCGAGGTCCTCGGGGGCGAGCTGCGGTGCCTGGACGACGAGGTCAGCGTCCGGCGTCATCGAGCGTGAAATCGATCTTCGCCTGCTCGAGGTCGACCCGCGCAATGCGCACATGTACGCGCCCGGCGAGCTGGAACACACGTCCGCTTCGCTCGCCGACGAGGGCGTGCCGGCCGGCATCGAAGTGGAAGTAGTCGCGCGGCAGGTCGGTCACGTGCACGAGGCCGTCGATCGCGAGGCCGTCGAGCGTGACGAAGATGCCGAAGCTCGCGACGCCGCTGATCGTGCCGGGAAAGCTCTCTCCGACACGGTCGCGCATGTAGTGGCACTTCAGCCACTGCAATACGTCGCGCGACGCGTCGTCGGCGCGGCGCTCGGTCATCGAGCAGTGGATGCCGAGCTCGTGCCAGGATGACGCTTTCGGCGAGTACGCGTGGCCGGCGAGCGCCGCCTTCAGCGCACGGTGGACGACGAGATCCGGGTAGCGCCTGATCGGCGACGTGAAATGCGCGTAGCGCTCGAACGCGAGGCCGAAATGACCGACGTTGTCCGGGCTGTAGCGCGCCTGCGACAGCGAGCGCAGCAGCACGGTCTCGAACAGTGCCCGATCGGGGCGCTCGCCAATCCGCGCCATCAGCGCCGCGTAGTCGCCGGCCTGCGGCTTGTCGCCGCCGGTGAGCGCGAGACCCGACGTCGCGAGGAATTCGCGCAGCGTGGCGAGCTTGTCCGACGGCGGGCCCTCGTGCACGCGGTAGAGCGCCGCGTGACCGCGGTCGTCGAGAAACGAGGCGGCGCAGACGTTCGCCGCCAGCATGCATTCCTCGATCAGGCGGTGCGCATCGTTGCGCGGCGAAGGGAAGATGCGATCGATCCGTCCGGCTTCGTCGAACGCGATCTCGAGCTCGGCGGTGTCGAAGTCGATCGCGCCACGGCGCTCGCGTGCCGCGAGCAGGACGCGGTAGACGCCGTGGAGATGGCGAAGGCTCGTCTCGACGTCGCGCGGCAGCCGCCCGGCACCCGCCGGGTGCCGGTTTCGCGAGGCCGCGGGCGCCTTCGCGTGGGAAGCCTCCGCGGCACCCGCCGCGGTGTGCTCGCTGAGCCAGCGGTAGACCTCCGTGTAGGTGAGGCGCGCGCGCGAATGCATGACCGCCGGGTAGAAGAGATACGACTCGATCGTGCCGTCGCGGCCGATGCGCATGTCGCAGGCGACGCACAACCGGTCGACCTCCGGCTTCAGCGAGCAGAGCTCGTTCGAGAGGACCTCCGGCAGCATCGGAATCACGCGGCGCGGGAAGTACACCGATGTGCCCCGCTCGCGCGCCGCCGCATCGAGCGCGTCGCCATCCCTGACGTAGTGCGAGACATCGGCGATCGCGACGACGAGCCGGTACGCGCCGTCGACGCGCTCGCAGCAGACCGCGTCGTCGAAGTCGCGCGCGTTCTCGCCGTCGATCGTGACGAGTGGCAGTGTCGTGAGGTCGCGCCGCCCGCGCCGATCGGCTGGTCGCACCGCGGGAGGGAGCTTCGCCGCGAGGCGCTCGGCCGCAACGCTCCATTCGAACGGCAGTGCGTGCTTGCGCAGCGCGATCTCGATCTCCATGCCCGGATCGGTTGGATTGCCGAGCACTTCGACGATGCGCGCGATCGCTTCGCGCTGCGCGCTCGGCTGCTCGACGATCTCGACGACGACGACCTGGCCGCGCGTCGCGGCGCCGCGCTCGCCCGGCGGAACGACGAGGTCCTGGCTGATGCGCCGGTTCTCCGCCTCGACGAACCACACGCCGCGCTCCTCGTGGAGCCTGCCGACGATCCTGCGGTTGGCCCGCAGCAGCACTTCGACGATCTCGGCTTCGGGGCGGCCGCGCCGGTCGACGCCGACGACCTTCGCGCTCGCGCGATCGCCGTGCAGCACCTTGCGCATCTCCGAGGGCGACAGGAACAGGTCGTCGCCCCCCGCATCGGGGACGAGGAAGCCGAAACCGTCCGGGTGCCCGTGGACCGTTCCGGTTACGAGGTCGAGCTTCGCGGCGACGCAGAGCTCGCCCTTGCGATTGACGAACAGGCGGCCGGCGCGCTCGAGCTCGGCGAGCGGCGCATCGAGCGTGCGCTTCGAGCGTCCCGAGAGCCCGAGTCTCGCGGCGAGTTCGGCGCGTGTCTGCGGCTCGCCGGCGACGATCAGCGCGTCGAGGACCGCGTCGGCCGAGAGCGCGTTCGCGCGGGGCGCGCGCGCGGGTCGCGAAGACGCGGATGCGGATCGCGCGGATGGTGATCGTGCAGCAGATCCGCGCGGAGTGCTCGCCGCGCGACGACGCAACGGTATGCTTTTTGACACGAGTACCCGATAAAATTAAAATGCGCGGTTCGAGTCGTCACGCCTGCCCAGATGGCGGAATTGGTAGACGCACCAGGTTCAGGTCCTGGCGGTGGCAACACTGTGGAGGTTCGAGTCCTCTTCTGGGCACCATTTCCTGTCGTATTGTCACACACCGCTCGCGGCGATCAGCGCGCGCAGGCCGTCCGCGTCGTGCCAGTGCCAGCCGCAGACGAAGCGCGGCAGCGCCCAGATCGAGTCGTCGGGATCGATCGCGCGGCCTGCGGTCGAGAACGCGGCGTAGCAGCGATGCAGGGCGCGGTGCCGCGGAAAGTAGACGTCGCGAAGATACGGAGCGACGTGGCCGTACGGATGCGCGAACGGCAACTCGGCGGCGGTCTGCAGGCGCCCGAGGATGAATTCGCTCGCGCGTCGCACCTGGCGGTCGGCGTCGCCGTAGTCGGCGATCGCGGTGAAGTCCCCGCGGATGCCGTCGCGCTGCGCGACGTGTCGAAGCGCCGCGTGCAGGTGGTCCCAGCTATGGTTGCCGATCGCGATGCCGAGCGCCGCGGCATGCGCCCACCAGTCGTCGCCGAGCCAGCCGTCAAGGTCGCTGAGGCCACACTCCGGCGCGCGTTCCATCTCGGCGCGCGCGTCGGGTGACGCGATCACGAAGCTCGTCGCGCGAATTGCGCCGGGGGCAGCGCCGAAGAGCGGAGCCGCGTCGTGCAGCAGCCGCGCGAAAGCCTTCTGCGCACCCCATTCGCGGTGCTCGAAATCGGCGACGTCGAAGCGCGGGCCGTCGTCGAAGCTGATCGCAACTTCGACGCTTCCATCGAGGGGCCAGTGCCGGTCGCGCTGCGCGGCGGCGATGTGCTCGAGCGGGACGATCCGTACGCCCGAAGCGGCGAGCGTCTCGAGATCCGCGGCCAGCGCGACGTGATCGTTGCTGCGGTAATCGTTCCCGCCGATGTTGTGCGAGTGCCAGGCGAGGACGATCCGCCGCGCTCTCATGCGGTGGCCGCGAGGCGCTCCCGCAGAGTCGCCGGATCGAACTTGTCGTAGACCTCGAACGGCTGGTGGATCCACGGACTATCGGCGAGGTAGTCGACGTAGTAGTCGGGCTCGAACACCGAGCGCGCCTTCCACCACAGCACGGCCGTGCGCAGCTGCGAGATGTGCGGGAAGCGGCGCGGCAGTTCGGCGTGCACCGCGGCGAGCGTATGGCCGGAGTCGACCATGTCGTCGACCAGCAGCACGTGCCCGCCGAGGCGCGGCCGCGTCATCGTCATGTGCTCGGCGATCACGAGCTCGCCGCGGATCGTTCCGCCTTCGGCTGCGTACGAGTGCGTCGAGAGGATCGCGAGCGGCTGGTCGAAGATCCGCGACAGCACGTCGCCGACGCGCAGTCCCCCGCGCGCGATGCAGATGACCTGGTCGAACCGGTAACCCGACTCGTGGACCGCGAGTGCGAGGCGCTCGACGAGGCGGTTGTACTGGTGCCAATCGACGTGCAGACTCAAGGGCGCCTCCCTGCGTAGCCTCGGGTTCAGCGGAACGGATGGTGGACGAGGATCGTCTCGTCGCGATCGGGCCCGGTCGACACCATCGCGATCGGGACTCCGGTGAGCGCCTCGACGCGTTCGAGATAGGCGCGCGCGGCGGCCGGGAGCGCTGCGAACGTGCGCGCGCCGACCGTGCTCTCGCTCCATCCGGGCAGCGTCTCGTAGACAGGCCGGCAGCGCGCGACGGCGTCGGCGCCGCTCGGGATCAGCGTGCGCACCTCGCCGTCGACCTCGTAGTGCGTGCAGATGCGTACCTCGGTGAGGCCGTCGAGGACGTCGAGCTTGGTGATACAGAGACCATCGACGCCGTTCAACTGCAGCGATCGCGCGAGCATCGGGATGTCGATCCAGCCGCAGCGCCGCGGCCGCCCCGTGACCGAGCCGAACTCATTGCCGCGCGTCGCCAGCGTCCGGCCGGTCGCGTCGCTGAGCTCGGTCGGAAACGGTCCCGTGCCGACGCGCGTCGTATAGGCCTTGACGATGCCGAGCACGTAGTCGAGGAGCTGCGGCCCGATGCCGGCCCCGGCCGCCGCTTGTCCGGCGACGCAGTTCGAGCTCGTCACGTACGGATAGGTGCCGTGGTCGATGTCGAGCAGTGCTCCCTGCGCGCCTTCGAACAACAGCGAATCGCCGCGCGCACGTGCGGCCTGGATCGCTGCGGCGACGTCGGCCACCATCGGCGTGATCCTCTCGCCGAGCGCCAGCGTCTCGTCGCGCATCGCCGCGAACGGAAGCGGCGGTTGCTTGTAGTAATGCACGAGCATGAAATTATGGAGGTCGAGCAGGCGCTCGAGCTTCGCGGCAAAGCGCGCGGGATCGGCGAGATCCTGAACGCGCAGCGCGCGCCGCGCGACCTTGTCCTCGTACGCGGGGCCGATGCCGCGCCCGGTCGTGCCGATCTTCAGCGAGTCACCGAGCGCCGCCTCGCGCGCGCGATCGAGCGCCTCGTGAATCGGCAGCACGAGCGGGCACGCGGGCGAGATCGAGAGCCGCGAGCGGACCTCGATCCCGGCCGCTTCGAGCTCGCCGATCTCCTGCAGGAGCGCGGCGGGCGAGAGCACGACGCCGTTGCCGATCAGGATTGCGACGTCGCGACGCAGCACGCCCGAAGGAATCAGGCGCAGTACGGTGCGCCTGCCGCCGATCACCAGCGTGTGGCCGGCGTTGTGGCCGCCCTGGAAGCGGACCACGCCCTGCGCGCTATCGGTGAGCCAGTCGACGACCTTGCCCTTGCCTTCGTCGCCCCACTGTGCGCCGATGACGACGATGTTCTTTCCCATGTGCCTCGTGCGTCGCGTGTGAGGGGTTCAGGTTACGGCGATGAGGTCGGTCAACTGGCGCAGATAGAGCGTGAAGCCGGTCGCCGGCCGCGAGCGTCCGAAGGCCCGCCCGATGCCGTCGTAACGCCCTCCGTTGGCGATGGCCGTCGGCGAGCCCGGCGCGTAGGCCGAGAAGATCACGCCGTTGTGATAATGATAGCCGCGCAGGTCGCCGAGATCGACGTGCAGCGCGTGCACCCGCGTCGCCGCCAATGCCGCGAGGTCTTCGAGCGTCGCGAGCGCATTGGCGATCGCCGGGATGTCGGGTAGCTCGCGGCGCGCCACCGGCAGCACCTCGGTCGCCGGCCCATAGAGGGTCGTCAGCGCGGTGAGCGCGCCGCCCCAGACGCGCGGCAGGGGCCTCGTCAGCGCGACCACCGCGGGCCGGTCCTTGACGCGAAGCGCGTCGAAGACGTCGTCGCTCTCGCCGTTGCCGGAAAGGCCCGCGCCGGTCGCGAGCGCGCGGTAGATGCCGACGTGGCCGAGGTCGAGATGGACACGCGCGATGCCGGCGGTCGCGAGCGCCGACGCGAGCAGGTCGATCACTTCGCGATCGCCATCGATGCCGGGGACGCCGAAGAGCTCGGCACCGACCTGCATCACTTCGCGCGTCGCCCCAGGCCCGCTGCCAGTGGTGCGCAGCACGCTCCCCGCGTAGCAGAGCCGCGTCGCTCCCGGCTCGTTCAAGAGGTGTGCGTCGATGCGCGCGACCTGCGGCGTGATGTCGGCGCGCACACCAAGGAGATGCCCGGACAGCGGATCGACCACCTTGAACGTCTGCAGCTCGAGGTCGCGCCCGCTGCCGGTCAGGAGCGACTCGAGGTGCTCGACGAGCGGCGGGCGCACGAGCCGGTACCCCGCGCCGTCGAAGTGATCGAGCAGCACCCGGCGCAGGCGCTCGACGACGATCGCCTCGTCGGGGAGGAGGTCGTCGATCGCGTCAGGAAGGAGCCACTTATGCATCACGCATGGATGGTCAAGTAGAGGCCGGCAAGCCCGATTCCGATCGAGAGCATGCCGACGAATCGAAGCTGGCCGTCGGTGAGCTCGGTGAGGCGCCGGAAGCTGTCGCGCCAGAGGCGTGGCGCGACGAACGGCAATAAGCCTTCGAGCACGAGCACCAGCGCCAGCGCAGTCCACAGCGTCTCAGACACGCGATCCCCCGTCGGTCGGTCTGCCGCGACAGTCTACTTCGACCTGCCGGCGCCGGCGGGCGTCTTCGCGATGTCGTTCTGCTTGAAGTACCGGAAGAACTGCGAGCTGGGGTCGAGCACCATCAGATCGTGCCGGCCCTGAAGCGAAGCCTTGTACGCGTCGAGACTGCGGTAGAACGAGTAGAACTCGGGATCCTTGCCGTATTCCTGGCCGTAGATCAGCGACGCCTTGCCGTCGCCGTCGCCCTTGATCTTCTGCGCCTGCCGGTAGGCGTCGGCGAGGATCACCTGGCGCTGGCGGTCGGCATCGGCGCGGATCTGCTCGGACTCGGCTGCGCCCATCGAGCGCAGCTCGTTGGCGACCCGGCGCCGCTCGGACTCCATCCGCTGATAGACGGGACCCGTCACGTCGGGCGGCAGCTCGACGCGCCGCAGGCGCACGTCGATGATCTCGACGCCGATCGCCTTTGCGTCGGCGTTCGCCTTCTGCTGCGTGATCGTGGTGATCGCGTCGCGCGCGGAGGCGATCGCCTCGTGGACGTCGTGCTTGTTGAACTCCTCGGCGAGATTCGCGCGCACCGTCTGCGTGATCCTGCGTCGGGCGGCCTCCTCATCACCCTGCACCGACACGTAGTACTGGCGCACGTCAATGATCTTCCACAGGACGACGAAATCGACCAGGAGCGGCTTCTTCTCCGACGTCGTCATCCGGTCGGGCTCGGGATTGTCGAGCGTCAGGATGACCTTGTCGTAGTACTTGACGTTCTGGACGAACGGCCATTTGAAGTAGAGCCCCGCATCGGACTTCGTCTCGACGATCTCG
>DASVWR010000164.1:0-8452 GCA_036393115.1 Casimicrobiaceae bacterium
AAGCACGTCGAAGTCGGCCAGGGGACCTACACCGGCCTGCCGACACTGATCGCCGACGAGCTCGACGCAGCCTGGTCGCAGGTCCGCGTCGAAGGGGCACCGGCGGACGCGAAGCTCTACAACAACCTCCTCTGGGGACCCACACAGGGAACCGGCGGGTCGACGTCACTCGCCGAAGCATTCGACCAGTACCGCACTGCCGGCGCCGCGGCCCGCGCGATGCTGGTCGCCGCGGCAGCGGCGCGCTGGAATGCTCCGGCCGACGCGATCGAGGTGAGGAACGGCGTCGTGTCGCACGGCGCGAAGAAGGCGACGTTCGGCGAGCTCGCCGCCGATGCCGCGAAGCAGCCGGTTCCGGTGTCACCGAAGCTCAAGGATCCGAAGCGCTTCGTCTACATCGGCACCCACGTCCCGCGCACCGATTCGAAGGCGAAGTCCACCGGGACCGCCGTGTATACGCAGGACCTGCACCTGCCCGGCATGCTGACCGCGGTCGTCGCGCACGCACCGCGATTCGGTGCGCAGGTCAAGAGCATCGACGCGGCCGCGCTGAAGGGATTGCCCGGCATCCGCTTCGTCGTCGAGGTTCCGCACGGCGTCGCGGTCGTCGGCAACAGCTTCTGGGACGCGAAGAAGGGGCGCGACGCGCTGAAGATCACCTGGGACGACGCGAGCGGCTTCCGCTATTCGTCGTCCGACATCGCGGCCGAGTTCAGGCGGCAGATCTCGACACCCGGAACGATCGCGAAGAGCGACGGCGACGCCGCGCAGGCGCTCGCCGGCGCTACGCGCAGGCTCGACGCCGAGTTCGAGTTTCCCTACCTCGCGCACGCGGCGATGGAGCCGATGAACTGCGTCGTTCGCTACGACGGCGATCGCGCCGAGGTATGGAACGGCGAGCAGTTCCAGACCGCGGACCAGGCGGCGATCGCCAAGGTGCTGGGGCTCGCTCCCGAGAAGGTCGCGATCCATCAGCTTTTCGGAGGCGGCAGCTTCGGCCGGCGCGCGAATCCGCAATCCGACTACGTGGTCGAGGCTGCGACGATCGTCAAGGGCCTCGCCGTGCAGGGTCAGCGTGGCATCCCCGTCAAGCTCGTGTGGACGCGCGAGGACGACATGCACGCCGGCTACTATCGGCCGGCTGCGCTGCACGCGATGCATGCGGGGCTCGATGGCGCGGGCAACCTCGTCGCGTGGCAGCACCGCATCGTCACGCAGTCGATCCTCGCCGGCAGCCCGTTCGCGGCGATGATCGCCAACGGCATCGACCCGACGTCGGTCGAAGGTGCGGCCGACCTCGGCTATGCGATTCCCAATATCGTCGTCGACCTGCATTCGCCCGAGATCGGCGTCCCGGTACAGTGGTGGCGCTCGGTCGGGCACACGCACACGGCGTTCGCCGTCGAGACCTTCATCGACGAAGCAGCGCTTGCGGCGGGCAAGGACCCGGTCGCGTTCCGGAAAGCGCTCCTCGCAAACGAGCCGCGGCAGCTCGCAGCGCTGACGCTCGCTGCCGACAAGGCCGGGTGGGGAAAGCCGCTCGCTGCGGGTGCGGCAGGCACGAAGCGCGGCCGCGGCGTCGCCGTGCACAAGTCGTTCAACACCGCAGTCGCCGAAGTCGCCGAAGTCACCGTCGCGGCCGACGGAAGCTTCACCGTCGATCGCGTCGTCTGCGCGGTCGAGTGCGGGCTCGCCGTCAACCCCGACGTTGTCCGCGCGCAGATGGAGGGCGGCATCGGCTACGGCCTCGCCGCGGCACTCTTCGGAGAGATCACGATCAGGAACGGTGCGCCGGTGCAGTCGAACTTCAACGATTACCGCGTACTGCGCATCAACGAGATGCCGGTGGTCGAAGTGCATATCGTCCCATCGAGCGCGAGACCGACCGGCGTCGGCGAGCCGGGTGTGCCGCCGATCGCGCCCGCGGTCGCGAATGCGATCGCGATGGCGACCGGCAGGCGTCTGCGGCGCCTGCCGCTGTCGCTCGCGACGTGATCCGACTCGCATGCTGCACACGCCGACGGGCTTCGTTTCCTCAACAGTCGCCGCCGGACCGCTGACCGGCGACGCGCTGGTGTTCGCGTTTGCCGGCGTGAAGCTCGTCGTCGGCGGAGCCGACGAAGCGCCGACGGTGCCCACACTCGCGCAGGCACTCGCGGCGGGAATCGACGGTCCGCGCCACGTCCTCGGCCGTCTCGCCGGCGTCGATTGCGTCGCAATGACCCTCGACGACGACGCCGTTGCGCTGCCGGGCTATCGCCTGGCCGGCCTGCGCTCGCTGTTTCCGCATATGCCCGAAGCGATGCTCGCGGTCGCCGGCCGCGCCTTCCAGGTGGTCGACTGGGATCGCTCGCACGCCTTCTGCGGTCGCTGCGGCACGCCGACGCGCGAGCGGCCCGGCGAGCGCGCGAAGGAATGTCCGGCCTGCGGCCTCGTCGCGTATCCGCGCGTGTCGCCAGCGATGATGGTGCTCGTGATCCGCGAACGCGAAGTACTCCTCGCCCGCGCCAACCGCTTCCGGAACATGATGTACAGCGCGCTCGCGGGATTCGTCGAGCCGGGAGAAGCGATCGAGGACTGCGTGCACCGCGAGGTGCGCGAGGAGGTCGGCATCGAAGTTGCCGGGCTCGAGTACTTCGCGAGCCAGTCGTGGGCGTTCCCGCATTCGCTGATGGTCGCGTATACGGCGCGCTACGCGGGCGGAACGTTGCGCCCTGACGGCACCGAGATCGCCGATGCACGCTGGTTTTCCCCCGAAGCGCTTCCCGAACTGCCGAGTCCGATGTCGATCGCGCGCCGGCTGATAGACGATACCGTCGCGGGCCTGCGCAGCGGGAGCCGCGGCCAGCTGGCCGCCGCATCGCGTGCGATAGAATAGGCGCCCTTCGTCGGGCCCGGCCGGGTCCGCGAGACACGCCTCTCGATGCCGCGCACCCCGCCTGCGATCCTTTTCGTACTTTCCGTGACCGTCGCCGTCGTTCCCGCGCTCGCCCGCGCGGCGGATGCGGCTCCCGGCGCGCCGGTGACCACTGCCCCCGCTGCGCCAGCGAGCGCTCCTGCTGCCGCCGCGGCGACGCCCGCCGACGCGATCACCGCGGCGCCCGAATCGCGCGGCATGAACGAAGCCGAGCGCAAGGCCTACGCGGCGAAGCTGCGCGAAGCGCAGGGCCTCGTCGTGCAGAAGCGCTACGCGGATGCAATCGCCATCCTCGACGCGCTAACCGCCGCACACCCGCACGAGCCGCAGGCGCGCTTCATCAAGGGGGTGGCGCTGCTGGACGAAGGTCGCACCGAGGATGCGATCGCTCAGTACCGCGCCCTGGTCGCCGAATTTCCGGAGCTTCCGGAACCGCACAACAATCTCGCTGTCCTCTATGCGCGCAAGGGCGAATACACGCTCGCCCGCGACGAGCTCGAGCGGGCGATTGCCGCGGCTCCCGATTACGCGATCGCGCGCCAGAATCTCGGCGACGTCTACGTCAGACTCGCCGAGAGCGAATACCAGCGCGCCGCCGACCTCGACAAGACGAACCGCACCGCGGCCTCCAGGCTCGAGCTCGTGAAGAAGATCGAAACGCCCGGCACGCAGGCGCCGGCTACCGCAAAATAGAAGGAGATCGTTCATGCTGCGTCATCTCGTCACTGCGGCGACATTCGCATTCGCCGTCGCCGCCCTTCCCGCGCACGCCGCCAATCCCGAGGTCGAGCTCGACACGTCGGCCGGAGTGATCAAGCTCGAGCTCTTCCCGCAGGCAGCGCCGAAGACCGTCGAGAACTTCCTCGCCTACGTGAAGGACGGGCACTACGGCGGCACGCAGTTCCACCGCGTGATCAAGGGATTCATGATCCAGGGCGGCGGGTACGACGCCAACTTCTGGCAGAAGCCGACGCGCCCGCCGATCGCGATCGAGTCGCAGGAAAGCGCCAAGGCGGGATTGTCGAACGTGCGCGGGACGATCGCGATGGCGCGCACTGCCGACCCGAACTCGGCGACCGCGCAGTTCTTCATCAACGTCGCCGACAACAGCCGGCTCGACTTTCGTTCCGCAACGCCGCAGGGCTGGGGCTACACGGTGTTCGGCAAGGTGATCGCCGGGATGGACGTGGTCGACCGCATCGCACACTCGAAGACCGGGCCGGCGGGGCCGTTCCGCTCCGACGTTCCGGTCGAGCGCGTGATGATCCAGTCGGCGAAGATCATCGCACCGTCCAACTGAGGAATTCGACATGGAGCAGCCCGACATGGTCATCCTGCACACCAATCACGGCGACATCACGCTCGAGCTCGATGCGGAAAACGCACCGGCGACGGTCGCCAACTTCCTGCAGTACGTCCGCGACGGCCACTACGACGGGACGCTGTTCCATCGCGTGATCCCCGGCTTCATGGTCCAGGGCGGCGGCTTCGCGGCCGGCATGCGGCAGAAGGCGACCCGCGCGCCGGTCGCGAACGAGGCTGCGAACGGAGTGAGGAACCTCCGCTATACGGTTGCGATGGCACGCACGTCGGAGCCGCATTCGGCGACCGCGCAATTCTTCGTCAACGTCGCCGACAACGCGTTTCTCGACTACAAGGGACCGAGCCCGCAGGGTTACGGCTATTGCGTGTTCGGCCGCGTCGTCGACGGTACCGCGGTCGTCGATCGCATCGCGGGTGTCGCGACCGGAACCTCGGGGTTCCACGAGAACGTGCCGAAGGACGACGTCGTCATCACCAGCGCCGAGGAGAAAGCGGCCACGACGTGATCGCGCGGCGCCGTCCCAGGCGCCGGAAACGTGGTGCGTCCCGGGTTTTCGGGTCTTGAAGCCGGCCCTCCTCCTCTCGGACCTGCACCTCGCCGAGGAGCACGCGGGCTCCGCGGCGGCGTTCCGAGCGTTCGCTGCCGGTCCGGCACGTGAGGCGAGCGCCGTTTACATCCTCGGCGACCTGCTCGACTCGTGGATCGGTGACGATCAGCTTCGCGAGCCTTTCGCCGCCGGCATCGCGCAGGCGCTGCGCCGCGTTGCCGACGCCGGCGTCGCGGTATTCATAGCGCGCGGCAACCGTGACTTCCTGCTCGGCGAGCGATTCGCGCGCACTGCCGGCGCGACGCTCCTTGCCGAAGAGACGCGGGCCGATCTCGGCGGAGTGACGACGCTTTTGATCCACGGCGACGAGCTCTGCACCGACGATGTTGCCTATCAGCGCTACCGGGCATGGATGCGCGACCCGGTGTATCAGCGACGGCTGCTCCGGCTGCCTTACGCGATAAGGCGCCGCATCGCCGCATGGATGCGGTCGAAGAGCCGCAGCGAAACGGCGCGCAAGCCCGAGTCGATCCTCGACGTGAATGCGGCGGCGGTCGAAGCGGCGCTGCGCCGCCATCACGTGACGCGGATGATTCACGGCCACACGCACCGCCCGGCGCGCCACGCGCTCGTCGTCGACGGCACTGCGTGCGAGCGGATCGTGCTCGCCGACTGGGACGAGCGCGGGCACTACCTCGAAATCGGCAGCGAAGGCCTGCGCGACGTCGACATCGACGGCTGAATCCGATCGACGCTCGATCCTCGTAACGCTCGGGTGATCGCCGCAGGAGACCCCGCCGGCGTGAGCGGCCGGCGGGTGATCGCGCTACGGCTTCTTCGGTTGCTTCGGCTTCTTCGGTTCCTTGCGCTGCTTGTCGCGATTGCCCATGTCAGCCTCCGTCCCGGCCATCTGCGGGCGCGCCCCGCGCGCCGTTTCGTCGCAGGCCGGACGCGATTATGCTACCGGCGTTTGCAATGGATGCAAGCGGCCGCGCCAGGTAGTCGCCGCACCTGGCAGCCGCTGCGCATCGCACGCTCACGCGGCGGCGAGCGCCCGCTCGAAGTCGCAGACGAGGTCGTCCTCGTCCTCGATGCCCACCGACACGCGCACCAGCGATTCGGCGATGCCCATCTCGGCGCGGCGCGTGGCGCCCATTTCCCAATAGATCGTCTGCGCAACCGGAATCGCGAGGGTCCGGTTGTCGCCGAGGTTCGACGACAGCACCGCCACCTCGAGGCGATTCAGCATCGCCATCATGTCGCAGCCGTCGGCGACCTCGAACGACAGCAGCGCCCCCGGAGCACGGAACAGCGCGCGGGCGCGATCGTGCTGCGGGTGCGACGCGAGCCCCGGATAGTGAACGGCGCGAACCTTCGGATGGCGCGCGAGGAAGTCCGCGAGCGCCTGCGCGTTCGCGCATTGCCGGTCGAGGCGGAGTGCCAGCGTCTCGGCGCCGACCGCGAGGTGGTGCGCCTGCTCGGCCGAGAGTGTCGCGCCGAAATCGCGCAGCGCCTTCTTCCTCAACTGCGTGATCGCCTGCATCGCCGGCTTCTGCTTGCGGTAGTTGTCCGCGATGTTGGGATAGCGCGTCCAGTCGAAGCAGCCGGTGTCGGTGACGGCGCCGCCGAGCGCGTTGCCGTGGCCGCCGATGTACTTCGTCAGCGCGTTGACGACGAGGCTCGCCTGCGCGTCGATCGGCTGGTACAGCCACGGCGAGGTCATCGTGTTGTCGATGACGTAGACGAGCCCGCGCTCTAGGCACAGCGCGCCGATCGCGTCGAGGTCGGCGACCTGTGTGCGCGGATTGGCGATCGTCTCGACGAACACGAGCCGTGTCGCAGGGGTGATCGCGCGCTCGACCTCGGCGGCGGATGTCGCATCGACGAAGCTCACTCCGGTACCGTGTGCGGCGAGTGTGGCGAGCAGGCTGTTGGTGTTGCCGAACACGAACGAGCTCGCGACGACGTGATCGCCGGCCTTCAGGAGCGCGAGCATGATCGCGCCGATCGCGGCCATTCCCGTCGCGAAGCACACGCTCGCCACACCCCGCTCCATAGCGGTGATCTTGGCCTCGAGCGCCGCCGTCGTCGGGTTGCCCTGGCGGCCGTAGGCGTAGCCCTGCGCGCGGTTCTGGAACACCGCGACGAGGTCGGCTGCATCGCGGTAGCCGTAGGCGACCGACAGGTGCAGCGGCTTGTGCAGCGCCCCGTGCTCGATCGCCGACGCGCGATCGGCGTGCAGGATCGTCGTCGTGAACCCGCGCCTGCGCTCGCCGGTCATTCGCCGGACCCTCCGCGCGGATCGTCGCCTTCCACAACGGCCCCGCGCGACTCGTCGCGATGGTCCGCGAGCTGCGCGAGGTACTCGGGCGTGATGTCGCCGGTGATGTAGTGCCCGTCGAAGCACGACGCCTCGAAGTTGGTCAGCGCCGGATTGCAGCGGCACACCGCCTCCTTCAGCGCGTCGAGCCGCTGGTAGATCAGGAGATCGGCGCCGATCTCGGCCGCGATCTCGGATTCGCTGCGTCCGGTGGCGACGAGCTCGCGCTGGTTCGGCATGTCGATGCCGTAGACGTTCGGGTAGCGCACCGGCGGGCTCGCCGACGCGAAGTAGACCTTGCGCGCACCGGCGTCGCGCGCCATCTGCACGATCTCGCGCGACGTCGTCCCGCGCACGATCGAATCGTCGACGAGCAGCACGACCTTGTCCTTGAACTCCATCCCGATCGCGTTGAGCTTCTGGCGCACGCTCTTCTTGCGCATCTCCTGCCCCGGCATGATGAACGTGCGCCCGATGTAGCGGTTCTTGACGAAGCCCTCGCGGTAGGTGAGCCCCAGCGTGTTGGCGAGCTCGAGCGCATACGGCCGGCTCGAGTCCGGGATCGGGATCACGACGTCGATGTCGCGCGCTTCCGGCATCGCGCGCACCTGCTCGGCGAGCGCACCCCCCGTGCGAAGGCGCGCTTCGTACACCGAGGTGCCGTCGATCACCGAGTCGGGCCGTGCGAGATAGACGTACTCGAACAGGCAGGGGTTGAGCGACGGATTCTGCGCGCATTGCCGCGCGTGGAAGTTCCCTTCGAGGTCGACGAAGATCGCCTCGCCGGGCGCGACGTCGCGCAGCAGCGAGTAGCCGAGCGGCAGGAGCGCCACCGATTCCGACGCCACCAGGTATTCGCTGCGGCTCTTCCCTTCGGCGATGCCGACGACCAGCGGACGGATGCCGAACGGATCACGGAACGCCAGCATGCCGTAGCCGGCGATCATCGCGACCACCGCGTAGGCCCCACGGCATCGGCGGTGCACGCCGGCGACCGCACGGAAGATCGCGTCGGCGTCGAGGCGGTGGTGCCGTGCCGCGCGCTCGAGCTCGAGCGCCAGCACGTTCAGCAGCACCTCGCTGTCCGAGTTGGTGTTGACGTGGCGGAAATCGAGCTCCCACAGCTCGCGCTTCAGCGCCTCGGCGTTGGTGAGATTGCCGTTGTGCCCGAGCGTCACGCCGAACGGCGAATTGACGTAGAACGGCTGCGATTCGAGATCCGACCACGCCGATCCCGCCGTCGGGTAGCGGCAATGCGCGATGCCGGTCGTGCCGACGAGCTCGCGCATGTTGCGCGTCCTGAACACGTCGCGAACGAGCCCCGGGCCTTTCCACGTGTGGAAG
>DASVWR010000165.1:0-5201 GCA_036393115.1 Casimicrobiaceae bacterium
CTGTCCGTCGGTCGAATGCAGCGCTTGCGGGTCGATCAATGCAGGAACCTTGTGGGTGCGCTGGGGCATGGCAACGCTCGTCCTTGTCGATGGTTCGTCGTACCTGTACCGCGCCTTTCACGCGCTGCCGGACCTCCGAACTTCGCGAGGCGAACCGACGGGAGCGTTGCGCGGTGTGCTTTCGATGTTGCGCCGTTTGGTGATCGACGGCAAGCCGGACTACTTCGGTGTCGTATTCGATGCACCGGGCAAGACATTTCGCGACGAGCTCTATCCCGCGTACAAGGCCAACCGGCCACCGATGCCCGATCCGTTGATTGCGCAGATCGCGCCGCTGCATGAAATGGTGCGCGCGAACGGCTGGCCGCTGCTGATGGTTCCGGGCGTCGAAGCCGACGACGTGATCGGCACGCTCGCGCAGCAGGCGAAGGCCGCCGGCATCGAGACGCTGATCTCCACCACCGACAAGGACCTCGCGCAACTCATCGAGCCTGGCGTAACGATCGTCAACACGATGGCGAACGAGCGCTACGACGAAGCGGGTGTGATCGCGAAGTTCGGCGTTCGCGCCGACCAGATTCTCGACTTCCTGACGCTCACGGGCGACAGCGTCGACAATGTCCCCGGGGTGGAGAAGGTCGGTCCGAAGACCGCAGCGAAGTGGCTCGGCCAGTACGGCAGCGTCGACAACATCCTCGCCCACGCCAACGAGATCGGCGGCGTCGTCGGCGAGAACCTGCGCAAGGCGCGCGACTGGCTGCCGCAGGGTCGCAAGCTGCTGACGGTCAAGGTGGACTGCGAGCTGCCGATGACGTTCCAGGATCTGCGCCTGCAAGCGCCCGACGCCGAGCGTCTTCGCGAATGGTACGAGCGCTACGAGTTCAAGAGCTGGCTGCGCGACGCCGACCGGCAGCCCGACGCACATCCGCCCGGGGCGGTGCGCGCGTCGCCCCGCCCGACAGGTGCGACAGGCACGACAGGCGCGACGAAGGCTCATGCGCCCGCCGATCCGACCATGCTACCGGCGTCACGCGACGAGCCGGCCCGTCCGACAAAGGCCGTCCCGCGCCGCTACGAAGCGGTGCAGGACGCGGAAGCGCTCGAGCGCTGGATCGCGGCCATCGGCAGCGCCGAGCTGGTTTCGGTCGACACCGAGACGACGAGCCTCGATCCGATGCAGGCGTCGCTCGTCGGCATCTCGCTCGCGATCGTGCCGGGCCATGCCTGCTACATTCCGCTCGGACATCATTACACGGGCGCGCCGCCACAGCTCGATCGCGACGAAGTGCTCGCGAAGCTTGCGCCGTGGCTCACCGATCGGGCACGCGGCAAGCTTGGCCAGAACATCAAGTACGACCAACACGTATTCGCCAACCACGGCGTCGCACTGGCCGGCGTCGTCGAGGACACATTGCTCGAGTCGTACGTGCTGGAAGCGCACCGGCCGCACGACATGGACAGCCTCGCGCTGCGCCACCTCGGAGTCTCGACGATCACCTACGACGACGTCACCGGCAAGGGCGCGCGCAGGATCGGATTCGATCAGGTCGCCGTCGACCGCGCGACCGAGTATGCCGCCGAGGACGCCGACGTCACGCTGCAGCTTCACCGGCACCTCCGTCCACGGCTCGATGGCGTTCCCGCTCTGCGCTACGTATACGAGTCGATCGAGTTGCCGGTGCGCGAGGTGCTGTTCCGGATGGAGCGCGAGGGAGTGCTGATCGATGCGGCGCGGCTGGCAGCGCAAAGCCGCGACCTGGGCGAGCGCGCGGTAGCGCTCGAAACCGAAGCGCACCGGCTCGCCGGCGGGCCGTTCAACCTCGGCTCGCCGAAGCAGCTCTCCGAGATTCTCTACACGCGGATGAAGCTGCCGGTGAAGAAGAAGACCGCCACCGGCCAGCCGTCGACCGACGAGGACGTGCTCGAAGCGCTCGCTGCCGACTATCCGCTGCCGAAGGTGCTGCTCGAGTACCGCGCGCTCACCAAGCTGAAATCGACCTACACCGACAAGCTGCCGGCGATGGTGAACCCGCGCACGGGCCGCGTGCACACGACGTATTCGCAGGCGACAGCGGTCACCGGCCGTCTCGCGTCGGTCGATCCCAATCTGCAGAACATCCCCGTGCGCACGGCCGACGGCAGGCGGATCCGCGAAGCCTTCGTTGCCGCGCGCGGGAAAGTGCTGGTGTCGGCCGACTACTCGCAGATCGAGTTGCGGATCATGGCTCATCTGTCGCAGGATCCGGCGCTCCTCGACGCGTTCACGAAAGGCGCCGACATCCATCGCGCGACCGCGGCCGAGGTGTTCGGCATCGGCGCCGACGACGTGACGTCCGAGCAGCGCCGCTACATCAAGGCGGTCAACTTCGGGCTCATCTACGGTATGGGCGCGTTCGGCCTCGCGAGCCAGCTCGGCATCGAGCGCGGCGCGGCGCAGCAGTTCATCGACCGCTACTTCGCGCGCTATCCCGGAGTCGCCGCATACATGCAGCGCACGCGCGAGCTTGCGCGCGAGCAGGGCTACGTCGAGACCGTGTTCGGGCGGCGCCTCTACACGACCGACATCAACGCGGGCGGCGGCCCGCGCAGGGCGGCAGCCGAGCGTGCGGCAATCAACGCGCCGATGCAGGGAACCGCGGCTGATCTCATCAAGCTCGCGATGATCGCCGTCGAGCGCCGGATCGAGGATGCGAAGCTCGGTGCGCGCCTCATCATGCAGGTGCACGACGAGCTCGTGCTCGAGGTCCCCGAGGCCGAGCTCGCCGGCGTGCTGCGCGATCTGCCCGGGCTGATGACGGGTGTCGCGAAGCTATCGGTGCCGCTCGTCGTCGAGGTCGGGCACGGCGCGAACTGGGACGAGGCGCACTGAGGGCATTGCGTGCGTCGGTCCCTACGCTCGCCGTGTGGCACCGTAGTCTTGCCACGGAGCGGCCGTGCAGGACACCCATCGCACGCGCTCGGAGTGCGCAGTCGCCGGCCTGCGGGTTCCCGGCGCGGACTCGCCAGGTGTGCGACTGCCGGCGTGCGTGGCGGCGTGCTGGGCTCCCCGCGCCACCCGCGACGGCCGTCGCGCACGCTCGCGCGTGCGATGGGTGCCCTGCGCAGCCGCTCGTCGGTTCGCACGCGTCGCGCACCGAACCCACGGTGCAGTCGCGCACGGACACGCGGCGCGGTGCTTCCCGCGCGCGCCCGTCGCTCAGTCGTAAGCCGCACGCGGCAGGGTGCTTCCGGCAGGGCGCCTGAGGCGCAGTCGTCGTAAGCGGGTGGCGCGGGGAGCCCAGCACACCGTCACGCACGCCGGCAGTCGCACACCTGGCGAGACCGCGCCGGGACGCGCTCGACGACGAGAATTGCGCCGCCGAAGCCCTGCGGGAAGCATCCCGCCACGTGCGGCGTGCAAGATTGCGGAAGCCCTGCGCGAAGCACCGCGCTGCGCGCGGCGCGCAAATGCGCCGTGAGCGGAGCTACGCGAGCAACGTCGCGAGAAGCCCCGCGATGCCGAGCGCGAGCGCCGCGATCGCGTCGCCGGCGATCAGCCCGCCGCCGACGAGCGACGTCGTGCTCATGTCGCTCGGCACCGCCGGCTCGGTCCGCGCACGCTTTGGCAGACTGTTGACGAAGCTCGAAATCACGCCACCCGCCGCAAACCAGCTCGAGGTGAGCAGATTGAGGAATCCACCGAACGACGATGCGTAGGGTGACGGGAGGACCACCGCGTCGAGCAGGAAATCGGCGCTGAACCCGACCTTCCCCGAATTCGCGAAGCGCTGCCACGCACCGCGCGACTTGATGATCTTGCGCAGCACCTGCGTCACGATCCCGATGCCCACACCGACCCAGATCGCGGTGCGCTCGTACGGCTTGTCCTGGGTCAGGCTGCGCAGCACGCCGACGAACTTGTAGGTCATCGTCGACGCCCAGCGCGCAGGCTGCTGATCGGCGGGCAGCACCGTCTGGTCCTTGAGCAGGATCGGATAGGCATCCATGAAGAGCCGCGCGAGCACGACCGCGAGAATCGCGCCCATCACGATGCCGGCGACCTGGAAGCGGAACTGGATCGTGCGGTTGGTGCCGATTCGCCATCCGGTAGAGCGATCCTGCTGCATGTCGCAGGCCTCACTCGTCGACACGAGTACCACCGTCGCCGCCATCAGTCCGACGATCGGATCGGTGAGTCCGGCGGCGGCCATGAGGACGACGGTCACGACGAAGGCCGACGAGATCGGGTTCGAGTCGACCATCCCGACCGAGATCCCGTTCACCATCGCGAACACGAATACGAGCACCACGCCCATCGCAAGGTAGCCGACCGGCTCGTGCAGCACCTGCGAGCCGACGACGACGATCGCGATCCCCCAGAACACCACCCATGCGACGAGGCGCCCGGTGTTGGTGCGCTGCCAGTCGGCCTGCGGTGCGGCGGGTACCCCGCGAGTCTCGCGGGCACGCCGCCACGCCTGGTAGAGGATCAGCGAGATGTCGATGATCGCTGCCCCCATGATCATGCCGAGCGCGATCAGGAACGTGATCTTGCGAAACGGATCCCCGGGCGCGAGCCAGCCGATCGAGATGAAGTAAGGCATCATCGCCCAGCTCACGAGCCCGCCGGCGAGCGCGGCGACGCCGATCCTCGCGCCGACGATCATGCCGGCCCCGAACGTCGACGCCGAGAGGTCGATTGCGCCGAGCCATGCGACCTTCCCGGCGCCGATGCCGCAGGCGATGCCTGCGGCCATGCCACCGAAGAGCCGCGACACCGATTGCCTGAGCAGCACCGGATCGGTCAGCGCGCGGAGGATGTTGGCGACCGCGAGGCCCGACGGAAAGGTGAGTTGCAGGCGGTCGACGAGGATCGGCGTGTAGAGCATGCCGACGCCGACACCGAACATACCGATCGACAGCATGTAGAGAACGAGCTGCCACGCCGGAGGCTGCGGCAGACCCATCCAAGCCATTGCCTGGATCACCACCGCCATCGCGCTCATTCCGGCGACCGACGCGGCGGTGGTCTGGATGTAATTCGCGCCGTGACGGCCCTGCGCGCCATAACCGAAGGTGACGGCCGAGCCGAGAATGCCCGCGAGCACCTGGCCGCCGACGAAGAAGCCCAGCGAGAAATTCATGTACGACGCAGCGATGCCGCCGAGCGGGCCGAGCACGAGGATTCCGGCCGCGGCGAGGAGCGCGTAGTACTTCCAGCT
>DASVWR010000166.1:0-9520 GCA_036393115.1 Casimicrobiaceae bacterium
CGCGAAAGCCCAGCGCGCGCAGCACCCACACCGCCGGCCGCTCGTGTGGCGGCAGCACGGCCTGCGGAATCCCGAGCGAGGCGAGCGCGCGCATCTTCGCCAGGCCCTGCAGCGCCGCCTCGCGCGGGTTCGCGACCTGGCGCGCATTGCGCTCGGCGGCGAGGTTGCCTTGGGCGAGCCCCGAGTAGCTGTGCGTCGGGCCCGGAATGCCGTCGAAGTTCATCGATCCCTCGGCGAAAGCGGGACGGCACGAACGCTGTCGCCCTCGGCGACCGCCAGCGCTTCGGCGGCGTAAGGCAGGAGCGGAAAGCGGTCGACGCGCGCCGGCGCCGCGGCGAGGAGCGCGCGAAAGCCCTCGAAGCGGCAATTGCAGACGAGCCACAGGATGTCGTCAGTGAGGCTGTCGGGCACCGGATCCTCCTCACCGAGTGTGCAGGGGAGCACGGTCGAGCGGCGCACCGCGTCGATGTTGCCGGTCGTGCATTCGACCGTCCGCCCGGCATCGAAGATGTCGACGTAACCCTCGTAGCGGAAGCCTTCCTGCTCGAGCATCGCGCGCGCGGGAATCGTGTCGGCGTGGACCTCGCCGATCGCGGCGCGCGCCGCTTCGGGCAGCAGCTTCACGTACACCGGATGGCGCGGCATCAGCTCCGCGATGAACGACTTCTGTCCGGTGCCGGTCAGGTAATCGGCGCGGCGATAGTCGATCGCAAAGAAGTGGCGCCCGAGTCCTTCCCAGAACGGGCTCGTGCCGGAACCATCGACGCGACCGCGAAGCTCGGCGATCACCTTCGCCGCGAAGCGCTCGGCGAACTCGGCGATGAACAGGAGCCGCGCCTTCGACAGGAGCGGCCCGTTGCGCGCGCGCCGATAGCCCTGGTCGAGAAACAGCGAGCAGAGCTCGGTGTGGCCGGTGTGGTCGTTGGACAGGAACAGTGTCGGCGCCACCGTGTAGACGCCGAGCGCGCGCGACGCGTGCACCAGCGTCCCGACGTGATAGTTGTACCAGGGCTCGGTGAGGCCGACGGCGGCTTCGATCGCGCTGATGCCGACGACGCGCTCGTCGCTGCCGCCTCCGTGGCGGTCGACGAGCGCGAACATGAACGTCGTCGCGGCCTTCTCCGCCTCGCCGGCGAACGACGCGAGCGAGCGTTCGATCCGCGCGGCGAGCTGCGCGCGGTCGGCGGGAAGCGTCGTCAGCCCGTCGCCGGTGCGCTCGGAGAGCGCCAGCACCGCGGGCAGATCGTCACGCGCGATCGGACGGACGAAGAACACGCTTCAGGCGAGTGCACGCGAGAGCGCCGTCTCGAGGCGCGACAACCCTTCGAGGATTTCGTCGAGCGAGATGACGAGCGACGGCGCGATGCGCAGCACGTCGGCGCCGGCGACGAGGACGAGGAGCCCCGCCTCGCCGGCGGCCTTCATTACCGCCGGCGCCTTGCCGCGCCACGGCTCGGCGAGCTCGCAGCCCAGCCAGACGCCCTCGCCGCGCAGATCGGCGAACACCCGGCGGCGGGCATTGATCGCGCGCAATCCTTCCATGAAGAGCGCGTGCCGCGCCCGCACCCCGTCGAGCACTTCGGTCGTGTTGATGACGTCGAACACCGCACCGGCGACCGCGCAGGCGAGCGGATTGCCGCCATACGTCGTCCCGTGCACGCCGACCGAGAACGCGCTCGCGATCGCGGCGGTGGTCAGCATCGCGCCGATCGGAAAGCCCCCGCCGAGCCCCTTGGCGCTCGTCAGGATGTCGGGCACGACGCCCTTCTGCATGTACGAATAGAGCGCGCCGGTGCGCCCCATGCCGCTCTGGATCTCGTCGAGGACGAGGAGCGCGCCGTGCGCGGTGCACAGGCGCCGCGCCGCCTGCAGGTAGGCGGGCGTTCCCGGAGTCATGCCGCCTTCGCCCTGCATCGGCTCGAGGATCACCGCGCAAATCTCGGAGCCGTGCGCGGCGAACTCGGCTTCGAGTGCCTCGATGTCGTTGTAGCGAAGATGCGTGATCCCTTCCGGGGGCGGACCGAAGCCCGACGAGTATTTCGCCTGCCCGCCTGCGGTGACGGTGAAGAGCGTACGTCCGTGGAACGCATTCAGCGTCGAGACGATGCGCGCGCGGCGCGGCCCGTCGCGATCGTGCGCATAGCGGCGCGCGAGCTTCAGCGCCGCCTCGTTCGCCTCGGCGCCGGAGTTGCAGAAGAAGACGCGCTCGGCGAAGGTGGCGTCGGTGAGCCGCCGCGCAAGGCGCAATGCGGGCTCGTTCGTGAACCAGTTGGAGACGTGCCACAGCGTTCGCGCCTGCTCTTCGATCGCGCGGATCATCGCCGGATGACAGTGGCCGAGCGAGCTCACCGCGACGCCGCTCGCGAAATCGATGTACATCCGCCCCTGCTGGTCCCAGACGCGCGAGCCTTCGCCGCGCACCGGGATGAACTCGGCGGGCGCGAAGCATGGCACCATCAACTCGTCGAACATCGCGCGGGTGACCGGAAGCGTCGCGGCGCCTGGCGACGGAACGACCGCGTCGCGGCGCGACGAGGCGGCGATGGCCGCCTGCGCGGCCTGGGAGAGCGTCA
Organism: Casimicrobiaceae bacterium; assembly: GCA_036393115.1. Classification (GTDB taxonomy): domain Bacteria; phylum Pseudomonadota; class Gammaproteobacteria; order Burkholderiales; family Casimicrobiaceae; genus VBCG01. Next base: position 2,574 of record DASVWR010000166.1, read on the forward strand.
TGGCGTGAGGGGATGCCGTCGGGCGTGAAAGACGGCATAGTTTAGTCTGTCATGCCACCCCGCTACACGCTCACCGTCGCATCGCTCCTGATGGCCGCTGCCGTTGCGCTCGGCGCGCTCGGCGCGCATGCGCTCTCGACGCGGCTCGATGGCAGCCACCTCGCGATCTGGCGCACCGCCGTCACCTATCATGCGTGGCATGCACTCGCGCTGCTCGCGATCGGCGTGCTGCAGCGCACCGCGCGTGCCCGACGCGGCCTTGCGCTCGGTACGACGCTGCTCGTCGTCGGGATCGTCCTCTTCTCCGGAAGCCTCTATCTCATCGCACTCGGCGCAGCGCGCGGCTGGGCATACCTCACCCCGGTCGGCGGCGTGGCATTCCTCGCCGGCTGGCTCGTTCTCGCGGTGACGCTCGCGCCCGGTGTACGCCGCGTCTGACTGCCGGAGCGCTCGCCGCACCGGGTGGTCGTTTTGCACTAGAATCGCAACCCGGACGGGCCCGCGGGCCCGCGGGGAATTCCTTCGGGAGGAGAACATGGCATATCGCTTCAAGCGTCTTGCGTGCGTCGCGTCGGCGATCGTCTTCGCGTGCGCGGCGACGGCGGCCCAGGCGGTCGTCGAGATCCACTGGTGGCACTCGATGACGGGGGCGCTGAGCGACAAGGTCAACGAGATTGCCAACAAATTCAATGCGTCGCAGTCCGACTACAAGGTGATCCCGGTCTACAAGGGGCAGTACGACGAGTCGATGACCGCCGCGATCGCGGCCTATCGCGCCGGTGATCCGCCGCAGATCGTCCAGGTGTTCGAGGTCGGCACGGCAACGATGATGGCCGCGAAGGGCGCGGTGAAGCCGGTGTGGCAGTTGATGGTGGAGCAGCACCAGCCGTTCGATCCGAAGTCGTTCCTGGGCGCCGTGTCGTCGTATTACTCGGACACGTCCGGCCACCTGATATCGATGCCGTTCAACAGCTCGACGCAGGTCCTGTACGTCAACGATGACGCGTTCAAGAAGGCCGGGCTCGATCCCGCCAATCCGCCGAAGACCTGGCCCGAGCTCGAGAAGGATGCCGAGAAGCTGAAGGCGGCGGGCGTGCCGTGCGAGTTCACCACCGGCTGGCAGTCGTGGGTGCAGCTCGAAAGCTTCAGTGCGTGGCATAACGTACCGTTCGCTTCGCTGCAGAACGGCTTCGGTGGCCTCGCCACCAAGCTCGAGTTCAACGGCCCCGTTCAGGTGCGTCACATCCAGAACCTCGCCGACTGGGCGAAGAAGGGTCTTTTCACCTACAAGGGGCGCAAGGACGAACCGCTGGCCGCGTTCACGAGCGGCGAGTGCGCGATGATCACGACGTCGTCGGGCTCCTACGCCAACATCAAGGCGAACGCGAAGTTCGCCTGGCGCGTCGCGACGCTGCCCTACTACCCGGACGTCAAGGGTGCGCCGCAGAACACGATCATCGGCGGTGCGACGCTGTGGGTGCTGACGCAGAAGAACAAGGACGTGTACCCCGGCATCGCGAAGTTTTTCACGTTCCTGTCGTCGCCGGAGATCCAGGAAGACTGGCACGCGGCGACGGGCTACGTGCCGATCACGCTCGCCGCGTATAAGCTCGCGCAGGAGAAGGGTCTCTACACCGAGCGGCCGGGCTTCGACATCGCGATCAAGGAGCTCACCAACAAGCCGCCGACAGCCAATTCGCGTGGCCTGCGCCTCGGCAACTTCGTGCAGATCCGCAACATCATCGACGAGGAGCTCGAGTCGGTATGGAGCGGCCAGAAGACCGCGAAGCAGGCGCTCGATTCGGCGGTCAAGCGCGGCAACGAGCAGCTCCGGCGGTTCCAGAAGGCGAACGAGTAGCTCCGGAAGAACCGAAAAACCGCGACGTACCACGTTTTCCGGTTCGCGGGCGGGAGCAGACCTTGCATCCCGCCCGCTCCGGTATAGCACCCCATGGAGAAGCGCGTCGTCTTCCGCTCGTCGTGGCTTCCGTACGCGCTGGTCGCGCCGCAGCTCGTCATCACGCTGGTGTTCTTCTTCTGGCCGGCGACCCAGGCGCTCTACCAGTCGCTGCTGATCCAGGACGCGTTCGCCTCGAAGACGCAGTTCGTCTGGTTCGATAACTTCCGCGACCTGTTCACCAACCCGCAGTACCTCGCGTCGTTCAGGGTCACTGCGGTGTTCTCGGTGCTCGTCACCGTGATCGGGCTGGCACTCGCGCTCTTCCTGGCGGTATTCGCCGACCGCATCATCCGCGGCGCGAAGTTCTACAAGACGCTGCTGACACTTCCGTACGCGGTCGCCGCCGCGGTGGCGGCGGTGCTGTGGGTGTTCCTGCTCAACCCGACGCTCGGCGTGATCACGCATTTCCTGGCGAAGCTCGGCTACCACTGGGATTACGTGCTGAACGCGGGGCAGGCGCTGACGCTGATCGTCATCGCCGCGGTGTGGAAGCAGATCAGCTACAACTTCCTCTTCTTCCTCGCCGGGCTGCAGTCGATCCCGAAATCGCTGATCGAGGCGGCGGCGATCGACGGCGCCGGCCCGGCGCGGCGGTTCTGGACGATCGCGTTTCCGCTCCTCACCCCGACGACCTTCTTCCTGCTCGTCATCAACGTCGTCTACGCGTTCTTCGACACGTTCGCGATCGTCGACGCGGCGACGTCGGGAGGACCGGTGCAGGCGACCGCGATCCTCGTGTTCAAGGTGTACCAGGACGGCGTGCAGGCGCTCGATCTCAACGGCTCGGCTGCGCAGTCGGTGGTGCTGATGGCGATCGTGATCGGTCTCACCGTGATCCAGTTCCGCTTCGTCGAGCGCAAGGTGCAGTACTGACGCGATGGTCGAGCGCCGCCCGATCGGAACGCTCGTGTCGCACCTCGTGCTGATCGCCGGCGTGGCGGTCGTCGCGCTGCCGCTCTACGTCTGCTTCGTCGCGTCGACGCTCTCCTTCGACCAGGTGACGTCGGTGCCGATGCAGATGGTCCCCGGCACCCACCTCGTCGAGAACTACCTCGGCGTGCTGGCACACGGCAGCGCGACGGCGGCGAAGGCGCCGGTCGCGCGGATGCTGTGGAACAGCCTGGTGATGGCGCTCTCCATCGCGATCGGCAAGATCTCGATCTCGATGCTCTCCGCGTTCGCGATCGTCTATTTCCGCTTCCCGCTGCGGCGCACGTGTTTCTGGCTCATATTCATCACGCTGATGCTGCCGGTCGAGGTGCGTATCCTGCCGACCTACAAGGTGGTGGCCGAGCTCGGCATGGTCGACACGTATGCGGGCCTCACGCTGCCATTGATCGCGTCGGCGACGGCGACGTTCCTGTTCCGCCAGTTCTTCCTCACCGTCCCGGACGAGCTCGCCGAGGCCGCGCGGATCGACGGCGCCGGCCCGATGCGCTTCTTCGTCGACGTGCTTCTGCCGCTGTCGCGCACCAGCATCGCGGCGCTCTTCGTCATCATGTTCATCTATGGCTGGAACCAGTACCTGTGGCCACTCCTCGTCACCACCCGCGAGGACATGTACACGGTGGTGATCGGCATCAAGCGGATGGTCGCCGGCGGCGATACGCTGGTCGAATGGCAGCTCGTGATGGCGACCGCGATGCTCGCGTTGCTGCCTCCGGCGGCGGTGATCCTCGCGATGCAGCGCTGGTTCGTGAAGGGCCTGGTCGATACCGAGAAGTGAGGAGAGGATGGCGAGCGTCGCGTTCCGGCAGGTCACCAAGCGCTATGGCGACGTCGAGGTCATTCACGGCATCGACGTCGAGGTCGCCGACGGCGAATTCGTCGTCATCGTCGGGCCGTCGGGCTGCGGGAAGTCGACGCTCCTCAGGATGGTCGCCGGCCTCGAGGTGATCTCGTCGGGCGAGATCGCGATCGGCCCGCGCGTCGTCAACGACCTCGAGCCGAAGGACCGCGACATCGCGATGGTGTTCCAGAACTACGCGCTCTATCCGCACATGAGCGTCTACGACAACATGGCGTACGGGCTCAAGCTGCGAAATGTCTCGAAGGCCGACATCGAGAGCAAGGTGCGCAAGGCGGCGGAGATCCTCGAGCTCGCACCGCTGCTGAAACGCACGCCGCGCCAGCTCTCGGGCGGCCAGCGGCAGCGCGTCGCGATGGGACGCGCCATCGTGCGCGAGCCGGCGGTGTTCCTGTTCGACGAGCCGCTCTCGAATCTCGACGCCAAGCTTCGTGTGCAGATGCGCTTCGAGATCCAGAAGCTGCACCGGAGGCTCGCCACGACGAGCCTCTACGTCACCCACGACCAGGTCGAGGCGATGACGCTCGCGCAGCGGATGATCGTGATGAACGCGGGTCGCGCCGAGCAGATCGGCACTCCGATGGAGGTCTACGAGAATCCGCAGACGGTGTTCGTCGCCGGGTTCATCGGCTCCCCGGCGATGAATTTCATGCCCGGCAAGGCCACCGGGAACGGGAGCGTCGCGCTCGAGCACGGCGGCCGCGCGCCGATCGCGTCGGCAGCGCTCGCGGCCGGGCGCGCGGTGACGATCGGCATCCGCCCCGAGCACCTCGTGCCTTGCGGCGAGGGCGAGGCCGCGCTGCGCGGCCCGGTCGAGCTCGTCGAGCAGCTCGGCGCCGACGTGCTCGTCCATGTCACGCACGGCAGCGGTACGGTGATCGCGCGCCTGCCGCACGGACAATCTCCGGCAGCCGGATCGCTGTGCAGCCTGCGTGCCGATCCTGCGCGAGTGTTCGCGTTCGATGCGGAGAGTGGCAAGAGGATCGAGGAGTGAAGGGATGACGAGGAAGCTCGCGCCGTGGCCGTATCCGAAGCTCGCCGCGCACCGCGGCGCCGGCAAGCTCGCGCCCGAGAACACGCTCGCGTCGCTGCGCCTCGGGGCGAGCCACGGCTACCGGATGGCGGAGATCGATGTCAAGCTCTCCGGCGATGGCGTCGCGTTCCTGCTGCACGACGCGACGCTGCAGCGGACGACGAGCGGCCGCGGGCGCGCGGACGCGCTCGCGTGGCGCGAACTGGCGCTCCTCGACGCGGGGAGCTGGCACTCGAAGGCCTACGCCGGCGAGCCGCTGCCGCCGCTCGCGGCGGTGGCCGCTTTCTGCCGCGCGGCAGGCGTTGCGCTCAACATCGAGATCAAGCCGACGCCGGGACGCGAGCGCGAGACGGGCGCCGCCGTTGCGCTCGACGCGCAGACGCTGTGGAGCGGTGCGAAGGTCGCCCCACTCCTGTCGTCGTTCTCGGAAGCGTCGCTCGACGCCGCGCGCGAGGCGGCGCCGGAATTGGCGCGCGCGTACCTAGCCGACCGCCTGCCGAAAGACTGGGAGGAGCGCGTCGCGAAAGTCGGCTGCATCGCAATCGACCTCGATCACAAGCTGCTCACCAAAGCACGGGTCGATGCGTTTCACGCCGCGGGGCTTCGCATCGCTACGTGGACAGTCAACGAGGCCGGCCGCGCGCGGACGCTTCTGCAGTGGGGCGTCGATACCGTGATCACCGACGCCGTCGACGTCATTTCCCCGGAGGCGCTTCGCTGATCTCAGCCGGCCGCGCCCACGCCTTTGCGCGCTCGACGGCCTTCGTCCAGTCGCCACGCAGCGTGTCGACGCGATCGCGCGGCATCTGTGGCTCGAAGCGCCGATCGACGAGACGATTCGCGGTGATCGCGTTCGTGTCCCGCCAGTAGCCGACGGCGAGCCCCGCGAGGTAAGCGGCGCCGAGCGCGGTCGTTTCGAGTACCTTCGGCCGCACGACGGGCACGCCGAGGATGTCGGCCTGGAACTGCATCAGCAGATCGTTCGCTGCGGCGCCGCCGTCGACGCGCAGCTCGGTCAGCGTGATGCCGGCATCCTTCTGCATCGCATCGAGGACATCGGCGCTCTGGAACGCGATCGATTCAAGCGCCGCGCGTGCGACGTGGCCTGCGGTCGACCCGCGGGTCAGGCCGAACATCGCGCCGCGCGCGTAGGCGTCCCAGTGCGGCGCGCCGAGGCCGGTGAACGCCGGCACGAAGTAGACACCGCCGTTGTCGGCGACACTCGCAGCGAGCGCCTCGACGTCGGCTGCGCTGCGGATGATCTCCAGCCCGTCGCGCAGCCATTGCACCACCGCGCCGCCGATGAACACGCTGCCTTCGAGCGCGTAATCGAGCGCACCCGCGCGGCGCCATGCGACGGTCGTAACGAGGTTGTTCGCCGACGCGACGGCCACACTCCCGGTATTGAGCAGCACGAAGCAGCCGGTGCCGTAAGTGTTCTTCGCGAGCCCCGGCTCGACGCAGGCCTGGCCGAAGAGTGCCGACTGCTGGTCGCCGGCGATGCCGGCGATCGGGATCGACACGCCGTCGAGCGTCGTCGTCGCGCATACGCCGGACGAATCGACGACCCGGGGAAGCATGCTGCGCGGAACGCTGAAGATGCGCAGCAGATCGTCGTCCCAATCGCCCGTGTGGATGTCGAAGAGCAGCGTGCGACTCGCGTTCGACGCGTCGGTGACGTGCACTCTGCCGTCGCTCAACTGCCAGACGAGCCAGCTATCGACGGTGCCGAAGGCGAGCTCGCCGCGCTCGGCGCGTGCGCGCGCGCCGGGCACGTGATCGAGCAGCCACGCGAGCTTGGTGCCGGAAAAGTAGGCGTCGATGACGAGGCCGGTCTTCGCGGCGATGCGCGCCGCCTCGCCGCGCTCGCGCAGCGCGTCGCAGATCGGCGCCGTGCGCCGGTCCTGCCAGACGATCGCCGGAGCGATCGGGCGTCCGCTCGCGCGCTCCCAAACAACGGTCGTTTCGCGCTGGTTGGTGATGCCGATCGCCGCCACGTCGCGCGCCGTGACGCCTGCGCGAGCGAGGGCCTCGTGCATCACCCCCGATTGCGTCGCCCAGATCTCGGTCGCGTCGTGCTCGACCCATCCGGGTTGCGGAAAGATCTGGCGGAACTCCTGCTGCGCGCTGCCGCGCACCATGCCGCG
>DASVWR010000167.1:0-19160 GCA_036393115.1 Casimicrobiaceae bacterium
GTGCCGCGGCGAGTGGGTGTCCTGGCAATACGGTCCGAGCATCAACCAGGCGTTCAGCGACATCAAGCAACTGATCGACCCGGACAATCGCTTCAACCCGGACAAGATCGTGCGCCCGCCGAGGATGGATGAGCGCAGCAACTTCCGCTACAAGCCCGGCTATGCGATCAAGCCTTTCGCCACTGCGCTCGACTGGTCGGGATGGAACGTGAATCGCGATCCGCTCACCGGCGAGGAAAGCGCGCCCGGTACCGGTTCCGATCCGACCAATGGCCTCGCTTCAGCGGTCGAGATGTGCAACAACAATGGCCACTGCCGCAAGTTCGACGCCGGCACGATGTGTCCGAGCTACCGGGCGACGAAGGACGAGATCCACGTGACGCGCGGCCGCGCGAACACGCTGCGTCATGCCCTCGCCGGCCGCTTCGGCGGTACCGTCGCGGCGCCCGAAGTGCGCGACGCGCTCGAGCTCTGCGTCGGTTGCAAGGGCTGCCGCCGCGAATGCCCGACCGGCGTCGACATGGCGCGAATGAAGATCGAGTTTCTTCATCAGTGGCACGCCGCATACGGATCAAAGCTGCGCGACCGCCTGATCGCGTCGCTGCCGCGCTGGGCGCCGCTCGCGTCCAGGTGGCCGCTCTTGTTCAACCTGCGCGACCGCGTTCCGGGCCTCGCCTGGCTGACCGAGCGCTCGACCGGGATCTCGCGCGACCGCTCGCTGCCGCGCTGGCGGCGCGATACGTTCCTGCGCGATGCGAGACCGCAGGGCGAGGTCACGCGCGCCGTGCTTTTCGCCGACTGCTTCACCGACCGCTTCGAGCCCGAGAACGCCCGCGCGGCGATGGCGGTGCTGCGCGCGACGGGCTACCCGGCCGCGGTCGCGCTGCCCCGTCTCGACGACGCCGAGCCCGCCCGCCCGCTGTGCTGCGGGCGCACCTGGCTCGCCCACGGGCGGATCGCCGAGGCGCGCGCCGAGGCACTGCGCCTCTGCACCGCGCTCGCCCCCTGGGCCGACGCCAGCGTGCCGATCGTCGGCCTCGAGCCGTCATGCGTGCTCACACTGCGCGACGAGTACGCGGCGCTGCACCTGCCGCCGGCGGCAATGCGCACGGCCGGGAAAGTACTGCTGATCGAGGAATTCCTGGTGCGCGAGCATCGCGCCGGCCGGCTTCGCCTGCCGCCGATGCGGCCGGAAGCGTCGCGCGTTCTCGTTCACACCCACTGCCATCAGAAGGCGCTCGATGCCGCCGATGCGACGCTCGGGCTGCTGCGCATGCTTCCGGGCCTCGAGGTCGTCGGGATCGAGGCGAGCTGCTGCGGGATGGCAGGCGCCTTCGGCTACGCTGCGTCGCACTACGAAATATCGATGCGGATGGCCGAGCTCGCGCTGCTGCCGGCGGTGCGCGCCGCGGGACCGGACACCGTCGTCGTCGCGCAGGGTACGAGCTGCCGCCACCAGATCGCCGACGGAACGCGCGCCTCGGGCACCGTCGCCGCCGTGCACGCGATCCGCGTCGTCGAGCGCGCGCTCGCCCCACGATGAGTGGGCAACATGCAAGCGGCGACGACGCGCGCGAGCTCGCCGCGGTCAGCCGCGGGACGCTCGCTCATTACGAGGAACGCGCATCGTCGTTCTGGGACAACACCCGCGAGCACGACGTCACGCAGAACATCGATGCGCTGCTCTCCGCGATCACCGGCGAGCCGCCGTTCACGATCCTCGATTTCGGCTGCGGGCCGGGTCGCGACCTGCGCACGCTCTCCCGGCGCGGCCACGTCGCGATCGGTCTCGACGGCGTGCCGGAATTCGTCGCGATGGCGCAGGCGTGGAGCGGTTGCGAGGTTTGGCAGCAGGATTTCCTGGCGCTCGATCTCCCGCCGGCGCGCTTCGACGGCATCTTCGCCAACGCGTCTCTGTTCCACGTGCCGCGCAGCGTCCTGCCGCGCGTGCTCGGTGAATTGCACCGCGCGCTGCGGCCGCAGGGCGTGCTGTTCGCGTCCAATCCCCACGGCAACGACGACGAAGGGTGGATGCGTGGCCGCTACGGATTCTGGGCGGCGCCGCAGACCTGGAATCGACTGGTCGCCGCCGCCGGTTTCGCGCTCGCCGACGAGTACTACCGGCCGGCGGGCCGGCCGCGCGCCGAACAGCCGTGGTACGCGACGGTCTGGCGACGCGCGGACTCAGCGCGGTGACTGGTGCTATTCTCGCCCCGCAACCGAGCACGCGACCGGAGGCGATCCGGCGAGCGGCCGCCACCCTGGAGGATCTGCCATGCAACGTCCGCTGCGGCTCGTCTTCGTCGCCGCCTGCTTCGCATTCGTTCCCGCCCTCTCCTTCGCGCAGACGCTGCGCATCGGCCTCGCCGAGGATCCCGATGTGCTCGATCCGACGCTCGCTCGAACCTTCGTCGGGCGCATCGTGTTCGCGGCGATGTGCGACAAGCTGTTCGACATCGATGCGAAGCTCGCCATCGTTCCGCAGCTTGCGACCGGCTACAAGTGGTCGACCGACGGCAAGGCGCTGACGATCACACTGCGCCCGGATGTGAAGTTCCACGACGGCGAACCGATGGACGCCGCCGCAGTCAAGTACAGCATCGAGCGCCACAAGACGATGGCGGGCTCGAACCGGCGCGGCGAGCTCGCTCCGGTGTCGAAAGTCGACGTCGTCGATCCGCTAACCGTGCGCCTCGACCTCTCCGCGCCGTTCTCGCCGCTGCTCGCACAGCTCGCCGATCGCGCCGGCATGATCGTCGCTCCGAAGGCGGCGCAGCAGGAGGGCGACAAGTTCGGCAATCACCCGGTCTGCGCGGGACCGTTCAGGTTCGTCGAGCGCGTGCCGCAGGACCGCATCGTCCTCGAGCGCTTCCCCGACTACTGGGACAAGGCGTCGATCCATTTCGATCGCATCGTCTACACGCCGATTCCCGACGCGTCGGTGCGGCTGGCGAACCTGCGCTCGGGCCAGCTCGACCTGATCGAGCGCGTCGCGCCTTCGGACATGCCGCAGATCGCGCGCGATGCGAAGCTCAAGACGTCGAAGATCACCGAGATCGGCTACCAGGGCATCACGATCAACGTCGGCAAGAGCGATCTTGCGCAGCAGAATCCGCTCGGGCGCGATCCGCGCGTACGCGAGGCCTTCGAGCTCGCGCTCGACCGCCAGGGCATCGTGCAGGTTGCAATGGACGGCGAAGCCGATCCGGGCAACCAGTGGGTGGCGCAATCGAGCCCGTTCTACGCGAAAAACGTGCCGATGCCGGCGAGGAACCTCGCGCGCGCGAAAGAGCTTCTCGCCGAGGCCGGGACGCCGCACCCGTCGTTCACGCTGATGACCGCGACCACCGCCGACGCGCAGCGCATCGCGCAGGTCGTGCAGGCGATGGCGAAGGAGGCCGGGTTCGACGTGAAGATCCAGTCGACCGAGTTCGCGACGTCGCTCAACCTCGCCGACAAGGGGCAGTTCGAGGCCTACATCCTCGCGTGGAGCGGGCGTGCCGACCCGGATGGCAACATCTTCAGCTTCGATGCCTGCAAGCAGCCGCTCAACTACGCCGGCTACTGCAACGCGAAGGTCGACGAGCTCCTGAAAGAGGCGCGCACGGTTCCCGACGTGCCCGCGCGCGCGAAGGTCTACGCCGAGGTCGCCGCGATCGTGCTGAAGGATCGGCCGATCGTCTACCTCTTCCACCGTCACTGGCTGTACGCGTACACGAGCCGGCTGACCGGATTGAAGAGCATTCCCGACGGGCTGATTCGCGTGCAGGGCCTGCGCTTCGAATGACGCGAGGCCACCGCCGCCATGCTGACCTTCATCGCGCGGCGCGTCGCGACGATCGTTCCGACGCTCGTCTTCGTCTCGATGCTGATCTTCGGCCTGCAGCAGCTCCTGCCCGGCGATCCGGCGAAGGTGCTGGCGGGCGAGGAGCAGGATCCGGCGGTGATCGCCCACCTGCGCGCGACGATGCACCTCGACCAGCCGCTGCCGGTGCGCTACCTCTACTGGATGCGCGGCGTCCTCCATGGGGATCTCGGTGAGTCGCAGCGCTCGCAGCAGCCGGTCACGACGCTGATTGCCGAGAAGCTCCCGGTCACGGTCGAGCTCGCCTGCCTCGCGATCGTGATCGCGCTCGCGATCGGCATTCCAGCCGGCGTCGTCGCGGCGGTGAAGCGCGGCACGTCGTGGGACTACGGCGCCAGCGTGTTCGCGCTATGGGGACTGTCGACGCCCAACTTCTGGCTCGGCATCATGCTGATCCTGCTGTTCTCGGTGACGCTGGGCTGGCTTCCGGCATCGGGGTACGTGAGCCCGTTCGAGAACCTGCGCGCGAACCTTGCGGCGATGATCATGCCGGCGTTCGTGCTCGGCAACGCGATCGCCGCGGTGCTGATGCGCCACACCAGGAGCGCGATGCTGCAGGTGCTCTCGCAGGAATACGTGCGCACGGCACGGGCCAAAGGCGCGTCGGAGCGCGCGGTCATCCTGAAGCACGCGCTCAGGAACGCGCTGATCCCGATCATCACGCTCGGGGCGCTGGAGTTCGGCACGCTGCTCTCCGGAGCGGTGCTGACCGAGCAGGTGTTCACGATCCCAGGCTTCGGCAAGCTGATCGTCGACGCGGTGTTCAACCGCGACTACGCGGTCGTGCAGGGCGTCGTGCTCGTCACCGCGACCGCGTACATCGTGCTCAACTTCGCCGCCGACGTCGCCTACGCGATCGTCAATCCGCGCATCCGCCTCGCATGACCGACGCGATCGCCGGGCCGATCGACACCGCGCTCGTCGCCGAGACCGCGGTACCCGGCGCAGCCGGAACGGCGGCACCGCTCGCGCTCGCGGCTCGCAGCCACTGGCTGCGCCGGCTCCTGCGCAGGCCGGCGTCGGTCGTCGCACTCATCGTCATCGCCGGATTCGTCGTCACCGCCGCATTCGCGCCGTGGATCGCGCCACGCGACCCGCTCGCCGCGAACTTCGCCGAGGTGCGCAAGCCGCCGTCGGCCGCGCACTGGTTCGGTACCGACGAAATCGGCCGCGATGTCGCTTCGCGGGTCGTGTTCGGTGCGCGAGCGTCGCTCCTCGCCGGGGTCGTGTCGGTGCTGATCTCGCTCGCGATCGGCGTGCCCGCCGGGCTTCTCGCCGGCTACGCCGGGGGCGCGATCGACATGGTGCTGTCGAGGATGACCGATGCCCTCCTCGCGTGTCCGTTCCTGATCCTCGCGATCGCGCTGTCGGCGTTCCTCGGCCCGAGCCTGTCGAACGCGATGATCGCGATCGGCATCTCGGCGACGCCCGCGTTCGTGCGCCTTGCGCGCGGGACCACGCTCGCGGTCAAGGCCGAAGATTTCGTGCTGGCGGCGCGCGCGATCGGCAACTCGCCATGGCGCGTCGCGCTGCGCCACGTGCTGCCCAACATCGTTCCGCCGCTGCTGGTGCAGGCGACCCTCGCGATCGCCGCGGCAGTCATCGCCGAGGCGAGTCTGTCGTTCCTCGGCCTCGGCCAGCAGCCACCCCAGCCGAGCTGGGGAAGCATGCTCAACTCGGCGAAGGACTACCTCGACAACGCGCCGTGGATGGCGCTGTGGCCGGGGTTGTCGATCTTCACGCTCGTGCTGTCGTTCAACCTGGTCGGCGACGGTCTGCGCGACGCGCTCGATCCCCGCGAGGTCTGAACCCGCGTCCACCGCGACGATCCAATCAGCGTTGTAGCGGAAGGAGGCTTACGCGATGAAACCATTCGGCTTGCGTGTGGCGGCGATGGCAGCGACGGCTGCGCTCGCCTGCGCGATTCCGCTGTCGGGGTTTGCCGCAGGCGGCGGCTGGAACGGTGGCGGTCACGGCGGTTGGAACGGTGGGGCTCACGGCAACTGGAGCGGCGGCGGCCATGGCAACTGGAGCGGCGGCCAGTGGGGCACGTCGCACGGTTCGGGCTGGGGCGGCCGTGGTTCCTGGGGGCATGGGTACTACGGCCACGGCTATCGCGGACGCGGGTACTGGGGCGGCTGGTCGGGAAGCGTCTGGCTCGGCTGGCCGTGGTACTACGGGTACTGGCCGGACTACACGATCACCTACGCCTATCCGGCGCCGGTCTACACGTACCCGGCCTACACCTACCCTGCCTACACGTATCCCGACGAAGGCGCCCCGGCGTACGTCGCGCCGCAACCCCCCGCCGGATCGACGGTTCGCTACTACTGCGCGAACGTGGGGTACTACCCGAGCGTGCCGGCGTGCCCGCAAGGGTGGCAGCGCGTCGTCGTGCCGGCCGGCGCCTCCGGCAATTGATCCGCGCCGACCCGCGCATCGGTTCGCGATTGCCAACCCGGTCGCCGCGGCTTAGTATCAACCGTTCCAGCACGGGGACTTACCGGCGTTTTCGAAGGGACAATCTCATGACTTCGCACGGGCTCGTACGGATTGCCCTCGCCGCCGTGCTGCTGGCTGCAACGGCGCCCGCCGTCGCGATGAATTGCTACGCAGTCGTCGACCGCAACGACCACATCGTCTACCAGAGCACGCAATCTCCGATCGACCTCAGCGACGCCGGAACGGCAGCGCGCGACAAGCTGCGCGCCAACGGCGAGCAGCTGATCGCGATGAACGCGCGGACGTGCCCCGAGGTCGAGACCTCGAGCATCGGCGGCGAGCACAAGCCCGCGACCGTTGCCGAAATCGTCGCCGGGATGCGACCGGCACTGCGCTACGGGCGTCCGGCGAGTGCCGAGGCGTCCGAGATGACGAGCACCGGCGGAATCGATCTGCCGCGCATTGCGCCGCCCGTCGCGACCGACGGCGGCGTCTCGACGTCCGGCATCCCTTCGGGGATGTCGCTGCGCTAGCGCAGCACCCTGCGTTTCAGCGCATCGCGCCCGGCGCGGGGGCCGTCGCGCACTCGGCGACACGCCCCCAGTATCCGTCGCAGAACGCGAAGCGCGCCTTCTGACGGCACAGCAGGCGATCGAAGAATCCGCCGCGGCATGCGGCCATCGCGTCGTCCATCGACTGCCAGCGCGTACGCGTCACTTCGGCGACGACGACCGGCGCCGTCGGCGCGGAGCTGACGCCAGGACTCGGCGCGCTTGCCACCGATGGCTCGGGCGGCGATGGCGCGGTCGTTCGATCGATCGCATTGCGCTTACGCTCGTGCCGCACGCGCCCGCCGCCGACTCCGCGTAGATCGTCGCTCCGCGACGGCGCAGCTTCGACGAGCGCGTGCCCGCCCGGCGCGGCCCCGGCCGTCGCAGCCACTTGCGCCGCCGCCGGGGTGTTCGCAGCGCTCGCCTTCGCCAAGGGGTGCGTGACCGCCGGTCCAATCCGCGCGAGCGCGCGCGAAGTGTCCGCCGCCGGAACGACACGCGGCTCGGCCGGTGCGACATGGCTGCGCGGTAGAACATAGGCGGCCGCGCCGAGGATCGATGCGATCATCACCACCGCGGGCCAGCGACGCCGCTTTCCAGGTGTCGCCTGTGGCGGGAGCGATTCCTGCATCCCGCTGCCCACGGCCGGTACGCCGAAACGTTCTGGCGATTCGTCTTCGAGCCCGGTGACGTCGGCGTCACCGCCATGGCGGGCCCGCTTAAGCGCCGCGCGACAGGGACCGCACAGCCGTGCCCCTGGCAAGGTCGCCTGCTTGCAGATCCGACACCTCATCGCGGCTGCTTCGGTGGCTCGCCGGTTCTCCCGGGTCCGCAGCAATTATGACGATGTCATTGTACCTGCGGGAGCCACGCAACATCCCCCTCGCGACCGATCCGTCCGTCGGATCGGCCCGGGTCGCGGCACGCGGCCGTCATTACCGCAACACTCGAGACGGCCGCGGTGCCCTGTCACAGGCGACGGTCTGTCACGGGCGATCGTTCTGGTTGTCGCCCTTCTTGTCGTGGTTGTTGCCCTTCTCGTCGCCTTTCTTGTTGCCTTCACGCGGCGGCTGCGGACGCTGGGCCTGCTCGGCTGGCGGACGCGGTGCACGCTCCTGCGGCTGCCGCGGCGCCTGCTGCTCAGCAGGAGGACGCGGCGCACGCTCCTGCGGCGGACCCGGCGCACGTTCTTGCGGCGGACGCGGCGCTGCGCGTTCCTGCGGCTGCCGCGGCGCCGGCTGCTCGACCGGTGGACGCGGCGTTGCACGCTCCTGCGGCGGATGCGCGGTGTCGGAGCGCGGTGCGGGCGCGACGCGCTCGCCTGCGGGCGCGCGGTTCGGCGCGGCGCTCGCGGGTGCAGGGGCACGCGCCGCATTCGATGCCGGCTTCGGCGCGACGAGCCGCACGGGTGGCGTGGCTACCGGCGTCTCGCGGCGCAGCGCGCTCGCCTCCGAGTGGTTGATCGGGTGTCCGGGATTGCGCTCGAGCACCGGCAGTTGGCGGCTGATCGGAACGGGCGGTGGCGGCGGCGCAACCCGCGCAACCACGCCGCGGTGCTCGACCGCAGCCGGTGGCGAAGCGCGCGTCACCGGCGCGGCGCCGGTGAACGCCGAGCGCTGCGGCGCGACGCGCGCAACGTGCTCGACCTGGGCCGCGCGGACCGCGGCCGGCGGCAGTGCGACGAGCGAACGGTTCACCGGCTCCGCCCGCGCGAACGCCGCCCGGGGGACGGCGGTGACGCCGTTGGGGGCATGCATGTTGACGTAGTTGACGCGCGGCTGCGCGGTGCTGCCGGGACGCACGTAGTTGTTGTAGATGTTCGTGATGTTGGTCGTGTTGTTGATGACCGTGTTGCTGACGTTCACCTGCCTGAAGTAATTGCGCGTGACCGAATAGGGTGGCCGATAGATCTCGCGCGGTCCGAGCGGGAACCAGCCGATCGCGGGTCCCGACGAGATCGCGACGCCGAAGCCGGCGCCGCCGACGAACGCGACGAGCGCAGGCGCGTAGCACGGCGTGACGTTGACCGGCCCGGGGATCCACCCCCAGCCGCGATCGACGTGGACCCAGCGTCCGTAGTGGAACGGTGCGAAGCCCCACGGCGCGTCGTCGACCCACGTCCAGCCCCACGGGGCGATCCACGCCCAGTGACCATAGCGGTACGGCGCCCATCCTGCGACGACCGTCGTCGGGAACCAGACGTTGCCGTACTGCGGATCGTAGTTCCAGCGACCATAGGTGTCGAGATCCGCGTAACCGACGACTTCCGGCGACACGTAGCGCGCGGCCGCCGCATCCTCGAAACGGCGTTCACGCCCCGCGGCCCAGCGGTCGAATTCGTCGTACGGCGGCGCCGCGATGAAGTCGTTGTCGTGCGCATCGGTGCCGCGGAATGCGTAGCCCTGCCCAGGCATCACGTCGTAGGACACATCGTTGCCGTACGCCACACCCGCGCCGCTTCGCACGATCACCGTCGTCACGTTGCCTTCGGCATCGACGTCGACGCGATAACGCCCGGCGCGCGTCAGCGAGAACGCGATATTCGGCGTGTCGATCTCGACGATCGCTCCGGGAGACGAGCGCCGCAGAGCCACGTCGAGTGTCCCCTGCTGCAGCTGAACTTGCGTCACGCGGTCATCGAGGTTCGACACGGTCACGCTGGTGAGCGCGCCGAGAAACCACGAACCGTTGTCGAGCGAGAGCTCGGCGCGGGCGCCCTGATCCGCCCACAGGCGATCGCCGGTCACGATCGGCCGGTTGACCTGCGCCTGCACCCACTGGTCGTCGCCGGCAGGCGAGTAGCTCACTTCGCCGCCGAACCAGGCGAGCCTTCCTACCCGTGTCGGCGGATCCGCATTGTCGGTGTCAGGAGCTGTCTGTGCGAATGCGCTGACGCAGATCAGCGACACGATCGCCACCGCCATCCTGCCGAGGTGGCCTGGGTTGCGCCGCGCGCTCCGTCGCGTGCCGGGCATGGTCATCGTGCTGCTCCTGTCGGTTGGTTGCAAATCGTTACGCTTTATTTCGCCCGCGAACCATACGCATTGCATTTTCTGCGCATCTTGCCCACTCGAAGACGCTCCTGCTACGCTTTCTGTCGCGAGTCCACGCGCCCGTCGCAGGCTTCATTGCGCACCAACGCTCGGAGGCGCGAACCGGATGACACGCGGCCCGGTCGAATTCGATGCCAAAGAGCGGGACACGGCGCCCGAGCGCACAGCCTGACGCGAGGTCGGACATGACGCGGATACCTGCAGTTACGATGCTTTCCTTTGCGATGCTCGCCATCGCGTCGAGCGCCCCCGCAGTCGCGAGCACGATGCCGCCGCCGCTGCCGAGTCTCGACGCGACGCAATCGTCGCGTCTCGACGATCGCATGAAGCTCGTTCGCGACGACATCGACGGTCGCGTCAAGCGCGGCGAGCTGACGGCGAGCGAAGCCGAGCGGCTGCTCGCATGGCGCGAATGGCAGATCGCGCGGCAGATCGCGGGCATGGCGCCGCCACCGCCCCAATACATCACGCCGAACTACCCGCCGAGCCCGGGCGAGCCCGGCGTGCCTCCGGATTATCGTCCTGCGCCGCCGGCGCCGATCTACTACACGGTTCCTTACCCGGCGTACGCGCCGTGGCCGGGCTACGCGTGGCCCTATGGCTGGTACGGTGCACCGTGGCCGGCCTTCGGTTGGGGCGCGACGATATGCGGAGGCGGCTTCGGCCACCGCTTCCGCGCCGGCATCTGCCTGTAGCCGGGGATCGTCGATGGATCGCCAGTCACCCGTTGCTCTCGTCACCGGCGCGGGCAGCGGCATCGGCCGGGCCGTCGCGCGCGCACTCCTCGACGAAGGCTATCGCGTCGCGCTCGCCGGCCGACGCGAAGCGCCGCTCGCCGAAGCCATTGCGGACGCCGGATCCGCGGGAGAGCGCGCCGTCGCGATTGCCGCCGACGTCGCCGACCCCGCGTCGGTCGACGCGATGTTCGCGCGCATCATCTCGCGCTTCGGGCGTCTCGACGTTCTCTTCAACAACGCGGGCATCAGCGCACCGGCGCAGCCGCTCGAGGATCTTCCGGTCGAGCGCATCCGCGCGGTGATCGACACCAACCTCCTCGGCGCCTTCCTGTGCACGCGAGGTGCGATTCGCGTCATGAAGTCGCAGTCGCCGCGCGGCGGCCGCATCATCAACAACGGCTCGATCTCCGCACACGCGCCGCGGCCCGATTCCGCGCCGTACACGGCGACCAAGCACGCCATCACCGGGCTCACCCGGTCGACGTCGCTCGACGGAAGGAAATACGACATCGCGTGCGGGCAGATCGACATCGGCAATGCCGCGACCGAGATGGCGGCGCCGATGGCGCGCGGTGTCCCGCAGGCGAACGGGACGATCGCTGTCGAGCCGCTGATGGACGTCGCGCACGTCGCGCGAGCCGTCGTGTTCATGGCGAGCCTGCCGCTCGATGCCAACGTCCAGTTCCTGACCGTAATGGCGACCAGGATGCCCTTTGTCGGGCGCGGATAGCGGATCCGATCAGCGCACGTCCTGGGTCGAGGGGCTGACCGGACACTGCGCAACCTTGCCCCAGTATCCGTCGCAATAACGGATGCGCACGCGCTGATCGCAGATCACGCGATTGATGAAATCCTCGCGCGTGCAGCGCGACAGATCGTTATTCATCTGCGTCCAGTGGTCGTCCGGTCGCGGCGCGGACACTGCCGCCGCGGTGAGTCGCTTCGCCGGTGCTTCGGCGGCGGGCGGCGCGCTCATGGGCGCCGCGGGCGCACGCGCCGGTGCCGTGACGCGCGGTCGCGGTATGTGCGCCTGCGCCGCACCACGCGCGGTCTCCGTCGTCGGCGATGGCCCCTTGGCTCCGGCACCGGTCGCGGAGGCGGATGCACCGGCCGCGGGTGGTGCTGCGCCGGTCGCTTCCGCGCTCGCCTCGGATCCGGTTGTCCCCGACATCGCGGCGCCTTCTGCCGGACGCGCCGCGCCCGCTGCGGCTTCGGCGCCGGCCGGCAGCGCCGGCGGTGGAGGCAGCGGTGCCGCGCTCTGGTCGGTAGGTGGCGGCGCACTGCCAGTGGCAACCGGCACGGCGCCGCTTCGCGAACGCGGCGCCTCCGCGCCATGCCACGAACTCGTTACCAATCGCCATCCGCCATAGCCGGCGAGTGCGACGATGATGACTGAAGCGACGACGGCGATCGCCGTGCCGCGACCCGGGCGCATCGCAGCGCGAGGCTGCTCGGCTCCGCAGCGAGTACAGTAGCGAGCATCCTCGGCGTTGTCCGCTCCGCAACTCTTGCAAATCATGCAACGACCTCCACCTCGCCTGCGCCGATCGTCGGACGATGATCGCACATCGGCCATTCGGCTCTGGCCCAATCGGATCTCGCCCGATCGGCGGCGATCTCGCATACTGCGCGCTGCCCGGGCCGACCTCAACGATCGTCGCCGCCCTCGTGCACGTAACACCAGCAGAGGCACGCTCCATGCCAGGCAATCGTGATGCCCATCCGCAGGTCGACCTCGCGCGCGTCGAGCAACTGACGCGCGAACTGCTGATCGCGCTCGGCGAAGATCCCGGCCGCGAAGGGCTCGCGAAGACGCCCGGGCGCGTCGCGAGAGCGCTCGCCTATCTCACCTCGGGTTACCGCAGCGACGTCACGACCCTCATCAACGGCGCCATCTTCACGCAGAACACGAACAGCATGGTGATCGTGAAGAACATCGAGGTCTACAGCCTTTGCGAGCACCACATGCTGCCGTTCTTCGGCCGCTGTCACATCGGTTACATTCCGACCGGACGCGTGTTCGGCGTCTCCAAGCTCGCGCGGCTGGTCGACATGTACGCGCGCAGGCTGCAACTGCAGGAGCGGCTCACCGAGCAGATCTCGCAGGCGGTGCTGGAATCGGTCGACGCGCGCGGCGTCGGCGTGATGATCGAAGCGCGTCACCTGTGCATGATGATGCGCGGGGTCGAGAAGCAGAACTCGGAGATGGTCACGTCCTCGGTGCTCGGCACCTTCCGCGATTCGCCCACGACGCGCGAGGAATTTCTCGCGCTGATCGGCCAGCGCGGCTGAGCCGCCGCGCGGGGGGCGCCATTGGAAAGCCGCTACCGGGCGACCGCTACTCTGCGACCGCAACCGCCGCCGTCGCGCGGGCGCGACCCGGCTTCAGCAGCAGCACGAGCGGGATCATCACGAAGAAGCTCGCGACGATGATCCAGAACGCATGCAGCAGGCCAAGCATCGCCGCCTGTGCGGCGACCTCCTGCGCCAGCACCGCAAGGCCCGCGCCGGCCGCCGAGAGGCCGAGCGGGTGCAGGAACTGCTGCACCTGGAATCGGTACGGATCGGCGTAGCCGCGCAGGAGCTCCCAGTTCACCTGCGCGCTCCGCGTCAGCGACACGCTGACAATCGAGATGCCGATTGACGCGCCGATCGAGCGGATCAGGCTGTAGACGCCCGCGGCTTCGGTGGCGAGACGCTTGGGCAGCGTCGCGAACGCGATCGCCGACAGCGGTATGAACACGAATCCGACGCCGATGCCCTGCAGGAGGAGCGGCACCAGCATCACGCTCCAGTCGGCATCGAGATCCATCCGCGTCATCATCCAGGCGCCGACGACGCCGGTGACGATGCCGAACCAGATCAGCGGCTTCGCGCCGACGCGGCCGACCAGCCTGCCGACGATCAGCATGCTGATGAGACTCCCGATCCCGCGCGGCATCATCGCGAGACCGGTGTCGAGCGTCGGATACTGCAGCAGGTTCTCGAACAGGACCGGCTGCAGGAGCATCCCTCCGTAGAGCGACAGGCCCATCGCGCCGCCGACGATCGTCGCGGCGGCGAAGTTGCGATCGGCGAAGAGCGCAAGATCGAACAGCGTCTCGCGCCGCGACGTTAGCGAGTGCGCGACGAACAACGCGAGGCCGCCTGCGAGCGCGAGCGCCGCGGCGCGAATCGCCGCCGAGGCGAGCCAGTCCTCCTGCTGGCCGCGGTCGAGCACGTACTGCAACCCGCCGATGAAGATGGCGAGAAACACGAGCCCCCACCAGTCCATCCCGCGGTCCCTGGTCGGCGTGTCCGGGACGTTGCGCGCAGCGAGAAACAGCGACAGCGCGCCGACCGGAACGTTGATGTAGAAATTCCAGCGCCAGCTTGCCGCCTCGGTGAGCCAGCCGCCGAGCGTGGGACCGAGGATCGGCGCGACCATCACGCCCATGCCCCAGATGGCGAGCGCCTTGCCGCGCTCGTGCGGCGGGTAGCTGTCGACCATGATCGCCTGCGACAGCGGCACCAGCGAAGCGCCGAACATGCCCTGCAGCAGGCGGAAGAAGACGATCTCGGCGAGCGACCCGGCGACGCCGCAGAGCGCCGACGAGACGATGAACCCGGCGATCGAGACGAGCAGGTAACGCCGGCGCCCGAGGCGGTCGGCGAGATAGCCGGTCATCGGCATCACCACCGACGACGCGACGATGTAGCTTGTCAACACCCAGCTGATCTGGTCGGTCGAAGCGGAGAGCTCGCCTGCCATGTGCGGCAGCGCGACGTTGACGATCGTCGTGTCGAGAACCTGGATCACGGTCGCCCCCATCACCGCGAGCGTGACGAGAAAGCGCGATCCGGAGGTCACCGGTTCAGTGCCTCGAGGCCCCCCCGCACGCGCGCGAGCAGGGCGCACAGCGTCTCGAGCTCGGCGTCGGAGAGCGTTGCGCGCATCTCGCGCCGCAGCCGGAGCGCGGTGCGGCGAATGCGCTCCTGCAGCGCGCGCGCGCGCGCGGTCACCCTGACCGCCTTCAGGCGCCGGTCGCGCGCCACTTCGCGCCGCACGACGAGGCCGTCGCGCTGCATGCGGTCGACGAGCGCGACGGTCGCCGGCGCACCGATATCGAGACGCTCGGCGAGCTCACCCTGCACGAGCTCGCCGCCGGCGCGATCGAGCCACAGGAGCGCCTGCCACTGGACGCGGGTCAACCCCAGTGGACGCAGCCTGCGGTCGAGCTCCTCGCGCCAGCTCTTGGCCACCCCGGCGACGAGCAGGCCGAGCGCTTCGACGGGCTCGCCGGCAGGCGGCCGTTCCGATGCCTCCCGGGACTTCCTTTGCATACGAATCGTTCGCATACGATATTGTTTCGCGAGGCGACGCAAAACACAAGCGGTGATCGCCGACGCACGCGTGCCGCGGGCGTGCGGGCCTGTCGCCGGCATCGACCACCGTGCGACAATCGCGCCTCCGTTGCCGCGCCCTCCCCGATGCCCGCACGCAACCGTTCGATGCCCGCCCGCAGCTGCTCCTACGTCGTACGCCGCTCGCCGATCCACGGCCGCGGCGTGTTCGCCGCCCGCACGATCGCGAAGGGCGAGGACATCATCGAGTACCGAGGGCGGCGCATCGCGATGGAGGCGGCCGACGCGCTGCCCGACAGCGATCCGGCGAATCCGTACCACACGTTCCTGTTCGAGCTGAACGACGGGCGCGTGATCGACGCCGGCGTGCGCGGCAACGCCGCGCGCTGGATCAACCACAGCTGCGCGCCGAATTGCGTGCCGTACGAGGACGATCGCGGGCGCGTCTTCATCGCGGCGCGCCGGACGATCCGCGCGGGCGAGGAGCTCGCCTACGACTACCGGCTCAATGTCGAAGGGCGCCGCACGAAGAAGCTGCTGGCCGCCTACCGCTGTCGCTGCGGCGCCGCGCGCTGCCGCGGCTCGATGCTCGGGCCGGACAAGCGCTCGCGCGACGTCAGATAAGACCAGTCCCGCCGGCAACCGCCGCTGCGACGAGGATCCATACCGGATTGACGCGCGTAAACGCGATCGCCACGGCCGCGACCAGCGTCAGTACGAGCGCACCCGGCGAGCGATCGGCGCCCTGTGCGAGCGTGAATCCGCTGGCCAGGATGAAGCCGATGGCGATCGGCGCGAGCGCGCGACGCAGCACCGGCAGGATCCGCGTCGTTCGCGCGCGCTCGGCCCACCGCGCGAACCAGTAGCACATCACCGACGATGGACCGCAGGCCGCGGCGGTGGCGACGAGGGCCCCCGGAATCCCGGCGACCTTCCAGCCGACGAGCGACACGAACATCGCGTTCGGGCCGGGAGCGAGCTGCGCGAGAGCGAAGAGGTCGGCGAACTCCGCGCTCGTCATCCACCCCTGTACGTCGACGACGACGCGATGGATCTCGGGAAGGATCGCGCTGATGCCGCCGATCGCCACGAGCGACAGCGCGGCAAAGCGCACCGCGAGCTCGATCACCACCGCTACGCCGGCCGTCACGTCGGCACTCCGGCGCTCACGCCGACGCGCGCCATTCGGCACCCACGCCGATCACGATCAGCGCGAGCGCGACCCACACGAGCGGCCAGTGCAGCACGCCGACCAGCAGGAAGGCCGCGGCGCCGGTCAGGACGCCCCGCAGCGGCGGCCGTGCGTTGATCAGGAGACGCACCGCGGTCCCGACGATGAGCCCCGCCGCCGCCGCCGATGCCGCCGCTATCGCGTGCTGCGCGAGCGGATGCTGCGCCACCTGCGCGTAGAAGATCGCGATCGCGAGCATCACGGCGATGGGGACGAACAGGATGCCGGTGACCGCGATCAGCGCGCCGAGCGGCCCGTGGCTGCGGCTGCCGATGATGACCGCGAGATTGACGACGTTGGGACCCGGCAGCACCTGGCACAGGCCCATCGTCTCGGCGAATTCGCGATCGGTGAGCCATTCACGCTCGTCGACGACGACGCGGCGCGCCCACGGGAGCACGCCGCCGAAGCCGAGCAGCCCCATCTTGAGAAAGCTCGCGAAGAGCATGCCGCGCGTGATGCCGTCGAGCGCGTCGCGGCCCGCCGGGGGCGGGGCGCCGTCATCGGTAAACGGTGTCATCGGGGGCGATCGGCGTCGAGAGGTCCGCAACGGCGGGGAATGTCAGCAGCCGATGCGCGTCGATCAGCGGCCGATGCGCATTGTATCGGGCGCAATCGAAGGGACATCGCGCACGCCTGCGCGATTCTGGCGCTGCGACCGGCCGTCGATTTGCCACGACCCTGCAACGCCGGCACAATCGCGGACGATGACGCGCAAGACTCCCCGCAGCAGGACCGGCACCGTCAAGGTGCTCGAATTCGATTCGCGCGTGCTCGCCGACAATCCGCTCGGCGATCCCCATCGGCGCCAGCTCCCGGTGTGGCTCCCGCCGGGTTACGACGACGGCACCGTGCGGGGCAGGAGCAGCGGACGCGGCCGGCGCTTTCCCGTGCTGTTCGATCTCGTCGGCTTCACCGGCTCGGGTCCCGCGCACCTCAACTGGAGGCCGTTCGACGAGAACGTTCCCGAGCGCGCCGCACGCCTCATCGCCGAGCGGCGGATGGGCCCGGCGATCATCGTGTTTCCCGATTGCTTCACGTCGCTCGGCGGCAACCAGTACATCAACTCCAGCGCGATCGGCCGTTACGCCGACTACCTGACGCGCGAACTGATCCCGTTCGTCGACCGCGAGTTCCGCACGCTCGCGTCGCGCGAGCATCGCGGCTGCTTCGGCAAGTCTTCGGGCGGCTACGGCGCGATCATCCACGGCATGCGCTACGCGCGCCATTGGGGCGCGATCGCCGACCATTCGGGCGATGCGCTGTTCGACTTCTGCTATCTCACCGACTGGCCGCGGACGCTGAACGAGCTCGATCGCTACCGGCGCCATCCGCGCCACGCGGGCCGCATCGCCGTGCTGCGCGACGAGCGTGGCGCAGCCGACGGCCGCGACGACGGTCGCATCCGGCGCTTCCTCGATCACGTGTGGTCGCGCGAAAAGCTTTCCGACGCCGAGGTGCACACGCTGATGAACCTCGCGATGGCGGCGAGCTACGATCCGGACCCGGCCGCCCCGCTCGGCTTTCGCGTTCCGTTCAATCTCGAAACCGGCGAGCTGCTCCATGCGCGCTGGAAGCGCTGGCTGCGGCACGATCCGGTGCACCTCGTCGGCACCTGTCGCGACGCGCTGCGCTCGCTCTCCGGCATCTACATCGACTGCGGCTGGCGCGATCAGTACCACCTGCATTACGGAGCGAGGCTCCTGTCGAAGCGCCTGACGCAGCACGGCATCGCGCACGCCTACGAGGAGTTCGACGACAACCACTCGTCGATCGACTACCGGATGGACGCGAGCCTCCCATTCCTCTATCGCGCGCTCAAACCGTGAGCGACGCGCATTCGCACGATCGGCCGACCGCGCGGCGAAGCGACCGGCGTACCCTCGGAGGCTGGCGATGAAGTGGGGTGATTTCAGGCAGAGCGATAACGTCGAGGACCGCACCGGAGGCGCGCCCGAGGGCTCGGGCGGTGGTGGTGGGTTCCCGCTCGGAGGAATGCACATCGGCGCCGGTGCGCTGATCCTGATCGTCATCGTCGGCTGGCTGTTCGGCATCAATCCGCTCACGATGCTCGGCCTCCTCTCGGGCGGCGAGGCGCCACCGACGCAAAGCGCGCCCGCTCCCGGCTACGGACCGCAGACCGGCCCGGCCAGCGGTACGCCGCAGGGCGCCACGTCGCCAGCCGCGATCAACAAGGAGTTCTCCGCGCGCGTGCTCGGCGACACCGAGGACGTCTGGGGCGCAGTCTTCAAGGCGATGGGCTCGCGCTACGAGCCGCCCAAGCTGGTGCTGTTCCGCGGCTCGACGCCGTCGGCCTGCGGTCGCGCCGAGGCCGCCGTCGGCCCGTTCTACTGTCCCGGCGACCGCGATGTCTACCTCGACACGTCGTTCTTCGCCGAATTGCACCAGCGCTTCGGCGCCCCCGGCGATTTCGCGCAGGCGTACGTGATCGCCCACGAAGTCGGCCATCATGTGCAGAATCTGCTCGGCACGATGCAGAAGTTCGACGCCGAGCGCGAGCAAAGCAGCGCGGCCCGGGCGAACGCGCTGTCGGTGCGTCTCGAGCTCCAGGCCGATTGCTACGCGGGCATCTGGGCGTTCTACGCCGAGAAGCGCAACCTGATCGACACCAGCGACATCGACAGCGGCCTCGCGGCGGCGGCCGCGGTCGGCGACGACCGGATCCAGAAGATGACGCGCGGCTACGTCGCTCCCGACTCGTTCACTCACGGCTCGTCGGCCCAGCGCGCGCGCTGGTTCAAGACCGGGCTCCAGTCGGGCGACCTGCGCGACTGCAACACGTTCGCGGCGGCGAACCCGTAGGAAAGCTCGGTAATCGCGGGACGAACCCCATTGCACGGATACACCCGCGCCGGGTAGCAGTGGGGACGCTGCGGCGCGCGAGTTCGACCGTGGAGGCCGAGGGAGTGGGACACC